>NZ_AP028634.1:1200000-1500000 GCF_033097485.1 Pyrofollis japonicus
CTAGTAGGGCGTCCGCTGCCGACCCGGTTGAGGCTAGGAGGCCTGCGTAGAGCGAGAGCAGCTCCGCTACTTGTTGCTCAAGGGCTTCTCTCCTCCTCAGCTCTCGGCGAGCAACAAGGTAGAGAGGCAGGGCTGCGAACGTTATTGCCCCGGATATCTCGACGAGGGAGCCCGTGTCGCGTATCACCGGTATGAAGCGAAACATTATCACCTGGTGCAAGGGGACAAGCTCGGGGATCCTGAGCTTCAGCGAGAGGCCTGGGTAAAGGTATAGCCAGAGCAGCGTAAGGGCCACCGAGGCAGCCGCGGCGAGGAGCCACTCCCTCTTCATGCCTTTTACACCCTTATCCTTGTGACCATTGAGTCGGCAAGCACAGCTATCGCGGCACTAGTGGCCGGCACTACTATGAACGTGGAGATGAAGAGGATGTTGTCGAAGGAGAGCAGGGGGGTCCTGGGGGGCTGTATTGCGAAGAGGAGCGCCACTACGCCAATCGCTACGGGGAGCATTGCACCGAAAGCAACGAATATCTCTAAGAGGGCTCCCAGGGAAGAGGACAGGTTTTCCACGTAGGACTCTGTAGTGTGTATGTACTCCGACACAATCGTGTTTATGATCTCCTCTACATTGCTGCCTGTGCGGGCAGCTGCTGCAAGGCTTCCTAGTAGGCTCTTGACGCTGGGGCTTGGGGAAACCTTGGCGGCCCTGCTCAGAGCCTCGTCGACGGGTACGCCGGCCTTTATCATCGAGGAGATGTATTCGAGCTCTATGCTGAACTCTTTCAGTTCTTCCCTCTCCTCTCTCCACACCTGGATAAAGGCCTCCGCTATACCGCTGCCCGCGAGTATGCGTGTAGAGAGGGCTGAGGCCAGGGAGAGGAAGCGGGGCTCGAGCTTCGAGCCACGGGACTGGTATATAAGCGCAGGTATCATTACGTAGAGCGCTATCCCTATCAGCGCCGTGCTCACGGCCAAGCCTATTCCAACAACTATGGAGACTAGTAGCGGGAACCCCCTGGCATAGAGGAGTGCTGCAACCATGGATGGGACCAGGAGGACTAGGAGGAGGAAGACTAGCAGGTACCATGCGGTGTACTTGTCCAGGCTACTTGAGATGCCGGAGCCGAGCACGTGGTACTCTAGGTCAGGGTTGATGCTCTGCCCCAGCCTCTTGAGCATCTCCCTCAAGGCCTAGGCACCGCCCTTCCTGAACACGTATGGAGACGTCTCCTTCAAGGCTTCCTCGTAAACTTTCTCCGGGTCCCTCATGTAGCGGCGCACCGTCTCGTGAACCTCCAGCATGTCTGCGTTGCGCTCCGCTAGCCACTTGATAATGGTTGCTCTCCGCTCAAGGTCGTGCCAAATCTCTCTAGGTGAAACAACCAGTAGCTCAGCTATTGCCTTCACGAAGCTGCTCTCGGTAGATAGTAGCACCCAGTCGTCCTCCTTGCTACGCCACTGCACTAGGCGCCCAAGCTCTATCTCGTCGCTAGCCGGGTCGTATCCACGGGTCTCGTCGATTCGTATGACCTTCCTAGCCACTGTGCCGCCTCGCTCTAGTCTCAGTATGTGCACGAAGAGCTTGTTCGCCGCTATGAGGCTCTTCGGCACATTCATGGGCGGAGAGGCCAGCCTCCGGATAAGCACGTCGGCGCTCTCAGCGTGAACAGTTGTGAGCCCCCCGTGCCCCGTGGCCAGTGCCTGGAAGAATGCGAATGCCTCGCGGCTACGAATCTCGCCGACAATTATCACGTCTGGCCTCATGCGGAGCGCGCTCTCAACCTGCGCCTGTAGCGTAACGTTCTGGACGCCGGGCATGTCGCTGAGCCGGGTGTGCATCGCCGCCCAGTTATCGTGGAACGGGAGATAGATCTCCGGCGTATCCTCTATCGTGACTATCTTGTACTCTGGGGGCAGCAGCATCGCGAACGCGTTGAGCAGGGTGGTTTTCCCAGAGCCGGTCGGCCCGTAGATGACCACGCCCTGCTTGTACTGTATCGCAGCCCACAGTATAGCGGCGACACCAGGGTCGACCGTGCCGCGGTTAACGAGCTCCACGACCGTGAAGGGCTCGGCGCGGAACTTGCGAATAGTGAAGCTGTGGCCACGCCTAGAAACAACATCCATCACGATGTGGACACGGTAGCCCTCGGGGCGGAGAATACCCTCAACAACAGGCCTCGCGAGGCTAGGCTCCTGGCCGGAGCGGAGTCCAAGCTTCAACACAATGCGCTCAAGCTCCCCTGGGTCATTGAAGACAATGTTGCTCGTCAGCCACTCGAACTCCGTATGGTACACGAAGACGGGTGTGAGGAGGCCATTGCACGAAATATCCTCTATACGCGGATCACGAACCAAGGGATCCAAGCGGCTATAGCCAACAAGGTCCCGGGCAATATAGTAAGCTATACGGGTAGCCTCATCCTCCCAGTCCCTGCCAAGACGCCTAAGCCTTCCACGAAGCGGCGCAAGAGCCCGACGAGCAAGAACATAAGCCTCTCTCATAGCCTCGCCGAAATCCTCTATCCCCGAAAACCTGCGAAGAAGACCTATATCGCCAAGAATCTTGTCAAGGAGGCGGCGAAGAACCCTCCCACCAATCTCGGTCAAACCAGGCTCCTCAACATTATAGAAACGCCTACCATCAACATCCTCAACAATACTCACAACAACTGGGGGCTCATCGCGAATAAAGTATTGTACCAATATAGTGATTTGAGATTCGTTACTTATTTTTTCACGCATATCTCTACCTACTGTTATACTCGGTTTTAGCGTAGCTTCCTCAGCTCTGTCAGTGTTTACATCACGCATAGTAGATGGCCCTTCTTCGCTTTTTTATTAGTTTTTGTTATATCCAGCTTAAAACCTATACTTAAGACACCGTTGATAGGTTTAATGCTAAGAACCTTAAAATTAAGTGTTGCTACTATAGAATGAAGTTTAAAAATAAGCAAGTAGATTAAAAAACGTATACCTTAGCTTACTAGTCACTTAGCCACGTATAGTTGTAACATATGTGGCTGTAACTCCTTCCCTAGTTACTACCTTGACTAGTATAGTTGAGCCCGGAACGAGCTTTGTGTCGCCAAGATTAACTACTACCTTGGTGACATTGGCTGGAGGCACTTGCACCTTAAAGAGACTCTTACTAACATTGGTTGCTATTATTGAACCATTTGTTGCATTAATTACATAAACGGCGCTTAGATTAACTGGCATATTTCCGATATTTCGTACATATATTGTTAGCTTATTATTATGAGAATCATAGCTTATATGATCTATTAATATACTCTCTTGAAGCGTTGCTGAAGAAGTTGGCTGATTAGATACAGTCCCTGCTACCCATGTGTAGAGTAGTACTGCTACTGCGATTAGTACGAGTAGTGCGGTTGCTACTACGGGGGATATGGCGCGCATGTTCTTCATGGCTATCCCCCTCTTGTTTGCTCTATTTCCGTGTCTTAGGAATAGTGTTTTATGATGCTTTTAAGCGTTCTGATTATTGTTAACACGTAGTTCAAAGGCATATTTGTATATATCGTAGTAATACGTCGCCCTTTAAGCATGGTTGCTGGTGCTGGTTTACAGTGTCTTGATTACGCCTTACGGTGGGTGGGTTGCTTGCCGGGGGTGGTGGGGTGGGTTCTTTAGGCCCCGGCTGTACTTGTTTCTCATGCGGTGCTGGGAGAGTTGTCTAGGAGATTGATCCTTCTAGGTCATTACCCACCGCCGGTTGTACTCGAGGAGGGGCAGAGCCTGCTAGAGGCCATGGTTGCTCTTGACCAGCGTGGTGTACGGCACGCAGTTGTTGTTGATCAGCGGGGCTGTTTTCTCGGCATCTTTTCGATAAGGAGGCTTCTAGGCGAGCTGCTCGAGGGCTACGAGAAGGGTGATCTTGCTGAGCGCTTAGAGTCTAAGAGGGTTGAGGAGGTTGCTAGGCGCGATGCCCCGAGGTTCGTGGTCGGCGAGTTCGACATGGAGCAGGTAATTGAGACTATGGCTGAGAAGAATATTGGCGCGGTTGTTGTCACTGATAGTAGTGGTTGTGTGCTCGGCATTATATCTGAGAAACACATTACCGGCGCAATGGCTCTCTCCTCGATAAATGCCGCTGTCCACGAGATAATGTCGCGGCCAGTGCATAGCCTGCCCCTGGAGGCGAGCGTCGCTGACGCGCTTAGGCTAATGGTGAAGCACCGCCATCGCCACGCACCCGTAGTGGATAATGAGAATAGGTTGGAGGCGATAGTGTCGGCTCGCGACATACTTGCTTTGCTCGCCTCCGAGCAGAGCCTAGAAATGATACGTAGAGGAGAAGCAGACAAGGTCTACGGCCTAGAGGTTCTGAGAATAGCTGTTGGCGCACCAGCGACTATCCGTCCCAGCAGCGACATCTCGACAGCACTGAGGATTATGAGGAAGCGCGGCGTCTCCGCCCTACCAGTCGTGGATGAGGGCTACCACGTCATAGGTATTGTCACTGAGAGGGACTTCGTGACCAAGCTGCCAAAGCTAATGGGCGTAGAACTGTTCTACGACTTGGCCCGCTCCAAGCTATACGTGGCGCGCGTCGTCGCGTAGGGGCTGCACAAAGGGATGCAGGGACGAGGGTGGAAAATAGGCAGGAGTGTGTTCCTCGTTCTTTTCTCTACCTAGCTTCGCCGCGCTAGATTATCGGTAGGAGCTTCTTCGCCTCCTCCTCTGTGAGGCCGCTCTCTGGGCTCGTGAGCGCTTTTTTCAGCTCCTCTAGCACGTGGTCTAGTACTTGCTCGTAGTATACTGTTCCCTCCTCTATCCGGTCCATGGTTTCTTGTAGTTTCCTGGTCACTTCTTCGGAGACTAGGCTCTGGAACCTTTTCATGAGGAAGTTGTAGACTCCTATTCCGCGCCTCGTTGCTATCATCTTGCCGGTGCGGCCCCTTGTGACCGCGTAGCCGCGCCTCATCAGCGTCTCTATTATCTTTGCGTAGGTGCTTGGTCTGCCTATGCCCCTCTCCTTCATCATCTTCACTACCTCTGCCTGGGAGAGCGTCTGCACAGGGCTCCACACGACTATCCTTACCGCTTCGGCAGCGTACTCTGTCTTAACTATTGGCTTCTCCGGCCTCACTACGGGATAAATGTCTAACCATGACTTCTCAACTATCTCAACAACTCTCTCCATCTCTCTGCGCAGTTTCTTCGCCTCCTCGCCCGGCGGCACAACCTCTACCTCTATGGTGGCGTACTGTTTCCTCACCTTGGCTGGCGCCATCTGGCTCGCTATGAAGCGGCGGAATATGAGGTCGTAGAGCCTGTAGTGCTGGTTAGTAAGCGGCCTTGCCAGCTGGAGGGCGCCCTCTTCTACTAGGCGGCGCAGCGTCTCGGTGTCAATGGGCCTCGTAGGCCTTATTGCCTCGTGTGCTCCACCCGTGCCCCAGTGCCTCGGGTAGAACAGCTTCTCCAATGCTTCGTCGCCGTAGCGGTAGCGGAGGTACTCCCTAGCCACTGCTATTCCCGCGTCGCTTATGCGAGTGCTATCGGTTCTATGATAGGTTATGAGACCTAGCTCGAACAAGTCCTGTGCTAGCCTCATGGCCTGGGGCGCCGGTATGCCTAGCCTTGACGCAGCCTCTGCGAGCAATGCGTCGGTAGTGAAGGGTGGCAGAGGCTTTAGCTCCTCGATCTCTTCTTTCAGCTCGACTACCCTTGCCCTTATCGGCGGCTTCTCCCTGAACGCTTTGAGAACCTCCGTTATTACTTTCCTCTTCGCTCTCCTCCTCTGATCAAGCTCGTCTAGCCTCTCCAACACGTTCTGGTCCAGCAGGACCTGGTTGAGGAGCTTCTTTGTCTCCTCTAGCTCTCTGCGTATCTGGTCGCTTATCTCGTCACCCCTTAGCTCGATTACTAGCTCGGATTCCTCGCCCGTGACGGGGCGGAGGAGGGCTCGGAGCAAGGGTATTCTCAGATACTTTGCCCCAAGGGTGTGCTCCACTATCCATCCGAGAACCGGTGTCTGTACACGGCCAGCGCTAAGGTTGTAGTTGGGCCTATTACACTCCTCTTCAGCATACTTCAGCCTCTCCATAGCGTTGAGCATCGCCTCGGCGTTCCGGAGCCTCCTGGAGGCAGCCGCATGCCTCCTCAAGAGCTTCCAGCGGCAGAACCATGGCCAGAACTTGGTCCAGAGCACCGGGGAGAGCGTGAACCCTATCCAGCGGTCTTCTACGCGCCTAACTATCTGTGCCTCTACGAGGCGCTCGTGGAACGCCCTCGCACTGTGAATGGCTTCTAGGATTGCTTTCCTGGTTATCTCGTGGAACTCTACCCTCACAATGCTCTTCGCTGCTGGGCGGACAAGGCTCGCGAGGTCCCAGCCTATCTTCTCGCCCTCGGTGTCGGGGTCAGTGCCTATCATTACCACGTCTACTTCGCTCGCGATATCGCGCAGCGCCTCAATAACGTCCCAGCTGTTCTTAACGAGCGGTGAGCCGCAGACAGGGCAACGCAGCTCCCCCTTACCCGTCACCGGGTTATACTTCGTCGGGTCTACTACCCATTGATGGCCGCAGGCGAGGCACCTAGCGAGGGGCGCGTAGACCGGTAGGTACCTCCTACCACCATCCGGTGCTACGAGTACGCCGTGCACGTTGCGGGCCTTGCGCCAATCGTAGCCCTTAGCGCTGCCCTCGAGCACGTCGAGGAGCCAGTCGGGGGAAACCGTCTCAGCCGGAGTAGCGGGCTTCACAAGGTCGTAGACGTGGCCGCCGCTAGCGGCTACTAGGAGCACGTAGTCGCCAGTAGAGACCTCGTAGACCCTTACCGGGCCTACTTGGCGGGAGGAGGGCCTCCCGAAGAACCCTGCTATTGTGCGCGCTTTGTTGGGGCTCTCCACTATGAGGAGAGCCGTCTTCACCAGCTCCATGAACTCTGGCTTAATCCTGCCCTCGAGGATGTCGCGCACCCTCTGCCTATCAGCGTCTATTTCTCGCAGGATCTTCGCAAGGTCTAGTTCTTCCAGCCTCTTCCACTCGGCCTCTATGAGCCACCTTGTGCGCCTAGCGAGGCCGTTGAACAGTCTCTGGTCGTCAACCACTACTACGCTGAGGCCCCGGGTTATTCCGCCGGCGAAGAGCCTGCTAGTCCTACCCGAGGCCTGGATATAGGTCGCGACGTCAGGTACCAGTATGTAGGCCTTGTCCCCGCTCCTCACAACAGCTATGTCGTCCGCCTGCTCCAGCGCCTCCCAGACGTCTTCTCTGCGAAGAGTCTCCCTCAGCCACTCAAGAGCCCTTTGGAACTCCTTTGCGAAGTCACTGGTCACCTGGCCGCTACGAAGCTCCTCAGCAACCTTGGCCAGTGCCGCCTGGCTTAGGCGGCGCATAATGTTGCGCAGCCTTCCGAGGAAGAACTGGGCCCTCTCCTGCACGTCCCGGGGCCCATGCTCTACGAGGACGCTGAGTGCGCGGAGAATGCTGACGGGGTGGGGTTCCTCGAACCTTGCACTGAACTTGAGCCTCGGGACGCCGGCGAAGACCGCGTAGCGTATCCTCTCAGGGAGGTCTAGGCCGCGGACAGCTACGCCATAGTATATCGCTACTCCTACTAGGACGTCTGTCTCCCCGGAGCGGAACCGGTCAAGGGCGGCCTGGTTCCTCGAGGTAAAGGCCTCTGCTGCCACCCCGTGCTCGCGCAGGATCTCGGCGAGCTTCTCGGCGTACTCAATACCCTTGTCCACCGGCACGTAGACTAGCCCACCCGTGCCGAGCCTCTTGACAAGCTCTACCACTTTTGCCTCGATGCCTTCTGGGCCGGGGTAGGTATACGCGTCAACAATGTTCCTTATGGCCTCGGAGGAGGCGCCCGCCTGGAACCCCATAAGCACCTGGAAGAGCCTCACCCTGGAGCCGCGGGGCCTGCCAGTAGCGCTACTCACAACTAGAGATGCCGCACGCTTCCTTGCCTTCTCTATCTTCTCCTGGAGCCTCTCCAGCCTCTTATAGAGGGGTTCAAGGCTCTCGCTGAAGATCTTCTGGCGAAGCCTTCTAACATCCTCCGCCGAGAGCGTCCGGCCCCTCCGAGCGAGCCTCTGCCGGAGCTTGGCGAGTTCCTGCTCGAATCGCTTCTGTGCCCTCTGGGCCTCGTAGATGAGTGAGCGCTGGAGGCGTAGCAGCTCCCAGCCAGCCTCTATCTCCCCTTGGCCGAAGCCTGCCAGCTTGAGCACAGCATCAACGCTCTTACCACTCTTTAGGACCGCGTCCACGTCGTCTACGAAGAGGAAGCGGAACCACTTGTCCCAGTTCTCGCGGAGCGCTACGAGCTTGTCGGCGTTCCTTATCATGAACTGACTAGTGGTTATCAGTATGTCGAAGTCCCCGGCCTCGAGCTTCTCCATGTACTGTCTGCGGAGCTTCTGGGGGAGCCTGCTGTGAAAAGCTATGATGCGCGCCGCCACTCCGGCCGCGTCTGCGAGGCGAAGCGCCTTCTCCTCAACCATCTTGACAAGCGGCGTAGTCGGTACAACTATGTAGCTCTTCTCGCCCCGAGAAGCGAGGTAAACGGCCATAAGTACTCCGAAGGTCGTCTTCCCGAGGCCCGTAGGGGCTATAACGGCGAAGCTCTTGCCCTTGAGGACTCTGCGAACCCATGTCCTCTGGGCGCTCCAGAGCCTGCTCCCAGTAGCCTTCTCGAAAAGCGCCTCTACCTCCCGGGCCTCCCTCTCTATACGGGCATAGTAGTCCAAGGGGCTCCCGCGGCGCAGCTTGCCAAGCTTTCGCAGAGCCTCAGCCACGTCGAGGACAGTCTCGGCCCCGATCTCCTCGGGGAGACACTTGGGGCAGGGGAGCCCGCGATGGAGCCTATCGTCTCCTGCAGGGCCTCCGCAGTTGGGGCACGAGTAGAAGTAGACACCCCTCGCGGGCTCGTGTGCTTCTCCCCTACTGGTCTGAGACAAGGCCTATGCCAGTCCCCCAAATAGGGTTTAGAAACCCGACCCAGTGTTCTTGATAAGCGCTTAGGTTCCTCATAAAAGCGCTGGGCTCCCAGCCCTGGATAACACGTGAGGCTACTGGTTATTGACAGGTAGCTGGCAGGACACCGTGCCTACGTGCCAGCTTTACAAGGTCCTTGTCGAAGCTTGCAAGGGGCTTCCCGAGGCGTATCGCAACACTGAGCACGAGCAGGTCCTCGTAGCGGCGTGGGTCTCGGAGCGCGAACCACACGTCGCCGACGCCTACTGGCTCGTAGCGGAACATCTCGTCGCCGAGCACGTATGCTGCAAGGCTCTGCGCCCTCGCGGGACCATGGCTTCTCCGAGTGCTCCATACGAGCTCGTGGAGGACGATAGAGGGGACGATGAAGCGCTCAACGCAGTTGGCGATGCGCTGGGCCTCCTCGTGGCCAGGCTCGTCTTCCAGGAGGAGGGCTCGGAGAAAACTAGTATCAACAACTGCCTCATAGCGCCTAGTGCTCATTGTTTCTTCTCTACCCCTTCTCTAAGGCCCTCTACGGGTATCGGGGCCGAGTCCTTTATGTGGAGGTCTAGCTGCGGGAACGGTATCTCTATGCCGGCCTTGTCTAGCTCCTTCTTGAGCCTCGTCTGGAGATCAACCTTGGTTGCGAACCATACTTGGGGCGGGGCCCAGCACCTCATAGTGAATACTATCGCGGAGTCGCCATAATCTTCCACGAAGACCTCGGGGGCTGGGTTCACTAGGCAGAAGGGATGCTCCTCCATCATGCCCCGGAGGACGTTGATAGCCTTATCTATGTCTGTGCCGTAGCTGAGCCCGATTCTTATCTCGACCCTCCTAGCTCTCGTCCTGTAATAATTAGTTATTATTGATGTGAACGCTGTTGAGTTCGGGACACGGACAATCGTGCCATCCCACGTGCGTATACGGGTAGAGAAAATGTTTATGTCAGCGACAACTCCCGAGACGTCACCAAGGGTTACGGGGTCGCCTATCCTCAGAGGCTGCTCCATCAATAGGAAGAGGCCGCTTATCAGATTAGAGACTGCCTGCTGAGAAGCAAAGCCTATGACAATACCAGCTATCCCGCCTGCGACAAGCAGGCCCGAGAGATTAACCCCGAGAACAGCCAGAGCGGCAACAGCGCCGAGGAATATTATCGTGTACACGGTTATGTTCTCCAAGGGCTTATACACATACTGCGGCAGCCTTCCCTGAAGGCTGCGACGCATAATCCTCCTAACGAGTAGCGCGAAGAGAATCGTGGCTACTAGTATGGCGACGGCGGCTGCTAACGCCTCTAGCCTAGCCTTCAGAGACACCAATACGCCGCTACCTGCCCCGCTCAAGCCAGACACTCCTCCCCCAGACAGCCAAGACGCGGAGAGAAGGAGCCCGGAAGCACTAAGGAGATGGTATAGGCGTTATAAATGCAGGCGAAGTTATGGGGACGCGAAGCTTGCGCGAAGCCTGCCACACTCTCCTAACTCCTGCAAGAGGGCGTTCTGAGCTAAGCCTTGCAGCAACGTGGCGGGGCTCCCTGCGCGCCACGAGGATCGGGTAGAAGAGGCGCCCCTCGTCATCAATGTATAGCTCGGTGAGCGCGGCGTTAAACCCTATGCCCGGGATTATCCCTTCTACGCCGCTCACATCAATGCGCACCAATGCGTAGATGCCAGCGCTTCTCAGCGCCTCCTCTAGGCTCAGCCAAGCCCTTGAGCGGTGATGGCGGCAAACCGTGCCGTCGATAACGTCGCCTACGAGGGTGTATTTCACCTTGAAGGGAGACACATAGGCTATAGCTGTATCATTAACATGTATGAGCAGCTCGTAGGGAGCAGTAGCCCACAGCGTGGTCGTCTTGGCCCCTATGATTACGGGGTCGCTGAACTCTAGATATATGCACGAGGTAAGCGGCTGCGGTCTGTAGAGAGGAGGAACCAGGTCAGCATACACTGTGTCATGCTCCGTCAACAGTGCACGCCGACAGCCAAACGGGTCACAGAACTCGAAGACACCGTCCACGCTATACGCGAGCCTGCACTCCCCTATGGCTCTGGAATCGCCCCGCCTTAGCACAACAAAGTGCTGCGACTCCATTCACTACGCCCAATGAGGTAAGCATAATGCGATCTTACCCTATTTAAACCAATACATCAGCTGGGTGGAAAAACATGCAAGTAATCCCATTAAAAAATGGTTCAGAAACGAGGGCTAACTTATTAGTGCCAGTAGTGCCTCAAGAGTTATAGATGCTTGGCCTATGAGTATCCTTATCCTTAGCGTTATCCAGTCATGGCCGTCTAGGCTGCCTTCAAGATTCTTGAGGACCGATACCACGTTGCTTATTATTGTCTGCGCCTTTGCAGTATTGCCTTCCTCCAGTGCCTCCTTGGCCTTGCTGAGCTCCTCTATCTGGGCCTCAATGCTCTTTACTAGGTCATCGTCTTTCTTTATTTCTGCTAGCCTCTTCGCCGCTTCCAGGGATTTCTGTGCGGCTTCGATCATTCTCTTTGCAACGATCTTGGTTAGAGCAGGCTTCTCTTCGTGAGCCTCACCGCCTCCAATTATCTTCATTATTGTCTTTACTTGTTGCTCAGCCATATCCACTAGGTGTATTAGCGGTGCTAGTGCTCGCTTCCCTGCCTTTCTCTCCCTGAGCACTTCTTTGAGGTCATCGAGCTTCTTTAGCGCTGCCTGTGCCGCCTTAAGCACGTCCTCCTTACTTGTCTCGTTGTGCTTATACGCTTCAAGCTTGTCCGCCAGCGTGGCGAGCGCTGCAAGGGTCTCGTTGTACTGGTCTCTCAGATCACTGGGCACCACATACTTCATTGCACGTAGCTGGACTATAGTCATCTTCAGCTTGACTAGTGCCTTGTCGAGCCCCATTGGCGGGAGCGGCAGCGGTATTGGTAGTATGTGGAACCTCTTACCGATGATGTCCTTTATGGGGCTTGGTAGCATGTGGCGAATCTTTATGATCTTGAATATTTCTCCTGGCCCGAGGCCTCTGAAGCCCTTACCAGTTGTCTCGTTAAGCATGCTTTCGTAGCGCTGAAGCATTCTCTCTAATATCTCAGCCCTCTTCTCGAGCCTCTTGGCGAGATCCTCTCTGCCCTGTTCGCGCAGCTTCTTTGCCTCCTCTGTCAGGTTCTCTATTCGCTCCCTCAGCTTCTCCACTATCTTCTCGAGCTCTTCCCTAGCCTTGCAGAAGTGTGGCTTAGCTGCCTCTATCCTAGCCTCCTTCACCAGCTCCATAGAGTCCTTAACGTAGTCGCGTATCTCTTCGCCAAGCTCCTTGACTTGTTTGCGTGCCTCGTCAGCGGTGATGTTGCCCTGTATTACTAGCCTCTTTAGCGCCAGGGTTTCGTTGAGCAGTTCTTCTCCTTTAGCTATGCTCTCGCTAAGCTCCTTCTTGAGGCTCCTTAGCTCTTCCACTACGTTGTTGCAGGCCGTTACGTTGGCTTTTGCTGCCCAGCGGATAGTAGCGTCGACGCGGTGTAGGGTTGCGTTCAGCGCGGCCAGTGTTGCTCTAAGCATTGCTGCTAGCCTGTTAATCTCGGCGATCACTAGTGCCTTCTCAGTGGTGTTGCCTGCTACTCTCCTAGCGTATTGCTGCGCTGCCTCAGCGACCAGTAGGCCGAGCTGCTTGAAGAGCTTTGCTGCAAGCACTCTGGCCTCGTTGATCTTGCCCTGCTTTACCAGCTCCTCTACCTTGGCTATACTCTCGTTTATCTCGCTGAGCTTCTCCCACAGTTCTGAGCCGTTAGGCACACCCCATGTCTTGAACAACGCTTCTACGTTGTTGACGCTGATTCTTAGAGCTATTACTATGCCGTAGCCGCTGCTACTAACATTAGTACTATTATTAGTTGTGGTTGCTTGGTTCTCTGCGGCAGCTATCCTAGCTAGGCTCGTTATCGGTGCCAGACTTGCAACTAGTAGTGCAAGTACTATGAAAAGTGCGGACGCGTGCTTGCTTACGAGCCTCATACCTGTATCACCTCTCAAAGGGTGCTCCCCGTGAATGGGTGTGGCTGTTCTTTCCTTTTGAGGTACGCGTACCGAGGCGTCCTTGGAACGGTGTCGGAACGCTCGTGGAACGGTCATGTACTGGTACCGCGTGTTTGTGCGAACACTTATGATGGATTGAAGCCTTTTATATATGCTGAATGCATCGTTATTGTCGGGGCTGTTGCCGGCCAGGGGTGGTGCCGAATAACCAGTGGCCCTGTCCTCGTGGTAAGGGACTTGGTGAAAAAGTATCCTGGCGGAGTCTTGGCTTTGCGCGGGATATCGTTTACCGTGTCGCGTGGAGAGATCTTTGGCCTCGTAGGCCCTAATGGCGCGGGTAAGAGTACTACGTTCAAGATTATAGCTACGCTGCTTAAGCCTACCAGTGGCCAGGTCTTGGTCGACGCTGTGGATGTTGTGAAGAGCCCTATGGAGGCTAGGAAGAGGATTAGCTTTGTCCCCGAAGAGGTGGGCGGGTATCGTCGCCTAACCGGGCTGGAGTATCTGCGCTTCGTCATAAGCGTCTACGTGAAGGCGCGCGGTGGGAGCGATAGCGACGTTGAGAAGGCTGTCCAGGAGGCTGTGAGGATTAGCGGGCTCGACCACGAGACGCTCGCCTCTACGCGTATGCTTGAGTACAGCAAGGGTATGAAGAGGCGGGTGCAGGTCGCGTGGGCTCTTGCCGTGAAGCCGGTGCTGGCGATACTTGACGAGCCTACTTCCGGCCTTGATGTTGAGGCTAGTTATGGGCTCCGCAAGCTCATAAAAGAGTATGCGAGGAGCCACGGTGTCTCCGTGCTACTCTCTAGCCACAACATGTTGGAGGTCGAATATCTCTGCGACAAGGTAGCCCTTATCCACGACGGCGTAATAATAGAGGAGGGTAGTCCCCGCGAGATCGTTGAGAAGTATGGCGCCGAGAACCTCGAAGAAGCCTACATGGCTGCCATGAGGGCTAGGAGGGGTGAGGCGGCTTGATGGGCCTCCTTGTCCGCAAGGAGCTTAGGACACTGCTTCGCGAGCCCATGGTTATAGCAATGATAGTACTGCCAGCCATAATCTATGGCTCCATGTCCCCCTTCCTGGGCTCAGCTGTGAAGCAGGTAGAGGAGGCCTCCAAGCTCCGTGGTGTGAGCATCGCTATCGCCGCGTGCGATAAGGCTGACTACTTTGTCGCGAAGACAATTGCTGCCGCGCTGAAGACTCGTGGAGCAAACGCCTCGGCGGTGAATACGTGTACGCCCAGGAACCTGATAGAGAGATACGAGCTAGTCGTTTACCTTGAGCCAGGGTTCACCGAGTCAATCATAACAGGGAAGGCCAGGATAACCATCTATGTGCGCGGCGACGTTAGCCGGCTAAACAGGATGCTCGCCCTGCCCACAGCCGCCATGGGCTATATAGGCGAGGCCCTTGGGGGAGAGAAGAAGCAGAACGTCAGCGTAAGGACACTGATAGTGCTGAACAACAAGGTGTGGAGCCTCAGGGACATAAACAACTTCTTCAGCCTAGCGACATTCATGTCCTACGCCACCCTGTTCATAGTGTTCCCCGCCGCCTCGATAGGAGCCTCACTAATAGGAGCAGAGAGGGAGGAGCGCACCCTAGAGGTTCTCCTTAGCCTCCCGATAAGCCGTAGAGACATAGCAGTCTCGAAAAGCGTCGCAGCCATAGTCGTCGGGTTGCTCGCAGCCGCCTCCGCGATGCTAGGCCTCGTCATATTCGCGCGCTCCGCAAAGATACCGGTAAGCCTCAAAGTATTCGACGCAGAAATGCTCACACTTTACGCGCTAGCCCTAGGAGCTGAAGCACTACTAGCGACAACGCTCGCCCTCTTCGTGGGCTTATTTAGCACGACTACACGCGGAGCACAGGCAGCGGCAGGAATAGTCGCATTCCCAGCCCTTATCCCGACATTCCTCCTCATAACCGGGCTGCCGAAGACCTCGCTACTGGTTGCAGCTCCCTTCACAGCCGTGATATACACTGTACTCAAACCATTCATAGGCTCCACCATGCCGCTACTAGCAGTCATAGTCCAGGGAGTAGAGGCGCTACTCGTCCTCGCCCTACTAGCCCGCATACTGGAAACAGAGACCGCCGTAACGGGGCCGGAGACTCTGAAGAGATGGAGGAGGAAGCTAGGCAGGAGGAGGAGCCTCATAGCACGGAGGAGACCAATGTAGCCTAGAGCCTTTTAAGCCCACCGGGAAGAACTTGTTTCTGTAATTAGTTTCGGGGGAGCCAACTTGGCTAGAAAGGTAAGGCTCGGAGCAGTCATCTACAAGGAGCAGGAGGACGGAACCACCTGGTACATAGCAGTCGAGCCCCTCAGCGGAGCACAGGCCCAGGGTGAAACCCTAGAGGAGGCACTGGAGAGGCTCCGGGAGGAGGTGGTCAGGATGCAGGATGCTTGGTGTGAAGCCGAGATACGTGAAGCAATAGACGCGAAGATAATAGAGGTGGAGCTGCCGGACTAAGTCCTGGCCTCTTATAGAAGTCTAGGAATTCATGGCTGTAACCACGTGAGAGTTGATTATTTCTTTACCCGGCTTTCCCGGTAATAGAATATAGCTACTAAAGCATAATCGTAAGTCACCTAAATACCCTTGGAACGACCCCTACAAGAACCCCAGCTATTATCTAATAAAGGAGCTGAAAATATCCCTGCAGCGTTGATACCAAGATCTTATGGAGCCCTCGCTCCCGGATAACTATGCCCAAAACACTTGAATAGAATCTGAGCACCCGGTTCCAGTATATTTGGCGAGTTTACATTTGGTATATGGCGAGTACGTGTATAATCCCGAGCTGTTAAGAAGAATTATAAGGTTGGAGTTCGGCGTCGAGGCTGGTGTCCTTTCAAAGCGTATTGTTATATCGCCACTTCCACTAGAGGAGGTTATACCTGGTATCGAGGATCTCTTAAACACTGAGGGGATTAGATTCAAGTGGCTACATACCAGGGACCCCGTTCTAGGCAAGGCCAAGGGTAATTTAAGGCTGGAGCTAGGCGGTGAGCCATACTACATCTTGTTTGTCGGGAGGGGAGCTATTGAGGCTACCGATAGGGCATGGATAATAGGACATGATAATACAGTGGAGGAGATCTTATTCGTTGGAACAGCAGCCTCGCTGAAAGAGGATTTAAGGCCAGGCTCATGTAACGTTCCTCTCTACACGCTTACTGTGCTTGATCCCTCCCTAGTCTATGCCGGCCTCTCAGAGGGTCTTCCAGTAGCTGACACGTCACTAGTCCGGAGAGTGTTGAAGATAGGGAGGAGAGTTGGCTGTAATGCATCGTCTTCGCTTCATGCTAGTGTGCCGTTCTTCTACATGGAGACGAGGAGATTCCTAGAATATCTATCGAGCATAGGTGTCTACACTATTGACATGGAACTAGCACCTATCCTAAGAATATTGAACTCCCTTAAGAAGAAAGCGGTAGGACTAGTGTTTATCGAGGACTCCCCACTACATGGAATCGAGTACACCTCTGAGGAGTACGAGAGCATTAAGAGATCAATTCATTTGATGAAGAAGAAAATCCTACCGAGAATCATACTAGAATTTCTACAATCTAAATAAGCCACATTATTATCCCTATCCTTGAGCATAGTCATTAAATCTTACTTTATAGACAGGGACAACTATATCGCCTCCAATAATAGCTTACTGACTCTATGTTATCTACAAGGGAATAAACCGCTATAATTATAGGATATAACATAGAGATCTAAAGATGAAATAGTAACAGCTTAGAGACTCAATTCAGCCCTATAGTCAGTGGTGGTTACTGTGTCTAAGGTTATTAGAGTAAAATATGAGAAGGGCGTGCTTAAGCCATTAGAACCCTTGGAGCTGAGCGAGGGAGAAGAGCTACTAGTTAAGATTATAGTAGCTGAAGAAAGGAGGAGACTAATTAGGAGGCACCGAGGATCCCTAGGCCAAGTACCGAAGGAGCTTCTGGATAAATTCATGCTTGAGGCTGAGGAGCAGTAATGATATTTCTAGATACCAATGCCATACTCTACTATCTCCACGACGTAAAACTATATTCTAGACAAATAGAAGACATAATCACGGACGAGAACAAACTATACACAAGCATTCGCATCATAGACGAAGCTATATTCACCCTTATAAGAACAAAAGCATGGCTAAAACTCGGGATAAGACGCATAGAAAAACTAAGAGAATACATCCAAAAACACGGATATAAGCCATTTAAAGAAGAACTCAACGAGCTAACCACATTCCTAGAGGACACCGATATCACAGTCCTAGAGGACAGAGCAAACGTTCAGGAACTCATATCAACAGCCAAGGAATACCACCTACTACCAGCAGACGCACTAATAGCACTAACCTGTAAACACTACGAAATAAATACGATCCTTACATTTGACGAAGACTTCAAGAGAGTACTATGGCTGAAGGTTGTACCCTAAGCTTCTAGATCAATAATAGAGCCATGATTAATAATCTGCCTAGTCAAAAAGATCACCACCTTTCCTAACGTCTTGGCTATTAATATACTTTACTTTATAGACTTTATAGCGTTGATAATGATTCTGGAGTATTTTGTGACAGACCCACCGCTAGTTTGAATCTAGGACCTCTAGCTCAAAAACCGCAATATAAATATTCATAATGTATCAATTCATAATAAATGGAGCATCCCTTCGCACAGAATACTTAATCAAAAATACCCAATAATACCCAATAATTGATAAGGATAAAACATCAATGTGAAGACATTATTCACCATCAATAGCAAAAGTGATTTTAAATTAACGTTATTAATGATCTAGATGTTATACTCCATCCTCTATTGATTTTTCTATTTATATATTCATATACATCGGGCTTTATTTTATTTCTTAGTTCATTTAATAATTCTTCTAATATTTTTCTATTTATTTTAATATTTATATCATAGATTTTTATAATATTTTCTTTATTTAAATTTTTAAGTTTATAAAGAATCTCTTTTCCATCAATAAAATAATCCTCATTTATTTCATATTCATCGCTTTTAACTATAATTTTTTTAATGCCATCATAAACCAGAACTTCGTGATCCAATCGGTCAAGTATGTTTATAGGAAAGGCTAATGCATCTATGAAAACAGTTCTCCCTAGAAAGAATGGAGATGAGCGATGCAATTCCCAATTATCTATGAATTTAGGAAAGGCATATCCATAGAAAATAAACTTATTTTTAAAAATATTATGTAATATATAAGAATTTAACCAAAGTATAATATGTTGATCATTTGCTGAATTATTATTTATTTTAAAAATATAATAATTTTTATTAATATTAAAATCATATCTTTTATTATATGCTTTCTTAAATTGAATTCCTAGAACAAAGGCTAAGCTTGCAGTTCCGGATTCTACTTCTACATCTAGACCCAGATGACGCTCCAACCTCATGCTAATTCCTCTACAATAAGCCTTACTATAAAGTGGTTTATTTCTAATATTTTCAATTAAATTAGAACAAATATTAATTTCTAGTGTCTTTTCTGTAATTCCTTTAGAAATCCTGCCAGAAGGGGACATAGGATATCACCACCTTAATCATTATATCTTATGTGATGTGACGCTTTATATTTCTGAATTTCATTAGTTATAGTCTCTTCACTCTGCTTTCACAGAAATATATTATTTTAGTAATGATATAACATTGCCGGTTATTATTGAGCATGAGTATATAGTTCGCCAGGTTTTCCATCAATATTCCTAAAGACTTGAATCTTTCTTCCAAGTTTTAGTTCTTTTCTCCAATCAGTCCTGGCTTATATTGGCTAATGCCCTGGTTAGGTAATATTCTTCCATGAGATCCTTCCCATAGAACACATACAGTATGCAAGAAATGCAAGAATCCTAATAACACCAAGAGGGCGTACAATTCTCTTGAATACGCAGTACTTGCTAGCAATAGATTGAGAAATCTCTACAGAATTTCTGGTCTAGGCTAGTTTCTAGATGACATTATAAGACTCTCTAAGGGTTTATCCTCTTCTCGCTTTCCTGGCCCAGCCTATAGAATCTTCAAGAATATCCATTGGGGATTAGCAGTTATACGTTTCATAATAGCGATATGAGAATGTAACCTTCCATGACCGATATATCCTTTCTAGTGCCCAGTGACCGTGATGTTTTAGTCTTCGCGCCATTTGGTCAGTTTGGAAGTAGCTAGGAGCAATATTATCACGGCTGCAAGTAGGGCTTCAAGGTTACCTGGGGTGGTGATGTGCCCTTTTAGTGCGATTTCGCGTACGAGCACTGCTCCATGGGTTGCTGGTGAAATTAGCGTAAATGCTCTAATTCTTGCTGGTATGAGCTTTAACGGGTAATAGACTGGCATGAGGTATACTAGAAGCGCGTAAACGGTATCGGTCACGTTGAATAAGACGTGAGGTGTCTTGATAAAGACTGTTAACAGGAAACCAATTAGTAAGCCGCATAGCCAAGTAAGCGCTAGCACGACTAAGAGCTCGAAGAGGCCTAGGGCTGAGGGTTTGCAGAGATAGTACCATGGTATAAAGAATACGGACATCCCTATGAAGGAGAGGAGACTCATACCTGTAGCAGTAGCAACTGCGAACGATATGGGGCCTAGGGGAGTGTTAAGCAACAAGTACCTATATCCTGAGACCCGTAAAGCATTCACGTCAACCGAGAACTGCGAGAGACCTGCTCCAAAGGCGAGTGCAACTAATGTACCTGATAACACGTGTACGGCATAGTCTTTGCCAGCTATTATAGATAACAGGGCTATGAAAATGCTCATTCGGAGAACAAGCAATGGTGCTGAGGAAGGTGCCCTAACAATGTAGGCGAGAGCATAGAAGTAGAGAAGCCCTATAAAGGAATTGATTCTCCTCCTAAGGCTGTGCTTCATCCCTCTCACCAAGCGCCAGTACTACGTCGCCAATACCGACGCGGTCTAGGATAACCTCGAAGCCCGCCTCCCTGGCCTTAGTAATTAACATGGAAGGATCCCTAACGTATAAGATAACCATGTCCTCGGATAGCCTAACAGCCTTACAGACACTATTATCAATGAGGTTCCTCAATACCTCCTCGTATCCGACTAACATGTTGTGACGAGGCCTAAGAATAACACGGTGAAGGCAATCACCGAATACTCGCTGAACAATCTCAGCCGGTTTTCCCTCAGCAACTTTTCTCCCCCTCGACATGACGAGCCCATAGTCGGCGATAAGCGGTACTTCTTCTGTGTAATGAGAGGAGATTATCACTAGTTTTTCCTTAGAGATCCTGCGAACCATGTTCCAGAATAGGATCCTTGACCTAATATCGAGGCCTGGCAGAGGTTCATCGAGGAGAACTAGGTTAGCATTCTCGTCGGCCAGCACTGCTGCAATAAATACCTTCCGCATAGTTCCGCCCGAGAGGCGGGAAACCTTTACAGAGCTGTAGTGGTCGAGTTCGAATAAAGAAATCACTTCCCTAGCACGCCGTGTAGCATCAGAATATCCGTAGCCTCTAATCATAAGATATGAGACTATATAGTCCCTGGGAGTGAGCGTGTAAAATGGCGCTCTTATAGCCTGTGGCAAGAAGACTGTCTTCTCCGCGACCTTGTCAGTGTCTCTTACAACGTCAAGCCCTAATACCCTTACTACTCCTCTTGTCGGCCTAAGCTGTGCTGCAAGAATCCGCAAAAGAGTGGTCTTCCCCGCCCCGTTGGGCCCTATCAAAACTATAATGCCAGAACAGGGCTCAAAGAAGAAGTCAAGGTCTCTTATAGCTATTGTGTCTTGGCTATATTTCTTTCTAAGCCCCTTTATTTCGAGGCAGTGCATCTACTTTCTCTCCAACTTTAATTATCATGTTAAGAACATTTATAAAGACTAGATTCTCAGTGATTTCATTTTGCTAAGCCTCTTTGATACTAGCTAGCTAGTTTTCTTGCTGCTGCTATGCTCCCAGCTATTGTTGCTAGGCTCATGGCTTCGAGTATTATTGCTGCTAGGCTTGCTTCTGGAAGGTATCTTCCGCTCCCGTAGATGTGGTAGACTAGGATTGTTAGGCTCCACGTCCGGGGCACGGAGACTGTTAGCGTTGCTCCGAACTCGCCTAGGCTTGCCGCTGCCGAGAGCCCTGCTGCTACTGCTACTGCTGGCGCTGCGGAGCCCAATACGTGTCTCAGGTACCGGAGGCCTCGGAGACCGAGGACGAGCAAGTGGTCGGTGATTTCGCGGGGTAGCCTAGCAAGCGCTTCGCCGAGGGTTCTCGAGGCGAGTGGGAGCGCGGCGGCTGCGTGTGCTAGGAGTATGAGGGGGATTGTGGCTGCTTCTGGGCCTAGGAGGCTGGAGAGGGGCCGGTAATAGGTTATCACCGCGGCGACGCCGTACGCCACGGGCGTGACTGCTATGAGGGATAGCGCGGTTATCGAGGAGACTCTGCCCCTTGCCGCGACGAAGCCGAGGACAAGGGAGAGAAGGGTTGTGATCGCCGCATAGGCTAGGCTATTCGCAACCGAGCCCCACAGCCCCGGGCCGAGGCTTGCAAGCCTCTCCAGCTCGGCTAGGCTCGCCTTAGCCGCCTCAACCCCTATGGCTGCTATGGGGGCGTAGAGGTAGGCGAGCACAGCTGCAGAGTAGAGCGTTGCTGCTATCCAGTCTTTTCTCCCTAGCCTTAGTAGGCCGTGTCCTCTGGCTGCTAGCGGCGAGGGCACACCCCTGGCGAGCAACAGTAAGAGGATGGCGGAGAATGTTGCTGCGAGCCCTAGCTCCCCAAGGGCGAGTATCGCTGCTAGGCCCTGGAAGCCGCTGACGCCGGGGAACCCGTAGTAGAGGCTGTAGAGCCATGCCTCGAGAGTGTAGTAGCGGTACGCTGCACCCGCCACTAGCAAGGGGGCTGCGCTGGTAAAGGAGTAGAGGAACGCTATTCCCCACGCCTGTAGTGCTCCCCGCGAGGTGAGGGGGAGAAGGACTCTCAGCCATAGCCTCGGGCCCCGTAGGCCGAGGAGCTCCACGTGCTCCAAGACGCTCCTCTCTGTCGCCGCAGCGCTCGCCGAGACCATTGCGGCCGCGAACCCTATGTTGAAGTAGCTGTGCAGCGCCACTACGCCGCTCCAGCCCTGGGCTAGGCCGCGGAGCCAAGGCAGATGAGAGGAGAGGAGACCGCCCTCCCCGTAGAGTGCTCGGAGCCCGAGAGCCGCGACAACGACCGGCGACATGAAGGGAGCCAGGGCGGCGACCACTGCTGCTCTCGAGAAGCGATGGTTGTAGAACCCTGCTAGTACTCCGAGGGGCCAGCCCGCGGCCACTGCGAGGGTGGCGCTCAGCGCTGCTTGGCCAATGGTCCAGCCCAGCACCCAGGCGAGGCTGAAGGGCGGCTCGGCCGCGGGGGGCCAGGAGAGCCACGCCGCGACAACAATGGGGGCGACGTAGAGGGCGAGAACGAGCCACGTTGCTAGTTGGAGCACGGCGCCGAGGCTGCCCAAGGGGTCCCAGCGACCAGTAGGGCTAGCCTGCATAGTGTCCTCCACCGAGGCCGCATTGCAGAGGGGATAAAAGGCCTCGGGGCCGATAGGGCCCCGGGTGCTACGCTCGGCTTCTTCCCCGATACCCGGTACTGGTTCTAGGCTACGTGTCTGCTGGCTTAAATACCGGTAATCGTCGCTATGAATCCTTCTCAGCGGTGGGCTGTTACTATGCCTAGGCCTCCACTCACGGTTGAGAGGCTGCAACCCTTCATAGGAGAAGTAGTCTACGACCCCTATGGAAGGGTCCTCGGGAAACTAGTCAGCATGGAGAGCGACGTAGACGGCACAGTTAACACAATAGTCGTTGAGACTGAGACCAGGACCATAAACTTCGTACCCGCAGAGGCCGTTGACATAAAGGATGGAAGAGTAGTAGTGTGGCCAGAGTGGAAGACCCTAGCCTACAGCGTCATAGCCAGCTACCAGAGGGCACTGAAGAGGCTACGCGGCCTCGAGGACATGTACAGCAGGAACGAGATACCGAGCACAGTATACAGGGAGATGAGGAAGAAGCTAGACAAGAGCCTAGAAAAGCTCAAAGAGGAGGCCAAGAAGCTGAAAGCACTCATAGCGAAGAGGAAGAACGACATAGAGGACGAGAACCTTAAACTCGACCGCGCAATAGCCAACCTGAAAATGAGCTACCTAGCCGGCGAGATAAACGAGAAAGCCTACAAGATAGCAATAGAGCACCTCCGCAACGCCAAGGACAGCAACGCGAGAGAACTAGAAGACCTCAAGGAAACCAAGTCCAGGATAGAAAGCCTCGAGAGCGGAGCAGTAGAATTCGTAAGAAAGCACGAGGAAGAAAAAGCACCCGAACCAGCAAAAACAGAACCACCAGCACCAAGCGTGCCCACAGCAACACAGCCAATACCAGTAAAACTAATAGAAGGCTGACAATAGCTAATTCTTACTATTTCATACTTTAGCGCGTCTTTACTGTTTTTATCGAAAATTTCTAGATTCTTGACAGAGTCTCTTAGGGTAGGTATTGGCTATTTCCTTGTGCTCAAAGCACTATGAATTCGCCAAAGACGCCTCACGGCTTAGTTGCGTTTCCATGCTAGGTTTACTCTCCACCCTATAGTTACAATGTATAGATGTGTTTAGCATGATGCCTATTGAATAACCCTTAGCCATGGAATTCTCTTGAAGTCTTCGTCAAAGGTTAGAATCTCATCTATATTGTAGTGCTTGGCCGTTGTTACGATTAGCGCGTCTCCGGGTAGGAGATCAAACTTCCTCATAGCGTTGAGGAGTTCCGTGAAGTCGCCTTTATCTTCTAGGACCTCGATCCCTAGTTTATCTACAAGCTCTTCAACATCGTCTATGACATCATAGAAGCTTCGAATGCCATGCCTTCTAATGTACTCTCTTAGCTCGCTTAGCCTCTTGATTCTGTGTCTTCTCCACGCTTCAAGCCTTATCAAGGTAAACAATACTTCGTCAACAATTCTCAGAGTTACGGCAAGGTCTTCTCTGCTTGCTACTATCTGCTTAACTCTGGAGGCGAAGGGCTCGACCCCGTGGAGGTAGTACACGATAGCGTTTGTGTCTACTAGTATCACTGGGCCTCGGCCTCAAGCATGAACTCGTCGAGTAGCTCTTTTGGGGCCGGGCCCCGCTTCCCATAGAACTTCTCAGCCATCTTTTCTCGTTCCCTTAGCCTCTCAACTTTAACTAAAACCTCTTCTCCCTCTCTCAGCTCTAGCGGCTCCAGAGGCCGAAGCACTCCCTTCTCATACCTTGCACGCACAACCCTAACTTTAGAAGACACTGGTTTCGCGCCCCCATGTGATACACTGTGCGCTGTCCAACCTTAAATTAGTCCTTATTGTGCGCAAGCTGTCAGCAGTGCAGATAGCTTAAGCCCTATACCCTTGTACAACCGTGCTTCTGGCTTTGCGGGATCACGGACACGAACCTTTGATTCGATTCATGAACGGTATTAATCCCGTAAAGATGTTGCTAGAACATGTAGTGCTTCGTAATCGCTGAGCACCTACCTTCCTATGCGTGGGGTTAAGGCTGTGCTGAACGGTTCGAATTATGAGGACGAGTTTGCTTATTTGGAGCACCTAGAGGCCGAGGAGACGAGGAAGTTCATAGAGTCTATGAGTATTGAGCTAAGAAGGTTCCTGGGAGACCTGCCGAGCAGGTATCGTGGGCTTCTTGCCCAGCTTCTCTCCCAGCCACGTGTCACGGGCTTGGCGGCTGCGGGGAGCGGTCTCTATCTCCTCTACAAGGGGGCTAGGGATTTGGTCGCGTTTACTGGGTGGGATGGAGGGTTTAGGAGGATTGTGAGGATTGCGGATGGTGACGAGGTTATACCTTTCGTGGAGCGCGTTATGGGTTCCGAGCTGCTGGCTATCCATGTCTCTATGGCTGGTGCTGACGAGGGCTATGTAGACATAGTTGGGCCTGATGGCGGCTTGGAGGCCAGGATTAGGGGCTCTGCCTGGGGCTTCGCCCTTGTGGGCGGAGAGCTGTACTATGCCAGGTTCTATAGGAGGGAGCCGCCGCCGGATGGAGGTAGTCCTCCGGTTCAGAGAATTGTTAGGAGAAGCAGTGATGGTGGCGAGGAAGTTGTCTGGGGTAGCGGTGTCGCTGAGACTGGGTCGCGGCTCAGCCTGTATTATGTGCCTCAGCACGATCTCCTAGTCTACGGTGTTTGGAGGGGATGGGATACTAGCTGGCTCTACGTAGCTTACGCCGATGAGCCGGGTAGGGCGAGGCTGGTGGTCGGCGGGGATGCCGCATATACTCCGGTGGGGTGGGCTGGGGGCCTCGTAGTGCTTCGGCGGGGGCTTGGCGGCGACAAGCTACTAGTATATGACGAGCATAGTGAGGAGATTATTCCACTGGTTTCTCTCGATAGGCCCGCCGAGGCCGCCACGGTGTTCGGCGATAGCGTTGCCGTGGTTACTGTTGAGGATTATATGCATAGGCTCAGAGTTTACGGCTTGAGCGGGGAAAGGCTATGGTCGTATGAGCCTAGGGAGCCCTCTAGCATTCGGGCCCTCGCGGGCTCGGAGCGGGTCCTCGCCTTACTGGAAACGAGCTTCACCAAGCCGTACCGAATAGTGCTCCTGGGCCGCGAGGGCGAAGCGAGAACTCTTGAAGAGGCTGTTCACTCCTTCGAGGCAAGGGTTGGCGAGTTCTGGGTCAGGAGCCGCGACGGAACACTGATCCATTCCTGGCTAGTAGCTCCTGCCGAGGAGAGGCCGAGAGCCGTGGTCGTGTACGGCTATGGAGGCTTCTCGATAAGCCTGACTCCGGCGTACCGGGTGTTTGTAGAGACATTGGTGAGGAATGGCTTCGCGTTCGTGCAGGCTAATCTCCGGGGCGGCAGGGAGGAAGGAGAGGAGTGGCACCGGGCCGGGATGCTTAGGAACAAGCACAAGGTCTTCGAGGACTATGCGGCCGTCGCTAAGCACTTGAAGACGCTGGGCTGCAGAGTGGCTGGCTGGGGTGTGAGCAACGGAGGATTGCTCATAGCGGCTGTTGAGACTAGGTGGCCTGGCCTCCTCGACGCCGCGCTCATAGGCTACCCTGTTATCGATATGCTGCGCTATCATCGGCTCCACGTTGGCAGGCTATGGGTTCCAGAGTACGGCGACCCCGAGGACCCCGAGATGAGGCACTATCTCATCTCCTATAGCCCGTACCACAACATACCAGTAGGCGAGAAGATGCCGCCGACACTGGTCTACACCGGGCTCCGCGACGACAGGGTGCATCCGGGCCACGCCATAAAATATGCAGCAAAGGCGAGAAGACATGGCCACCCGGTCTATCTCAGGGTTGAGACTAGGAGCGGCCATAGCGGTGCAACTGCAGAAGTTGCAGTAGACGAGATTGCTGACATGCTCGCGTTCCTGGTTAAGACATTAGGCCTCAGAGAAGGAGATGAAATCGAGACAAAGCAATAAGCATGAGCTATGTGGCTTTTACCCTATTCTCCCTCATGGGTATGGGGTCCTAAGCCTTATCTGTGCAGTATTGCCGGGTATCACGGAATACATATGTGTGGCGGGCTTGTTGCAGGAATACTCTGCGCCTTCTCCCTGCCAGGGCTTTCTGGTATCACTGAGGTGTTTCTGGGGTATCTTTGCAGCGAGTACGCTTCTCCTTCGCCTGGGTGTTCGGGGAGGGGATTGCTGGTATTCAGTGCGTGTTAGCGGCGCTGAGCGCGCTAAGCTTCGGCGGCGCCACAATATCTGGGCTGGGAGACACGCTACCGAAACTACTATAGAGAGGTGTCTGGGGCCATGTCGGCCATAATTTCACGCTTATTCCAAGTCTTCGGGTTCGGGGCTCAGCAGGAGGCCCCGCGCGAGAGCATAGACAAGCTGCTAGTCAAGCTCGAGCTATTGGAGGATAAGGTTGCTGAGATACGGTACAGGTTTGAGAGGAGGAGCCGAGAGCTATGGGAGACGACTATACGGCTGCTGAGGCGCAACGAGAAGACCAGGGCAACAATATATGCCGGCGAGATAGTACAGGTAAGGAACATCATTAAGTTGATCTACGGGCTCGAGAACATGATCATCATGACCAAGGAGAGGCTGCGCACAGTAAAGGACGTTAAGGAGGTAGGCCAGGCACTAATGGTGTTCGGCACAGCCTTGGAGGAGATAAGGGAGCACGCTAGAGCGATATACCCGAACCTCAATGTGTTCTTCGACGAGCTGTCAAGGAACGTTAAGTCAATGATAGTGGAGACGTCGATGAGCACCGGGTTTGTGGAGCACATAGACCCGGTAGTGGTTAGCCAGGAGGCCCAGACCCTGCTAAACGAGGCGCTAAGGAAGGCAGAGGAGGAAGTGAAGTCGGAGTTCCCTGAGCCACCGCTAGACACAGTGGTGAAGCTAGAGCCAGCACGACAAGCAATAGCAGTAGGCGCTGCAGCAGGGACAAGCATCGAGGGCAAGGAGGCTCCGGCGAGCACAGCTGGTAGCAGGCTAGCCAGCTACGCTGGCAGCCCAAGGAGGAGCATGGAGGAGGTGGAGCAACTAGTACTCGAGTACATTAGGAACAACGGCGGCATACTCGACATAAAGGAGTTCACAACGAAGTACGGTGTATCAAAGAACGAAGTACTCCAAGCCATACACCGGCTAGCGGAGAAAGGCCTCATAGCACTAGCATAGAGGACTACATTAGCCTGTTCCTCTTTTTCTCGCTATAAGCTGTCTGCCAGCTACCCTGAATACTCCTTGCTAGTGCCTTCCTCGTACCCTGCGTCTCATAGCTACCGGGTTTCTTGCAGGCCTAATTGTGCTCATCGTGAGAGCCCTCGGATTCGTTCTAGCCTCGGCTAATTATTTAGAAGTGTAGCACGCTTGAGGGAACTGGATGAGGGGAACTATATAAAAAGTGTAACTTGGTGTCGGCCCGCCCGTGGACGCGGGCCGGGTAGAAATGATTGAGCTAGCGGAGCTTGCCAAGCTCTACGCGTCTTACTACATAACGTTGCTGTTCATAATGAACCCGTTCGGGGCAGCGCCAATATTTGCAGACATAGCGGAGAAGCTTAGCCCCGCGGAGAGGTCGCAGCTCCTCAGATACGTGGCCTTTGTTGTGCTCGGCCTTCTCTACTCTCTCGCCCTTGGCGGGAAACTACTGCTGGAAATATACCATGTTAGCATAATGCAGTTCCGGTTCGCTGGAGGAATAATACTGATGGCTATAGCCATCTACCGTCTAACAGGCCGCCCCATAACACAGACCCCGGACCCCAGGGACGCCGCCATAGTCCCGCTCGCAATGCCCATACTCGTGGGCCCAGCCACAATCACGTACCTCATATTGTTTAGCACAACAGGGCACCTCATAGTATTACTACTCGTTATCCCTGCAGTGACGTTCACCGTATGGCTAGTAATGACCGGCGCCGACATGCTGCTGAGACGGCTAGGCCGCAACGTCATGGTCATACTGACGCGTGTCTCCGCCCTCTTCGTAGGCGCTGTCGGAGCCGCAATGATAGACGAGGTCGTGAGAGACTGGATAAGGTACTCATGTACGTGCCGCACGAATAACACTATATAAAAATTAGTTGAAGAGATTGGATATAATGTTGCTTTTAGGGCTCAACTACGTGGCGCCGTATTGTTAGAGGTTGGGCAAGGACCGTAAGGCGGGCACGGTATTCCACCGCCATGTGTCACGCCTATATAGAATACCATTGAGCCTATTGTGTAGCTGTTGCTCTCATAGTATAGTTTTTTGGGGCCATAGAAGCCTATTGGATGTATATACAGGTTGTCATTGTTTAGTATTATCTCCAGGTGTAACAAGCTACGTGATTCGGTCTTCTCGGTATATCCTAGCCCTGCTGAAACAACTGGAACCAGTGCTAACGGTACATCATCTATGAGGAGCGGTATTATTGGTGTACTCACGCCGAGCAGTGATATAGTGTTATACCTTGACGTCACGCTATCATAGTAAATTTCGAGAATGTTCTTATAATAGCCGTAGTCGGTGCTATTCCAGTATAGCGCTATAGTGCTATAGTCTTTAGCAAAACGATCATAACTTGGAAATTGCTCGGCCTTAGCCCAGTAATGCATTACATCATTATCTACTACCGGGCGTATTAGCGTGAAGTTCGCATACCTAATACATGCGACATTGCCGGCGGATTCTGTGACAGCTAAGCAGTACTTTGCTAGAGCTATATCAGCCTTTATGCCTATCATTAAGAGTAGGTCATTGCCTTGTATCTGTATTTTAACAGTTTTTGCAACTACATTGCTGCTACCAAGGCCCTCATATAGCTGTGTATCAAGAGTGCTTCCGGGCTTGAAAAGAGCTGCAAAGTTTAAGTAAATTGCAGTCTTTTTAAGCGTGTATAACGGCCCTACTGCACCATACTCCGCATAACTTACGTCAACTCCTTGATAAGGCTGTGAGATATGATAAGTTGCAGTAAAGCCTATGCTATTTTCTCCTTTTATCTCAAACTTCTCGCCTAAGACGATCGAAGAAACATCATTAATGGTAGCACTGTTGTCAAGCACTAATCGCACCATAGATGTTGGCACATACGCATTTAGTCTTTCTGAGATCACATTCACTAATTGCCAATAATACCTACCATTCACAAGCCAGTGACTTGGAGGCCATTCTTCATCTACCTTCATATCGCCTCTATTGATGCTCTGCGACTTCTTCGCAAAACCGAGGAGAGGATGCTTAAGCGCCTCTTCTACAGAATTCTTACCTATGATTATTTTTACAGAAGCCTTATTGTCTACTACATTCTCTATGCTGAGAGGTACGCCCTTAAATAGACCGAATACACCTTGGCCTGGTTTGTCTATAGCTATGAGCGCTAAAATGCCTGGTTCCAAAAGATCAATACTGTTCCTATGCTTGCTCAGATATCCTTTCCAATTTACTAGATATTCTTTAATATTTCTAATATTTAAATTAAATACGCTTGATTTACCATGCCCGTTGCACTCTCTGTCAAGCAGCACTATGCGTCCATCAGGAAACCAACCATATAGTGAAACGCAGACACCGCTTCCCGGGGGCATACCTTGTATTATGAGCCTAGCTTTTTGCGCGCTATCGAAGAGCTTATGGTAATAAGTGACGCTAATTCCCTGGTACTTTTCGGTAGCTAGAACCTTTAGACCATTCACACTATATCCTAAAGAGATAAAGACTATGAAAGGAAGAAGAGGAATAAGAACACCCAATGCTAATACAGCTACCTTATTGCTACGCATATCGTCACCGTAGTATATTGCTGTATTGCTGAACTATATTCATACGGCCACGCTTGCACCTGCAGAGAAGTTTTATAGATGACATATTCGCCGACACTACCAAAATATTATGTAATGTTTCCTATGTGGCTAGGCAATTAGAAGACCGAGCGTAGCCTGCCGCCATCTATCGGTATTGACGCCCCGGTAATGTAGCTCGCATAGGGGCTTATGAGGAATGCTACAAGGTAGCCTACTTCCCGTGGCTCGGCTATCCGGCGGAGCGGCACCTCTGAAGCCATCTCCTCGATTACTTGTTCAACGGTCTTGCCTTGCTCCTTTGCCCTTTTCTCCGCTATTTGCCTGACCCTGTCCGTCATTATGTAGCCTGGAAGTATTGCGTTGACCCTTATCCCTAGGGGGCCTAGCTCCCTTGCAAGGGTCTTGACGAGGCCATGGATACTTATCCTCAGCACGTTCGACAGCGCTAGGTCGGGTATGGGTTCTCTAACCGCTATGCTGGTAGAGAACACTATGGAGGGGTTCTTGCTCTTCTCGAGCCAGGGCAGAGCCGCCTTTGTGGCCCAGACGGGGCTAAGGGCTAGGAGCCTCGCCGCGTACTCCCAGTCCTCGAGGCCCAGGTCGCGGAACTTACCGGGCCTAGGCGGCCCGGGTATGTAGACGAGCGCGTCTAGGCCACCCAGCAGCTCCGCCGCCTTGTTGACTAGGTTCTCGACCTCCTCCCGGACTGTGAGGTCGGCCGCCACCGCATATACTTCGCCGAGCCTGCTCAGCTCCTCCCTGGTCTTCTCTAGGCGCTCGGGGTCTCTGCCGTTGATTACTACGCGTGCTCCCTCCTCTAGGAGAACCTCTGCCACGCCCCTGCCTATTCCGCGGCTCGAGGCGGTTACGAGTACTCTTAGCCCCTTTATCCCGAAGGGCAAGGCGAGCACGCTCCCCTTGGGCATCCTATTGTCTAGGAGAAGTGTTCCCCCGGGATGCTGGGAGTAGTTAGGTGTGGTTTTGAAAAAGGTTAGCCCAGGGGCTTTAGGCTGAAGAAGATTATCGCGGCCGTGTAGAAGGCCATACCTATTAGCTCGCTTGTAGAAAGCTTCTCGCCGAGCAAAAGCCAAGCCAGGCTAGCTACTAGCAGGGCGTTTGAGAGGGCTATTGCTGTAGCAGGCCCTGCTTTGCCGTGGGCTACTGCTACTTTTAGAAAGTACATGCCTAGGGCTAGGAACACTCCCGCTACGGCCATTAAGGCGTAGAGCTTCGGCTCAACGCCTGCCAGCACAGGGTTACGCGCACTGTCGTAGCGCCCCGTGCTCAGCAGGGCCAGTGCAGCCAAGACCCCGACAAGGCCGGCTCCGAGCAGGAGTACAGCAGTACCCTCGACAGAGGGCATGCCCTTGACCGATGCGTATTTGAGGATGAAGTTAGTCAGGCCAAACATGAGGAATGTGCCCAGCGCGTATAGTACCCACACGTTGCTCTCCGCCAAGGCTCGTCCACCGCCACCTGGAAGCCAGTACCGTGTCCAATGCCGAGGGCGGAGAGGAAGACTATAATAGCTTAAGCGCCGGCTACAACAGTCTCCACGGACAACTTGTACCCGGCGCAGTTAGAAGGGCAGCACTAAGAAGGGAGCGCAAAGGGGCTGATCCTCTTGAACCTGAATAGGCGAAGAGAACTAGCCTTTCTAAACCTCTATACTATCATGGGGCTGGGGTTCTTAGCGCTTACAGCACTAGCATACATTGATCACGACATCCCGCTCGCATCCTTCTACCTCCTCATGGGCGGAGCCATGCTCCTCGGCAAGGTAGCAGTAATAATGCCCAGGAACAAGACCGCGAGAATACTCGCCGACATAGGCGTCATACTCCTCGCGCTAAACGCTCTCCAGCACTATGGGTTCACAACAGTCAACCTCTACACGCTGATCTCGTGGGTAGTGCTGATTGCGGCAATAATAGAAGCCATATACGTTGCCAAGAAATACTAGGCACGTTATACACACCAATACATGCTATCTGAAGGATAATCCATTGGATAAACGCACGCCGCCTTACGTTAGCTATGCAGTGTTCTAAAGAATATCTTGCTAACTCCGTATTAGGATCCGGCTGCCTCATAATTCAAGGTATTATTCAAGTACTCCGTCTCTTATCTTTATGATCCTTCGCGCCCTAGAGGCTAGGCTGGGGTCGTGTGTCGAGTACATCACGGTTTTTCCGAGCTTGTTTGCCTCTACGAGGAGACTGATTATCTTGAGCTTATTCTCGGTATCTAGGCTTGCTGTTGGCTCGTCTGCAAGTATTATGGGAGGGTTTGCTGCTAGAGCCCTTGCTATTGCTACTCGTTGTTGTTCTCCACCGCTTAGCTGGGACGGGTACTTCTCCCTCTTGTCCCACATTCCTACAAGCTCGAGAAGCATTTTAGCCCTTTCAAGTCTCTCTTCTCTATCCCCCCACTTGGCGAGTTCCATTGGCAAGAGTACGTTCTCTAGCACAGTGAGTGTCGGAACTAGGTGGTAGAATTGGAAAACGATCCCGACGTTCCGCCTTCTCCATTTCGCCCTTGCGGCTTCACTCATTCCTGTTAGGTCTGTTCCGTTAACCTCTACTCTCCCCTTTGTTGGCAGTTCTATTCCTCCTGCAAGATATATTACCGTGGTTTTACCGCTTCCGCTGGGCCCTAGCAGCGAGACCAGATCGCCTTTCTCTATCTCAAACGTGATTCCCCGTAATGCAGTGTACTCAGCTCCTCCAGGGGATCGGTATATTTTCCATACATTTATGAACCGTATGGCCTTCAATCTATCTCATACCTCACTCCACTCTTAGTAACTGGGCTGTGGGCTGCTTCCTTAGGTATAGGAGGCCAATAAGCAATACGACAAGTATGGATGGTACTATTATCCAGGCTGTTCTCGGGACATCCAGCACCGAGGTACAGGTGTGAGGTATCCAACAGCGTCTCTCATAATACTCAGCATTGTGTGTGAAATCGCGTAGCCGACGAGGTAGACTAGGGGCATAGAGGCGAGCCACGCCACTAGCAAGATTATAATGTCTAAGACGAGTATCTGAACGTCAGTGAATCCTATGGCTCTTAGTACACCGATTTCCCGGAGCCTGCCCGCAATATCCACTATGACTAGCACGGCTAGGCCAACCACTCCTACAAATAGTATGGAAGCATCTATGATTGAGAGGAATACGGATAAGAACCGCATATTGCTATCCTGCATCCTCAGGAGATCGGCCTTAGTCCTTGGCTTCGAGGCTGGTATACCGTTTTCAATGAGCACCCGCTTAATCCTGAGCCCCACTTGCAAGGAGTCCCTATCAGCCTTATAGTAGAGGAGGAAAGAAGTAGGATGCACTATTTGGAGGTAGTCGCCTCTATCAATGAACACTACGAGGCCATTATCGAAATGATCCGTTACTATGCCAGTAACCCTGAACACATATGTGCCACGGGTAGTGTTTAGCGTTATGACATCTCCGATACCTATTCCAAACTCCTCGGAAACGGTGACAGTTATTGCTGCTTCTCCTCTATGCTGAGGCCATCTTCCCGAGAGGAGGCGTGGCCCAAGGCTCCAATTACCAACTATGCAGCTCATTAATGATACTTCCTTCCCATTAATCTTGGCTCTTCTCCAGCTAAAATCCCAAACCTCTATGCTCTTCACCGATGGAGCGCTTAAGGCCTTATCCACGACATCGTCTAGCCTCGTAGAAGACGCGGCAAAGAGGAGCTTGCCGTCAAACCCATAGCCCTTTATCTCCTCCTTAATAATGTTAAGCCCTCTAAGGCTCATAGGTATGGATGCTGTGGCTCCCCAGGATACTGCGAGAAAGAGCACCAGGAACGCCGAAAACCACGGCCTAGAAGCCATTCTCCTCAGAGAGTATACTAGGAGTAGTTTCCCTCCATGCAAGGATTTGAGCTTGATTATTCCCCCGGTAAGCCCGGTGAATCTCAGCGCCTGTCCTGTTGGGACTTGGTAGGCTAACATAGGAGGAAGCACGGTGGCCGCTAGTATCAGCGCTAATGCTATTAGCCCAGTCTCTCCTAGGGTCCCCCAGTCTATGGTGAAGGGGTACTTCTGCATTAAAAGCTCCATTACCTGGGATCCTTGGGCTTCTCTTGCACCCATGCTTACTAGCTTTTCTGCTACCGGCACCGATGCTGTTAACCCAGCAGCAACTCCTATTGCTCCTCTTATCATATTGTATCCAGCATAATAGAGAATAACACTACCCTTACTGAATCCCAGTGCCTTGAGTACGCCTATCTCTCTCACGTTTCTCTCTAAGAGGCTCGCTTCACTACCAGCTATAAGGAAGCCTGCAATAACTAGTGCTATGCCAGTAAAGATCTCAAGGGAGTTCGCCATACTCTTCAAAGGCGCAGTGGCAGGATTGCTTCGCCCGCTTTGTACGAAAACTGTACGAATACTTCCCCCCTCGCTACGTACAAGGTTTTCAATCTCGCTAGCTATCTTGCTAGGATCTGTACCAGGAGCTACTATGAATAGGATCTGCTCCTTCCTACCCTTAGCCTTCTCGATCAAAGACTCGTTGACGAACAAAGTAATGTCTGTTCCAGATACTGAGACTATCCCTTTGGCTATTCCGGTTATTCTGATACTACCGAGGCCCGATACTACTACTATGTCTCCAGGCCTCGTAATAGGTTGGCTATTTGTCACATACTCTAGGACACCGGGTACCCCCTTCGAAATATAGTAGCTCATAGGATAAGAATCATCCGGGTTATAAACAAGCGTAATACTTATTGGCGTAGAGTCGAAATAGCCTATGGTATCCACGGCCATTATAAGTTTTGCTCTCTCAACACCCTCTATACCCCTAACCTTATCTAGCACAGAATACGGAATATGCCCCTCAACAACAACGCTACCAACCTCATAAACCCAAGCCTTGCCAGCTAAGCTAAGGCTGTAGGAGGCAGCCAGCTTTATCGAAGCAAGCCCCACAACCCCCACGAACAAGACCATGATAACGGCGAACGACTCCAGCTTTCTCCTTGAAACAGCTCTCCACGACGCCTTGATCAACATACCAGCCATCCGCCGCGCACCCTAAGAATTCGTTAAAAGCCCTCGATTCTATCGCTGCATTTCTGACAATTCTAGCACCAATATTTATCATTTCTTCTCATCTCTTCTAGCTTCACTCTTATCCGCCTAATGGCCTTCTCGGCTGCGGCTAAGACTATCCTAGACTTCTCCTAGGCCATTCGCCTAATCTTGTCTCCGGCCTGGCCGGTTCCTCAGCCTTTATGAGGCTCTTCTAGACTCTGTTATAAAGCAGAGAATAGCGTTGAAAGCCGCTCTTTGCATGCAATCACGCCTGGTTAAGTCCTATGGTCATCACATGATTGTGGAGGGGCATAGTTTCTACTCGTTCCCCGACCTGGAAAGAATAGCCAAGGCGTCAGTGGGGGAGCTGAGGAGTATAGGACTTACAAGGATGAGGACTGAGGCCATAAAGGCCATAGCTGTGGCGGAGCATGAGGGAGGACTGCCTAGTGTCAGAGATGTTGAAAGGACGGAAGACCTCCCCGGTATAGTACGGGAATTGACTAGGCTGAGGGGGTGGGGCCTTGGACTGCTGAGCTAGCACTTGTACAAGTCATCCGCTCTCCCTGATAGGTCCTAGAAGCGATCTAGTAGTCCGGAGGGGGTTTGAGAAAATACTCGGACTTGATCACGAAACGGTTGACAAAGTGATAAGCGAGCTTGGCGATTATGCGGGGCTCCTCATGTATATAGCCGCTTTCCACTATGAGGCAGGCAAGACAAGGAGCAGAAAACCATGAGACAGTATGGAGCTACGCGATATTATTCTTGAAATAGGGTATGAGTACTTTACTTGCACTATGCTCGGCTACGTGTTGCACCAGAGAGCCTACCCCTCGTATACAAATGGGCCTATTTATTTGGATCTCTATCCCTCTTGGCTCGGTGGCTTCGTGACGCGTGGCTGGGGCTTAGTCGGGGGCTTGAATTATGCGTTTAAGAGTCCTATTAATTCCTGGGACAAGTTACTAGTGTATGGTGTGTTCTCGCTGTGAGCCACGAATATGCTGAGACGCTCATGAGGAGGGCTAATGAGTACCTCTTATCGGCTGAGAGGAACTATAATGATGGCTTATACGACATAGCGTGTGTTGAAGCAGAGATAGCCGCCCAGTTAGCGATAAAGGCTGCTATCGTTAAGGCCGGGCTTAGCGCGCCACGCGTGCACAGTATTCGTAGACTTATAGCATTTATAGTCGAAAACACGGAAAAAGAGGATATCAAGAAGAAGCTACTGGACTATGTTAGGATGAATCGGGCTAAGCTCATAGTGCTAGAGAGGTGTAGGGAAGCTGGGCAATACGGCATGGAGAGCGCTGATAGAGAGGAGGCCGAAATAGCTCTTGAGGCTAGTAGAGAGGTGATAAGACTTGCCAAAGAGATATGGGAGCTGGGTTTCTAGGCAGTTCCAGCTCCTCCGTGACTGGCGCAGAATGGTATCTCTTGTAGCAGAGATTGCGGCAGTCATTGATCCTTATTCACGCGTATATGTATTCGGCAGCATCGTTGAGGGCCGCTACACGGGCGCAAGTGATATAGATGTCTTGATTCTTACACGGATCGACCCGAAGAAGCTATATGAGGAAGTCACTGCACGGCTCTGGGACCTTATTGGTGAGGATTCCGCGATACTGGATCTGCACGTAGTGCCGCTAGAGGCTGCCGAGAAGCCTCCCGTTAAATGGTGGCTAAGAGGAGCCATAAGGATACGTTAACGAAGGGGGGCAAAAGCTCGTTAACCTTATCCAATACTCTATTGGTGCCATCATTTCCCTAGAGCCCTAGAAAAGTAAGGAGCAGGACAGGATACTGGCATATCTAGACTCTTCGAAAAACCGCAGTCACCCTGCCAAGGTATTTCGCACGTCTCTGAGCACTAACCAAGATAGCAGTAATGGACGTGGTTCGGCTCGTATTAAACTATCCCAGCAATCATAGAGAATTATAGTCGATCCCCGTATATCCCGGTACATCTAAGCATAGCTAGCATTGCGATAATAATGGTCCTTGCCTAGATCTCCACGTTTCCCTCTAGATTATTTTAGTGCCTAATGAAAAATTTTAGTTATGGGAAACCGGGTTAATAATAGTCTCCTAGGAGCCATACGTTGCCGATGAAGACTTCTTTTACTCCGGCTTCCCTCGCAGCCCTGTAGGCTTCTAGAGCGTGCCTCCTGCTAGTTGGCGGGAGGTCTCTCATCCTGAAGTCTGGGTGGAAGGCGAGAAGCACCATTGGTATGTTTACCCCGTGTTCCTCCATGAGCTTGGCTACGTAGCTTGCGATTCCTCGCACCTCCTCCGCGTCCACGTAGCCCGGGACGAGGAGCACGCTTATCACGAGGAGCGGGGGCTCCGGCCTCTCAGAGGCCATCTTGGCGAGCATTGCCGTGTTCTCCCTGAGTCTTCGGAGAGCCTTCTCGCCATTGGCGCCGGTTAGGGCCTCGTATATTGCGGGTGTCCATGCCTTCCAGTCTATCTTCACTATGCCGCCGCTCACGAGGCTGAGCTTCGCGGCTTCCCGTAGCAGCGGGGGCGAGGCTAGGCCATCGGTCTCCCAGCATATCCTCTTAGGCCATTGTCTTCTCTTCTTGGCTTCTTCCAAGATCCTTCTGGAGGCGGCTATGAGTACTGGTAGGTGCGGGGTAGGGTCTCCGCCGAAGTAGCAGATACATGTTACTCGGGGATTCATCGCTTCCTCTACTAGCTGCTCCACGGTCTTCACGTAGCTCTTCCAGGTATCCCCGGCTAGGTGGAGCTTGTGCTCCGGGTTCTGGCAGAAGTGGCAGTCGAGGGGACAGCCTAGGAGGAAGACTGCGAGGTTGTAGTACCCCTTCTCTACTCCTGGTGTAAACGTGTACTTTGGGTAGCCTCGTGACGTGTTGGCTGGGCAGACGTAGCCAGCCGTACAGTTAGTTGGATGCGGGTCTAGGTACGTATATGCGAGGAGCTTCCCGTGGCCTGGGAGCGGCTCTAGTCTTCCACTACGGTTGACCCATACTCCGCAGTAGCCACGGCCGCCCTCTGGTATGATGCACTCGTTTACACAGATCTTACACGGGGCGCCGGGGCCTCTCGGAGGCTCCTCGGGGAGCCCAAGTGCTTGGCGGAAGCGGCGGCGACGCTCACGGACAACACGTAGAGCCTCCTCTGGTCTACGCCGGAGGCAGTCAGCACAGACACCTATAGCCTCAGACACGAGGCCCTCACGGCCGCAGAGAGTGCATCGAGCCAAGGAGCAGCATTCCCCGGGGACTCTGTCAAGAATAGTGCTAGGAGGCCTCCATAGAAGTAATATGCTTGGACAGTGCCCCTATAACCTCTCGTGCCCGCATTGACTGCCTTTGTAGCCCCTGGTTCCGATCGCTAGACGTCACTGTAGTCTCCTAGCCTTCCAGTAGACTTCTCCCCTCAAGGCCCTCACGAGGCCTAGTGGGTAGACGAGCTGGCCGTAGACTATGCCGGTGAGCGCGTGCAAGGGGGTATGGCCCTCGATTACTGCTCCCGCGGCGTAGGCTGCCAGCTGTAGCGCTAGCGGCGCCAAGAACGCTGCCTTGGCGAGGATGCTGCCCGTCAACGCTGCAATGAGGGCTGTGAAGAGTGGGCCGTAGGTCGCAGTTGGCGCAGCAGCCGCTGCTAGGGCCTTGCCTAGGCCTCTTCGGCTGCGGAGAGGATCTATGTATAGCCTTGCGATGAGCCACGCAAAGCTGTCTACGTCGTCGTATGTCCAGACTCCTACCAGGTCGCGCGCATCTGGCAGGATAACGGGTACTCCGTGCCTCTTAGCATGCGTCGCAAAATCCCTATCCTCCACGATACTCTCTGCTACGGCTTTGTGGCCTCCTAGGCTCCAGTAGGTCTCTCTCCTAATGGCCCAGCAGCAGCCATACATCCATGCAAGCTTGTCTCTGCGGTCCATTACTCTGTGTAGGCCGTAGAATCCATAGGCGGCGGCAGTCACGGCTGCTTCTATTGCCTCGCAGCGCTTCGTCTTGCAGAGGAAGCGGGGCACGAACCCTACTATTTCGCCGTTGCGGGTCTTCTCCACGAGGCGGCGGAGCTCGGCGGCGCCATGGATGGGGGTGTCTGCGTCTAGGAAGAACAGTATGTCGCCGGTGGCTAGCCCTGCCCCGGTGTAGAGGGCGTAGCTCTTTGGTGCCCAGCCCCGCGGCACCTCCTCTACACGGATATAGCGTAGCTCCTTCACCTCCTCGGCGAGCCTGGCCAGTATGCTCGGAGTAGTGTCTGTGCTCGCATCGTCAACAACTACGACTTCGTCGAAGACACCCGCTATGCCTGGGAGCAGCTTGGCTAGGTTCTCGGCCTCGTTGCGGGCAGCTATGACCACTGAGACCCTTGCACTGCTCCGGGGCCTAGCGGCTAGTGCTTGCCGTGCTTTTTTCGCAGCCCTCACGCTTAGGACGATGCTTCTTAGAGCATATAGCCATAGCAGAGCAAGGCCAGCAGCAATTAATGCTGCAACGGCTTCAGCTACTGTGGATAGCCATGCCACGCTGCTCCTACCTGTGCTGTAAAACGTGCTAAGGTGGAGGCGTCAATAATGTTGCCGTTGTGCGCTTAACCCGACTAGGTCTCCGTTGACCAAGCTCTTTTTAAGCAGGCGTAAAAGATTCTGTTTCGTAGAATCAACTTGGGGTGCACGCGTCTTGTCAGTACTGGCTGCGCCTAGGAGGAGAGAGGACGTCAAAGCCATTGAGAAGCTAGTCGACCTCGCTATTAAGAGGTATAATCGCTACCGTGGCGCAGAGAGCGAAGCAAAGCTCCTAAAGATAATGGGGGACACGGTGATCGTTGCCTTTGAGGGGAGCTTCTGCGAGACATGTGGCATAAACGACTGGGTTGACGACTTCCGCTACGTGATCGAGGATCTTGGAGGCGAGGCCGAGCTAGTAACAATCATTGAGCCTGAGAAGCCCGAGGAGTTCTTCGATTACAGGATCGGAGTATTCAAGATAAAGAAGGTTCCTCCACTGGAGGAGCTTGAACGAATCGAGGCTGAGGAAAGGGAGCTAGAGGAGTGGTTCAGCGAAGGAGCTGGCGAGGCGGGGGAAAAGGCCGTAGAGGCCTAGGCCTCTTTCTTTTCCGAAACGAGTCTTGGCGGGGAAAGCGATACCCCCTTGTTCTGCTAGAGGTCTGCTCTGTCAACGATCTTGTATAGCAGGATTACTGTGGCTATTATCCATGCTGGAAGGGAGACAAGCAGTAAGGGTATCAGGGAGCCAAGGTTCACCGTCGTGCTCAGAGCTATGGTTCTGCCAGCGATGCGCACCTCTTCATGCCCTGTTTGGACCAGGTGCACTACCGGGCCGTGCGCGTGGTAACTGTACACGATTTCTGCAAGGGACTTACCCGCGTCGAGTGGTATGAGTGTCGCTAGGCGCAGCGCGGTTTCCTCAAGGCTCCCCCCATGAGCCATGATTATGAGGAACGACCCGAAGCTGATTATCATTGAGGCTACGAAGTATATACCTATACCGGATATTATGCCTACAAGTGGCTTACTACTCCTAAACCCCATTAGCGCCGACAGCGCGGCTAGGGGTACCGAGCCCACTGCTAGTAGTAGGCCGGTTACCAGGGGCCAGAGTGGCTCGGCCTGCCTTCCCGCGAGGATCCATGATGCAGCATAGATGCTGTAGAGCCCTATTATCCCGGCCAGGGCGAGGAAGGCGAGCAACGCTAGGAGCTTCCCCAGCACGTATTCTAGGCGTGTCACCGGCCTGCTCAACACTAGCCTCGTTAGGCCCGAGGCCCTGTCGGAGGCGAACAAGTCTCCCCCGTAGAGCGATACTACTAGCCACCACCAAGCTGCAAGGCCTGCCAGGCCCACGGCTAGAGATGAGCCAGTTACTCCCTGTAGCTCCGGGCTAACGTCTATCCCCGCGAGAAGGACCCAGAAGCGCGGACTATGCGGCACACTGACGTAGTGCTTCAGTGCTGCCGCTACGAGCACGGGGAGCACGAAGAGCGCCAGCACGAACAAAGTAGACTTCTTGGCCAGGAATCTCCTCGCCTCTACTAATGCTATCCCAGTCACTACGCTGAGCCTAGGCATTCTCCTCACCTCCTAGGAGGGCCAAGTAGGCGTCCTCTAGGCTCGTCTCCCGGACCTCGTAGCTAAGCACCTTCACGCCGCCGCGCCTAAGCGCCTCCAGAACCTTGTCGGCCTCATCTATGCTGTGCAGCTGTATTCTCAGCGAGCCGGCCGCGACCCTGGTGAAGCTATAGCCCATGCTGCGCAGTAGCTGAGCCGCCTCCTCAACATCCCTAACCCTTACAACAATGTATGGGCGCTTCACAGCCTTCTCGAACAATTCTCCAAGCGAGCCCTCAAACAATACTCTGCCAAAGTGTATTATTGCCACCCGGTCTGCGATGTCCTCAAGCTCCTTCAGTATATGGCTTGAGACAAGTACTCCCGCACCACTGTCCCGGAGCTCTAGGATAATCTTCCGGACCTCGGCAACCCATTCCGGGTCCAGGCCGCTAAAGGGCTCATCCAGCAAATAGTATTGTTTGCCCCGGGGGATGAGGGCCTGGGCTATGAGTAGGCGCTTCCTCATACCCTTGCTCATACCGGCTATCTTCCGATCACAGTACTCCAGCAACCCGAGCCTCTCCAACGCCTCCCTAGCCAGGCGGCGCGCCTCGCTCCTCGGGACACCCTCGAGCATAGCCAGTGACTCGAGTAGCCCGCAGCCGGTCTCCCATGGAGGGGCTTCTGGGGCTTCGGGGCTATAGGCTAGGAGCCTCTTCGCCTCAGGGATCCACGCAGGCACATCGTCGACCAATATTTCGCCGCTATTCGGCTTGACGAGGCCGAGCACGGACTTTATGAGCGTTGTCTTGCCAGCCCCGTTTGGGCCGACAAGCCCCATAACCGTGCCTCTGTCGAGGCTCAGCGAGACGCCGTTAAGGGCCCTTACCCGTCCATAGTTCTTGACGAGATCCCTTACTATGAGTGCCACTGTATCCTGCCTCCGAGAAGGGTTAGACTGGGCGCGGGGGACACTCTACGCTACATTATATAAATGTGACGGACTACTAAATATCTATCGAGTGCGGGGGTCTAGTCGGGCGGAAAACGAGGCGCAGCGAAGAAGGGGCAGCTTAGAGTTGTTCAAGCCGCTCAATGTCCTCTGGGCTGAGCCGCCACCCCAGTGCCCCGAGTATTTCGCGAAGGTGTTGCTTCTGCTCAGTCTTCGGGATAGCGACCACCCTGGGCCTAGCTATTAGGAAGTTGAGCGCCACCTGCACCGGGGTCTTGCCGTACTTCTCAGCTATCTCCCTCACAACCTTGTTCCTAGCCACCGCGCCCCGCTCAAGCGGGGTATAGGCCTGGATGGTTATGTTGAGGTTCTCACGTAGAATAGTCTCAAGTATCTCCTCGGCCTCGGCGCGGTGAAGCACACTGTAGTGCACCTGGTCCACCACTATCTCCGTCATAGATGTAGCGTGTACCGCCTCCAATAGCTCGCGGGCGTCGAAGTTGCTGACACCTATGTAGCGGGCATAGCCCTTCCCATAGACTATTTTCTCGAAGCGCCTCACCTGCTCCGCGATAGGCATTCCCGGCGCTGGCCAGTGTATGAGGAAGAGATCCACCTCCCTCACGCCCAGCCTCTCCAGGCTCGCCCTAGCAGCCGCCTCGATCCTCTCCTCACTGCTCAGCCTGCTCGGCAGCATCTTCGTGGTAATGAACACGCGGTCCCTGCCAACACGCCTAACAACCTCGCCAACAATCCTCTCCGCAGCACCCTCGCCATACATCTCAGCCGTATCTATAAGGTTGACAAGCCCAGACTCAATAGCCTCAACAAGAGTCTCAATCGCCCTCTGAGGGCTACGAATAGCCCAAGTACCAAGACCAATAGCCGAAACCCTATCCGAGCCAATGACTTTCCAATCACTCGTGTCAACGGGGAACCTAGGCACCAAGAACCACCCCTAACCACTTAGAGAAAGCCATAGGGGGCTAGAAAACAACTAGCCCGGACACCTAAAAGCAGAATACCCTATTTCAGACCTTAAAGCAAAGACTTGTCTCGGAGGCAAAAAGGTATAGTATTGATAAACTGCTAGCTTTGAGAACCACGTTCTAGATAGCGTTTAGAAGGCATGAAATTAATAAGGACATAAAGAATTTGTATTGACTAAAGTGCTGTGTAGTATTTTAGGTAGCTGTTCAACCTATTTGTGCTATTGGGTGTACTGCTTGGAGCCTCTGATCCGCGAGAGCTTAGAGATGATGCTAAGGAGAATCAACCAAGAGATTGCTCTTGTTGAGGCTAGGCTTCAACGCATAGCTACCAGACTAGGTGCAAAGAGCTGGAGAGAACTAGATAAACTATTCAGCGAGAAGGACATTGATAGCCCTGAGGCGGACATGCTTTGGCCAGAGTACCTTTACTTGAAGAAAAGGCTCGAAGAACTCGTGGAGCATAAGAAGCGTGTGCTAGCTATGCTAGAAGGCAGAGAGAATTGACGAGACTATATCGTGTACTAGACCTGGTCAATAAGCTCCTAGAAGAGTTTCACCCCATTATCAAGGTTGTAGAGCATTACATGAGCGCCGAGGGGCGTTCCGAGTACTTGAATATAAGGATAAGCCTCCCCCAAATAGGAGGCCTTGTGGTTATACGCGAGTACTTGGAGAGCGGCAACGCTGTAGCCTATGGCTATTATCTGCAAATCAAGGGCTATGAGGAGTGTGGGATAACAGGCCGCATCATCCCGAAATACCTACCCATCCCCACCATAGACATATAGATGGAGAAGTATATCCTCCCCCAAACCCATCACTAGAGGACTTCTTAAAGAGAGCAAGGAGCCTCCTCCAAGAAATAGGTAACCACAATGCTTGACCGACTTTCAAATACTTAGAACAAATACTTAGAATATGACTCTCTCATTTTTCCTCGTCCACCAGACTCTAGTGGTCTGCTCTGATTGTAGCACAAACTCGCTGTTCCTTTGAAGCCTTCTTGCCGTGCTATCGGCTCTAGCCCTGTCGGAGTGTAGAGCCTTAGCGCATCGGCTATAGGATAAGATCTTATTCCCCGTTGCTCTTAATTATCGTTACTAGTCGTTTAAACCTAATCTCTCCATGAATCCAGTCTACTACTTCTCTCCAATCTCCATAATAGTATCAAAAGAGTCTGCGAGAAAGATTCTGCTGAGTTCCCTCTGGCATCAGCGACTACAAACCTCACCTTAATACCCGGTTCTCCCGCCTTCTCCTTAGCTATACTTACTATTTCTCTATGAACATCAACCCCTATTACATTATACCCTCTCCTAGCAGGCTCTATCGTCGAGCCCCTAGTCCTGCATGCAACATCAAGCGCATTGAGGACCCTGCGACCCGCGTACTTCTTAAACACCTTTTCGGTAGCATCAACAAGCTTGGACACGCTATACACTAGGTAATCCCTATAGATTACGTCATAGTACCTAGCTAGCCGCATATAGAGAGGAATACTCACACAAATCTCTAGTCCGATAAATATATGGGCTTAATCCAGGATAAGACTTGATGCAAGATCTCCCTTAAGTACCGAGAGCCAGGAACCCAGCATGAAACCGGTCTTATGAATCTTGATGACAACCTTTCTATAAGCCATGTGTGGAACAAAAGTCTATACAGAGATGCTCCTTCATATAATTCACTAATGAGCCTCTCGACTAGACGAGCCCAGCTTAGATAAGATTCAAGACTAGGCCGGTGCCAACACGGGCCTGGGTGTAGTTACAGTTTTGGAGCATCATTGTGCTTATTTACACTATTATGGCGGATAGGCGGAGGAATCGCTCTATGAGTGAGTGGATTCGAGAGGTTTTCATTGATAAGGCAGAGCTGTTCATCATAGTCATGGAGCACAAGTGGGATAGAGGGAGGAAGGAGGCCGAGGGTATTGCAAGAGTCCTGGAGAAGCACGGCGTCTCCAGAGGCTCTAGGGTACTTGAGCTTGGCTGCGGCATCGGCAGGGTGGCGATACCGCTTGCGCAGCTAGGCTACAAGGTAACATGCCTCGATCTCTCCGAGCCCTTTATAGCTAGGGCCAAGGAGAGGGCTCAGCAAGAGGATGTGAAGAACCTGGCCCTAGTCGTTGGTGACGCCTATAGGGTGGACGGGGTTTTAGCCGGGCATAGTTTTGACGCCGCATATATAACGTAGACTACCCTCCTAGGCTATGGTAGCCGCGAGGACGATCTAGAATTGCTGAGAAGAACCAGGAGAGTTGTAAAGCCAGGCGGCCTACTAGTAGTAGCCAATACTGCGAGCAGAGACCTAGTCCAGCGCACTGCTAGCTGCCCTAAGCCCTTCATGAGTGATCTCGATGACTTCGTTCTAGCCGAGAACCCGGAATTCGACCCCGTTCGCTCCATAGTCAAGAATAGATGGGTCTTCTACAAGAAATCCGGCAAGAACTTGATATACGTAGACGAGTTCTCATTCACGCTAAGAGTCTATACGCTCACAGAGCTAGTAGAGATGGCTGAAAACACGGGATGGGTCTTTGAGGCAGCGTACCACAGCCTAGAGACACTGGAGCCGCCGCACCCGGAGGGAAGCCCAATTAACGCAGTCTTTAGGAACCCGAAATAATTGTCTTGCAAGGCTCGTGAAAAGCGATTAGATGTCTGCAACGGTTGAACTAGTTATTGTAGCTTTTAGCCTCTTTAAAATCTTTTTGTATGGCTAGATGAGGCTATGTAATTACGAAAAGAACTTTTAAGCTCCGGGGCTCTGGTAGCGTAGCTAACAAATGTCTTAGAGGATAGCATTAGTTGCTCGCAACTCGTAACCCCTAGTATTACAAGCAATGAAATATTCGTGACAACTATGCCTTAGCATTCATTGTCTGGAATTTTGTTCTCCTCCTAGTCCTCAAAGATCTTCTTATATAGCTCGTTAAACAGTCTTATATATTCTCGTCCCTTGTCAGTCGTCACGTACATATCCCCTTGCTTAGCGAGGAACCCCTTCCTCGTCAGCAGCTCAAGATACTTTTCAGCCGTCTTTGTGTTTAGGTTACATGCTAGCATTATCTGTGAGATCCTTCTAGGCCTTCTGCAATATGTTAGAATGTCCCAGATGATTTCGTAGATGTTTCGCCTCGGCCTCATCCCTATCACGCTCAGCGTTTTAGATAAAGCTACTTTATGAGCTCAGAGAGCAAGTCCTCTAGCTGCTGAGCCTTCGCCAGCCTTCTGCAAATGGTTCTCTTCTCAAGATATAGTTCTAGAAGGCCGTAGAAGAGGTATACGGTGGCTGCGGCGAATTTAATCAAGCTTTCGTACGTCTTCTCAGCAATATATTCTCTTATAGCGAGTATTGTGCCTATGGCGCCAGTTATCGTTAGTAACGCACCCACAACTGCCAGGTGTAGACGATAACCCCGGTAGAGAGAGACCACGTCTTTTATGAGCTGGGCTGTCTTCTCTTCATCTAGTTCGCGTAATCTTTCATAGGGGGATGGTAGGAGCATGTACTTTCTTAGAAGACGCCAGATGCTATAGGTTAGAATAGCCGATATCAAGAACCATATAGCGCCGAAGAGGGCTGAGAATACGTTAAACAAAGTCTCCAAGATACAAGTGCTCTCTAAAGCTTTCCCAGCAAAATAGCTTGCTATTGAACCTGATAAAGCAAGCGAGATCGACGATATAGTAAACCAGGCAAGTATCTCGCGGACAACCCTTTTACCTATTGCTGCTTCGTTAACAACCACTACAGTCACCACTAATACCTGCGTAGGTACTATACTTGTCTAAGGCTATTGTGTACTCCAGGTTCAAAAAGCTTATAAAGTAAAACATTGATTTGGCTAAAGTCGGCATATAGCTAAATAGAACATTTTGATATCTATAAATGTAATGCAAGAGATTCGAGGAAGAATAGTAACAGCTTAGGGACTCTATTCTGTCCTACTGTTAGCGGTGGCTAGCATGTCTAAAGCTATCAAGGTCAAGTATGAGAAAGGAGTACTGAAACCGATTGGAGAGGTTGAGCTCAGAGAGGGAGAAGAGCTAGAAGTAATAGTTGTCCGTAAGACTTTCAAGGGTTTTAGCAAAGAGGCTGGCAAGTATCGATTCAAGGTTGGTCGAGATATTGTTAAAGAGTTTATAGAGGAGAGGAGATAATTGACACATCGCGTCATAGACGTAGTGGTAATCGACACTAGTGTGTTTGCCAACTACTATCTACTTTATCCGAGAAACCGGAGAGCCGCGGGAAGGCTAGAAGGGTTCTCGACAAGCTGTCTCTCAGAGATGTAATAGTTTATGAGCCTTTTCTCTTCGAAAAAGAGCTTCGAGCCGTTCTTGTACGAAGAATTCCTCCGGAGCAGGTTCTTGAGATAGTTAGCGCTACACTAGGCCATGTAAACGTGGTGGGAGAGGAAGAGATACACGATAAAGCCGCAGAAATAGCACTAGTCACGGGGTGTAGAGCGGTTGACGCATATTTTACTGCAACAGCTAAGCATGCTAAAGCGATCCTAATAGCCAGTGATAAGGTTATGAGGGATAATGCTCGGAAAATTGGAGTTGAAGCTTGCTATCTGCTCGACAACAGAGACTACGCAAAACTCATAGCAAGCCTAGAAACCGGTTAGACTCTAACACATTTAGGAAAATAAAGATACTCGCAAAGCCCTACATCCCAGTGCATATTCTAAAAGAGGTTATGTAAAAAGCTCATACTCTCTCTATCATTAAGGTTGAAGAGACACAAGTGTGTACAAGGTTAGAGACATTATTAGAGCTAAGCTCACTAGGCTCAACAAGACAGCGGAGAAACTCAACGTGACTCCACCAACTCACAACGACTTCAAGGAGAGCAAGAGAATAATACTAGAGTACAGGCTGCTACTGAGCTATGCACTAATAACAGGCAATTATGAAGAGAGATTGAATAGAAGAGGTCTTGACAATGGATAACGATCTAGGAGAATACCTTGACTAAAAATCGTATATTAAGATTCCTGCCGGCTCAGTATATCCCTGCACTCCAACCAGTTGCCCTAAAAGACTCTACAGTAGCTCCTATAACTTCAAGTAATTAATCATGTCCTCTATACTATTATACAATTTTCTACAAATGTTGTCAACAAAATGTTGTGATTCGCTAGCACGAGTCTACAGTCTCGGAGACTAACACCTCCTTAGCATTAGAAGGATTAGGGCAACGATTGCTAGGATGGCCATGGCTGCCTCTCCTGGGGATAGGTAGCAGTTGGCACATGTGTGTAGGCCCGTGTAGAGATGGGTGATTGCCGAGGCTAATAGGAGGCCTATGCTCGGTAAGAGGCTGCGCCTATGTATCGCGGCTAGGGCGGCGAGCTCGACTAGGAGTGCGGAGCCGTATACTGGTAGCAGCTTCTCTACTGCTTCGCTGCCCTCGATTTTCCTGTGGTCCCAGTATCCTTCCGGGTTCATTAGGACGAAGAATACTGCGAAGAAGTCCCAGAGCGCGAGTAGCGCGACGATCGCCAAGGCGGCTCTAGCTAGGCCTCTTCCATGCCTCATGGCTGCTCGAGACCCCCCTCCTTAGCTGTACCCGGGCTAGCGCCTCCTGAGCATGATTACCGCTGTAGCTGCTACTGCAACTACTATGGCTGCCGTAGTGGCTAGCATGGCTGCCTTGTTGTCGCTTGTTGTTCTCGTTGTGCTTGCTTGCTGGCTCTCAGCTACTACTCCTGCGTCGGCGCCTCCGTGCTGGGCTGGCATGGTACTAGCATTCTTCGCCGCTGAGGCGGTTGTATGGCCGGTCGTGTTCGTCGCTGTGGTTGTTTCTCTGATCGTTGTAACGGTTATCGAAGTTGGTGCTTGCACTGTTATTGTTGTCGTTACTGTGTGTATTGGTATGGAAGGCAATACTTCCACCTTTATTACACCGTTGGAGAGCCTTGAGAAGCTTATCCTACTAATATTGGTCTCCGTCAACACTATCCTATCTGTCAATGTATTGTTTACGAGGAACCTTACACCCTTGCCTACAATTAGCACTTTTGAGACTTTAAGCGCAGTATATCCCCCGAAGAAGGGGTTATCCTTAACTGTGTCGTAGAATGCTTTAAGCATCTGAAGCGTGCGAGCAGGGTCTCCTCTATACGTTACTGGAGGAAGCTTGACGTGCATCGATGTCTCAAATATACCATTCTTCATGGAAGCGCTGGTCTCTATGTAGATTCTTCCATTGGATACGTGAAAGTCCTTTATAAAGAGGGGTATTAGGCTTCTGCCAAAGATGAAGCCCTCTCCTATGCTACTATACGCGTATAGTGTTGACTCTACCCCGCCGTTGCTCCGTATCTCCATACGATAGTTCACGTTTATTGTCGTGGTATTGGAGACGTTATCCCACATAGCTTTCGCAACAGCGTTGTGGCGGATTTCTAGCCGCGTCTCGTTCTTGGCTAGGAGCGCCGAGAAGAAGTCCTGAATGAAGTCTTGTGGACCGCTGCTCTGCTGGGACAATAGCTTTACTGAGGCATTAAACACTATCTTCGCGGATGAGCCGTTGATCTCTGTCCGTGTCTTTACCCAGGCGTCTGAGCCTATAGAATTGTTTGTACCGTTTATCTTAATTATTTCGTCCAGCACCATGGGTGACGCATACTCGATATCCACGTTTCCCTTGAGTATTACGATCTCCTTGTCTAGCAGCATGTATCCCTGCACGTTAAAAGTCGCATTACCTATCTCCACGTAAGGCGTATCCTCCAGGGGCGGCATATAGACGCTCAGCCAACCCGACATACTGAGCTTCCTAGCCGTATCGTTGACTGGCCTCGTTGAGGCAACAAGATACAGCTTTATGAACGAGGAGGTTTCCCTCATTGACACGTTTGAAGCTATGCCCTTCTTCTCGATAATCGTTAGGTTGCCTTCATTCACAAGCACGGTCTCTGCTCCAGTAACGACTTGCAACACGCTATGAGACCACGTCTCCTCGCCAAGGGATGCTAAGGCCTCCATTCTGCTCAGGTTCAACATGACCTCAACGCTCCCGTCACTATGGACTATTAGCAGGGCTTCGTAGGAACCACTTTCATCAGTGTTAACAGCTATGCCTATATGCGAGATAATCGGGAGGATCAATAAGAGCAGGGATAGAGCCAATGGGAACATGAGTTTCGACAAATTGCCCCTCTTGTTTCTTTGCTTCTTGTTCCTTATAAAGAGGACTGTAGATGCCAGGTACACAGAGGTATTTATGCTGAATAGCTTCGCGGCATCCTTTCTACGAGTCTACGAGAAAGGGGCTTGTTCTTATCCCGTGGGTTATGTGGCCCTTTGCCTTAAAAACGCGGGTATGGGGTGAGTGTAATCTGTCTCTAAGGGAGCTATGGATTGTCTGCTGGAATCCACAAGCTTGAGGCGATGGCTAGGAGCTATGCGTTAGCAGCTGTTAAGGCTGATCGTGAGGGCAGGATCCAGGAGGCGGTCCAGAACTATAAGAAGGCTATCGAGATCCTTACTCGTTTGCTCCAGCTTCGCCCCGATAACCCGCTTGCCCACGTCTATCGCAACATTGTTGAACAGTATAAGCGCAGGGTTGAGCAGCTCGAGAAGATAGGGGTTCCCGCTACTCCTGCTGAGGCCGAGCAGCTCGAGGACTGGATTGTGACCGAGAAGCCCAAGGTAAGGTTCAGCGATATAGCTGACTTGGAGCACGCTAAGCAGGCGATAAAGGAGGCAATTATCTACCCGGTTAGGCGCCCCGACCTGTTCCCCCTGGGTTGGCCTCGCGGGATACTCTTGTTCGGGCCACCGGGCTGCGGTAAGACGATGCTCGCCGCAGCTGTGGCTAACGAGGTTGACGGGGTCTTCTTCAACATAGACGCCGCCACGATTATGAGTAAGTGGCTTGGCGAGGCAGAAAAGCGCGTAAAGATGCTCTTCGACAAGGCCCGCGCGGCGGCAAAGAACGGGAAGCCGGCGATAATATTCATTGACGAGGTTGACGCGCTCCTAGGCGTCTACGAGAACGAGGTTGGCGGCGAGGTACGCGTCCGCAACCAGTTCCTCAAGGAAATGGACGGGCTACAGGATAAGAGCAACAAGCTCCACGTATACGTCATCGCCGCAACCAATAAGCCGTGGAAGCTCGACGAGCCCTTCATAAGGAGGTTCCAGAAGAGGATATTCATACCACCGCCCGACAAGGAGGCTAGGCTAGAGATACTTAAGCTCTACACGAAGGGGCTACGCCTCGCACCAGACGTCGACCTCGAGAAGCTCGCCGAGCTAACAGAGGGCTACAGCGCGAGCGACATAAAGGACATAGTTATGGAGGCTCATCTCCGCACGATAAGAGAGCTGTTCGAGGAACGCGGAGGAGAAGGAGACCCCCGGCCCGTCACTATGGAGGACTTCTTGGCCGCGATAAGGTCTCGGAGACCGAGCATAACCCGAGAGATGATAGAGCGGTACCAGAAGTGGTTCGAGAAATTCGGGAGCGTCTAGCCCTCCTCTCTCCTCGCTGAACTCTTTCTTCTCAACATGGTCCTATACGTTGCCGCTAATAGGGCCAAGCCCGTACCCACAACCAGCCCTTTCGCGAAGCTCTCTAGCTCCGTGAACGGCGAATCCCCTAGAACCCATTCCCCCACCTGGTACGTGGAGAAGAACGTTGCGAATCCCAGGGCTAGCCTCCTCCAAGCCTCCTGGAGCAAGCCATACCCGGCAAGGATGCCTGGCACCACATGTGTAATGAATCCGCAGAGGACACAGCCTCCTCCCTGGCCTGTCGCTGCGCCGGATGCTATGAAGAATATACGGGCAAGTATCCCCGCCACGAATCCTGTAAACGAGCACCGAATAAGGCTCTCCATTACAGGGGCTCTACGAACACTTGCCGTAATGCTGCTTATGCTTCTGAAGAGCCTAGTCTGCGGAGCCACTGCTCCTCGGCCCCCTTCTTTAGCTAGCACGTATAGCGTTAGTGCATGGGCCCGGCTGACGGGAGATATTACCGTTGGCCCCTTAATTACGCTGCCTGTGCGACTTCTCTCGGGGAGCGCCTAGGCGCTAGGACTAATAACGCCTAACAACCTCTACAGGAAGGTAGGGGTGCAGGTGGAGGATGAGATACGCTCTAGGACTTGTAATGGCAGCCGCTATGATCACTGTCATCGGGCTCGCAGTAGCCGGACACGCTGAGGCAACCAATACGACAACGAACACGACTGTTACAGATATAGTTGCAAAAGCCATGAGTAACCCCAAGGTGGCAATAGCGACCCTTATACAGTTCTTGCTTGGATTCGCACTCGGCTACTACAGCGTGAAGATAGCTAGGTACCTCTTAGCCTGGATAGGCGTGATAATACTGGGCTCCCTCCTCTCCGTCTGGAGCCTCGGCGGAAGCGCCGAGGACATATTGACAAAGATAGGGGCTGAGGCGAAGAAGGTTCTACCGATAGTCAAGGACTTCCTAGCGGCGCTCGGCATTTTGACCGTCGGCCCCGTTGCAGTAGGGTTTATACTTGGACTCATAGTCGGGTTCACAAGAAAGTAATGAATACAGATAATAATAGTAGAGGAGGCTGTTCACCAGACCACTGTCTCTCGATGAAGCGCCCTATGCCTCCTGGGTTTTTCCCTACATAGTCTTATCCATGGGTGTTCTGCGCCACAATTCATGCAACGTGCCATACCCTCGGAGCCCCTCTCGGCTTGTATCCTTATGCCCCAGGGTTTTCGCGACACGAGGGGCTTGCCGCAGCTCCTACAAAGGGTGTCGGTTAAGGTGTAGCTCTCGTCGCCGTACAGGTACACGTAGTGCTTGCCCTTGTCGCGGAGCTTCTCGACCAGCGAGTACCCCTTGTCCGCTACCTCCTCGCCACCCTTAACCGGTACAACGTGGACTGCTGCCTCGGGGTAGCGGTCGACTAGCTCAGAAACCATCATGTCTGCCTTCTTGGAGCCGTCGTAGGCCACGTGTATCTCCACTACGGGGAAGAGGCGGTAGGCCTCCCTTAGCGCCTCGTATACGTGGTCTAGGCGGGGAGGAGTCTCCACTGCTGCGAGGTGCTCGAACACTATGAAGCTGTAGCCCTTCTCCTTAGCCGCCCTAAGCCTCTCAAGGGATACGAGGCCAGCCGTTCGAGCACCATAGTACTCCGGGGCCTTGTCGCCGAGGACTCGGCGCAGCATAGAAGGGAGTTCGAGAGCCCAGTCTAGTGCTAAGGGCTCTCCGCCGTCAAGGAGAAAGACGTCGGGCTGTAGTAGGAGGAGCCTCTTAGCCTCGCCTTCGCCGAACCTTCGGAGCACGAGAGAGCCAGGGTCGGAGTAGGGAGCCCAGCTACAGTAGCTACACCTCCAAGGAGGAACCGGGGCGACAAGGCGGGCTGCAACACCTCCTGGGCACACGTGGTAGAGAGGAACCTGCTCAACGGGCAGAATACTCATGTAGAGCGCGTGCCACGGGTACTTGTCCCCCGCCACGGGGTCTATTACGCCGCAGGCCGGCTCCGAGTCGCAACCGATTACACATCTCCTGCACTTCGCCAAGACCGCTGAACGCCCTCCGGGAGCAAACGGTCTAAGCAGGGAAGGCCGCCTTTCCACGGACCAGGGCAACACATAATGCGGCCACCTATAAGAATCCCGACACATAGGCAGGAGCCCCGAACACGCCGAATTGCTGCTAACAGGGTTCTCGGACCCGGCAATGGAAATCCCTTTGGCCACAAGGGGGGATGATGGGGATTGGCCTTTGAGGACTCCCCGGGCCGATCCCCGGGGCTAGGGGATGAGCGAAGAACCCCTTGCTGACCGCCACTACCTTTATCAAAAACACGTTGAGACTGCTGCCTCTGGTACGGGTGGTACGGGCTTCCATACTTGACCTGACCCGAGGGTTTCTGCCATGGGCTGGCTTACTGGCAGGGTTGTTCTCGTTACTGGGTCTAGTCGCGGCATTGGCCGCGCCGTGGTGCTTGAGGCTGCTAGGCGTGGAGCTCGAGGCGTGGTCGTGAACTATGTTTCGAGAAGAGATGCTGCTGAGAAGGTTGCCGAGGAGGCTCGGAGGATTGGGGCCGACGCGGTTGTCGTAGGCGGTGATGTCTCTAGGTGGGAGGACGCAGAGAGACTCGTGAAGGCAGCCGTAGAGAGATGGGGCCGGCTCGACGTGGTTGTCAACAACGCGGGTATTCTGCGCCCGAAGCTCTTCGAGGAGATGGCTCCGGGGGACTGGGAGAGGGAGATGGCTGTCAACTTCTTCGGTGCACTCAACGTTGCAAAGGCTGCCCTGCCGCACCTCACCAAGACCCGGGGAGTCATTGTCAACATCGCCTCTGTTCTCGGGCTACGCCCAGAGCCGTGGGCAAGCCACTACTCGGCCTCAAAGGCCGCGCTAATAGCGTGGAGCATTGCCGCTGCCAAGGAGCTGGCAGAGAAGGGTGTGAGGGTCATAGCTGTGGCTCCTGGCGGCGTAGACACTGATATGGCTAGGGAGTGGGGAGACCTCGACTGGGTAGAGGAGGAGATTCCCCTCAAGAGGCTGGCTAGACCGGAGGAGGTGGCCCGCCTAGTAATGGACGCGGTAGAGAACCCCTATGTTACCGGCGACGTGCTGACAATAAGCGGAGGCCTACTATAGCTGACACATTACGAATACCGTATCTTCTCTGCTCATAGACCGCAATAATGCTATGAACTGCGCGAGCTTTGGGCACGTTGCAATAAACAATGCTTAAATATAGGCTGTAGAGTACCGCCCTCCTAGACAAGTAGTGCTCGAACCCTGGTTTCACGTAGCCATTGTGTTCTTGGAGAGGTGTGGTCTCGGCTTTGGAGTTTAGTCTGAACGAGGATCTTCTCCGCAGGCTCGTCATGGAGCCCGGCGTGTCTGGCTACGAGGAGCCTATTCGCAGGCTCATAGGGTCCGAGATCGACGGGCTCGGAGAGGCGTGGGTTGACGACGTGGGTAACCTGTTTCTCGACCTAGGCGGCGAGGGAGACACCGTTCTTATCGCTGCGCACATGGACGAGCTAGGCCTGGTGATAACCAGTATCTTCGATGACGGTTTGCTGGCTTTCCGCAAGCTCGGCGGGATAGATGACCGTGTCCTCCCGAGCCAGCACGTAGTGGTGCTTGGCTCCAAGGGGCCCGTGGAGGGCGTTATCGGGCTCGAGCCTCCCCATCTCCAGCTAGAGAAGGAGCCCAAGGTTGTGCCTTGGCACCAGTTGAGGATAGACGTTGGTGCTTCGAGCAGGGAGGAGGTGGAGGAGCTCGGTATCCGCGTGCTCGACCCCGTTGTGCCTAAGAAGCACTGGACCCGGCTAGCCGGGGGCAGGTTCTTTGCGAGCCGGGGCTTCGATGACCGAGCAGGAGTCTACGTGCTCGTAGAGCTAGCAAGGCTCGTAGCAAGGGGCTCCGTGAGGCCCAGGCACCACGTGGTACTGGCATGGACTGTTCAGGAGGAGCTAGGGCTTCGGGGAGCCCTCGCGATAGCTGCGCGCCTAAAGCCAAAATACTTCATAGCAGTAGATACGATGGCTTGCTGCCGCCCAGAGATAACGGGGCCAGCGAGGCCCGGCAACGGGCCAGTCATAAGGGCGCTCGACAACGCCTATGTAGCGGACTGGGGGCTCGTCAGGAGGGCTAAGGAGGTTGCCGAGGAGGAGGGAATCCCGTACCAGTTAGCGAGCGCAGGGGGAGGCACGGACGCAGCAGCATTCATGAGGGCAGGAGTACGCTCGGTAGCAATAGTGATGCCGGTCAAGTATGGACACACAACAGTCGAGACAATAGCGCGGAGCGATATAGAGGACACAGTAAAGCTCCTAGCCAAGCTGCTTGAGAAGGGTCTCGTAGAGTAGCTAGAGTAGCTCATTACTTTGTATAAAGAGTTATGTGATCTTATATAGGGTTTTATATACTAGCAAGGACGTTTTATATTCTTTAACAGCGTTAACTATTTTGAAGAGCTTCTCATACAGTTCCTTGGAGGCTGATTTACATGGTTTACGACGTTGTGGCTTATCCTCGTCTCCCGTCGGCCGCGCTCCACGTTCTAGAGGGTCTTCGCTACCAGATGTTTCATTATGGCGAGGAGGATGCTTTACGAGAGTTCTTGCGAAGAGTGGGAGCCCGAGTACTTATCCGCGTAGGGCTGCCAGTTAACCGGGAGCTGCTCGGGGAGGCTAAAGGGCTCGAACTAGTGATTACGCGGACGAGTGGCCTTGACGGCATCGATGTGGGGGCCGCGGAGGAGAAGGGGGTATGTGTGACGAATCAGCCGGAGGTCATTGCTGAGGCTGTTGCTGAGCACGCGCTGGGCCTGGCGATTGCCGCGGCGAAGCTCCTCGTGGCTGGGCACAGCTACGTGGTTAGCGGTGAGTGGGCTAGGCAGGGCTGGCCTAGGTGGTGGCGGCCCCGCTTACTCTATGGTAGGAGGCTCGGCCTCCTGGGCATGGGGCGTATCGCCTCCCTCGTGGCTCAGAAGTTCCGAGCCGCGCTCGGCGTAAGGGAGATATATTATTGGTCTAGGCGGCGTAAGCCTGAGCTAGAAGTAGTTCTTGGCGCGAGGAGGCTGAGCCTAGAAGAACTATTCGAGCGCTCCGAGATACTCGTAGCAGCCCTGCCATGCACCGATGAGACCCGGGGCCTCGTCACGCTAGACCTTCTCGAGAAGCTGCCTAGGAACGCAATCTTCGTCAACGTGGGGCGCGGCTGCGTTGTTGAAGAGGGTGCGCTTGAGAAGCTCTTGGAGCGGAGAAGCGATATCAGGGTAGCACTCGATGTCTACGAGGAAGAGCCCGTACCGCCCGAGCACCCCTTGGTAAATCAGTACCAGGGCGGCGATAGAGCTGTATTCACGCCACACATAGCCGGCTACTCGGAGGAATCAATGATAGCCACCGCTATCCTTGCAGCCATGCAGGCCCGCCGCTACCTCGAAAAAGGCTGCGTATGGAACCCTGCGACAAAGAACTGCAAACAGTGCACAGACTCACCGCCGACACTAGATGAGGCGATAAGGCTAGCCCGCAACATGCTTCAAAGAGATTCGAAACACCTGCAGCGACCACCAGACTAGGAAAATTCTTTTACAGTCTTCGCAAAGACTATTGTGTAATGTTTTAGCACTAGAGTTATTCATCATCTTTCTGTCCCGTTTTGGGTGGCAGGAGCAGCGAGGGGCACTCCATGCAGCCTTTGTCTAGGTGGCCTCGGTGTATGCAGCACGTTGCTAGTGGTAGGCGATCTCTACCTCTCAACTCAACGAGGAGGTAATCGCCGACGAGCTTGGCTTCGGCATAGCCGGGTTCTCGAACAAGGTTTCCGAGTCTTATCCTGTACTCTTTGCCACGGTATGTGATGAGGAGCTGGGCCTCATAGAGGCCGCTTGGCTTCTTTTCTGCCTTCTCTATTCTTGCGACTACGTGTTCTTGCACCATGTACGCAACCCCTCTCTAGCCCGAGTTGTTAATATAGTGATAATTGTGCATTTATCTTATTTTGTCCGTACAAGTACGTGATATACAGAGGAGCCTTGACGGGGAGGAGGCCGGGGCAGGAACCGTTGGGAATAAAATAGGGGAATAGATGTATCGGCCCGATATATCGGGGTCGTGGAGACCTTGTCGCAGCGAGAGCCTAGGCGGAGGAGGCGCCGCCCGGTAGAGATGAGGATGCTTATGCTCTATTTGCTTGAGAGGGGGCCACGGCACGGCTACCAGTTGATGAAAGAGCTTGAAGAGCTTCTTGGCAAGAGGCCTAGCCCTGGCACGGTTTATCCGCTGCTCCGGGATCTCTTGCGCGAGGGGCTTGTCGAGGCAAGGGTTAGTGGCATAGGTGGCCGCCTCGTTAAGACGTACTCGCTTACCAGTAAGGGTGCCGAGCTGCTCGAGAAGGCTAGGCGTGATGTTGAGAGCTTCATTGCCTCGATGATGGCGCTCCACGAGGCTAGGGACCTGGGCCTTGACGACTTGTTGCGCGAGCTATGGGAGCTTGTACGGCTACTACCAGAGCTTGAAGACAAAGAGAAAAAGACTATAGCCAGGATGATAAGATCCATGGTCGTAGAGGTTAGGAGGCTACGCGAGCAGCTACTGGGCGACTAGGCTCATGTGGGGCGAGAAGTAGAATTGAGTAGTAATGACTACGTTATAATTGTTGAGAACCTTGTCAAGAAGTATGGAGACTTCCCCGCTGTTCGCGGCATAAGCTTCAGAGTGAGGAGAGGCGAGATATTCGGCTTCCTGGGCCCAAATGGGGCCGGTAAGACCACTACTATACATGTCCTCGCCACGCTTCTGCGCCCCACGAGCGGCAAGGCCATAGTCGCCGGCTACGATGTTATGAGAGAGCCCGACAAGGTTAGAAAGTCCATAGGCATTGTCTTCCAGGACCCTAGTCTCGATGATAGCCTCACTGCTTACGAGAACATGTACATACATGGAAGAGTATATGGTCTCAGGGGGAGATTGCTCGAGGAGCGCATCGAGGAGTTGCTACGCTTCGTGGAACTCTATGAGCACCGGAACCGTTTGGTGAAGACCTTCTCCGGGGGCATGAGGAGGAGGCTCGAGATAGCACGAGCCCTTCTACATGAGCCTATTGTATTGTTCCTAGACGAGCCGACGCTCGGCCTTGACCCACAGACGCGGACGCATATATGGGACTATATTCGCCGCCTACGCAACGAGAAGAACGTCACAGTATTCATGACGACGCACTACATGGAGGAGGCGGAGCAGCTCTGCGACAGGATAGCGATAATTGACCACGGCAAGATAATCGCAGAGGGGACGCCGGAGCAGCTCAAGTCACTGGTAGGCAGCGACATCATATACCTGAAGATAGCTGGCCCTATAGACGATGCATGCAGCTTCTTCGCGTCAATAGACGGCGTGGAGGAGTGCAAGAAGCTCGGCGGCGACCGCGTTGCACTTAAGGCTAGAGATGCCCCAAAGATGCTGCCAAGAATACTTGTAGAGGCTTCCCGGAGAGGCATAGAGGTGCTGGAGGCCAGCTACCATAGACCGACGCTCAACGATGTCTTCATTTATCTTACGGGCCGCGAGATTAGAGAGGAGGAGATAGACTCTGCTGAGAGGATCCGGCTCTATGCTCGTAGCATCATGATGCGCCGAGGATAGGAATAGTGGATGAGGAGGGTTGAAGAGTGTTGAGGGGCTTCCTTGACGCTGTCTACGTGATGGCCTACAGACAGGTTAAGCACTTTGTTCGCTCACCGTCCCGCATCATAGGCAGCATTGTGAACCCGTTGATCTGGATAGTGTTCTTCGGACTGGGGTGGGCGAAGGCCTTCAACAACCCATTCATGAAGGTATTGCTCGGGGGGCTGGACTATCTATCATTCCTCGTGCCAGGCGTCATAGCGATGTCGGTGTTCACGGGCAGCTTCCTCAGCGGCATCTCGGTCATATTCGACAAGCAGTTCGGGTTCCTCAAAGAAATACTGGTTGCACCTACCCCGCGCTCAGCCGCAATACTTGGAAGAATACTGGGAGACTCTTTAACAGCAATGGTGCAAGCCGCCCTAATAGCACTAGTCAGCATACCCTTCATGGAACACATAAGCGTTATTGGAACCCTAGTCGCGCTGATCTATGGATACTTCGTCGCAATAGGATTCTCTGCTCTAGGCGTAGCAATAGCCTCGCGCATGAGGAGCCACGAGGGCTTCCAGCTAATAATGAGCTTCCTTATACTTCCCCTACTCTTCCTAAGCGGCGCATTTTACCCGGTAAGCCTCATGCCGACATGGATGAAGGTGCTTGCATACCTCGACCCACTAACGTACGGAGTTGATGCCATGAGGTACTGGATGACAGGGGTCTCATGGCTAAGCCCGATAACGGACCTAGCTGCCCTAGTCCTGCTCGACACCGCCCTCGTCGGGTTTGCGGCGATGCTCTTCAATAAAATGACAATAGAGTAGCCGTTAACCCGTCCCAAGTACCTAGTTTTTGATACGATCAGAGGCTCTTTGCCGGAGAAAATATTGGTCGTTGAATAGAGGGCAGTGCCCCGATGTCCTTGATCCTGTTCTTACTGCTTAGTGAAAGGGCGTTATTCTATGTCTTGCAATGAACTCTGCTACCCTTATAGCATCGATTGTCTCTAGTGGGTCATGGGTTCTCACTATGTGGGCTCCATTGTATACTGCTATGGCTGTGGCTGCTAGGCTTCCCCATAGTCTTTCCTCCGGGCTCTTGCGCCCCGTTATTGCTCCTATGAAGGACTTCCTTGAGACTCCTACGAGTATTGGTTTACCAAAGGTTCTAAGCACATGCAGGTTTGCGAGTATTGTTGAGTCCCAGACATACCATGGCGGGTTTCTCGGCCGGAAGAACCCTATTGCCGGGTCAACTACTATCTTTTCCTCGTCTACGCCGTGTCTGCGGGCAATCTCTATGCTCTCGCGCAGCGCCTCCAAGACCACTGCTATTGGCGAGCTGTTCTCGGGTACCGGGTCCATGTGGGCACCTATTATCACTGGCACACCGTACTCCGCAACCACTGAGGCCATTTTCTCGTCGCCCTTAAACCCGTAGACATCGTTAACAATGTCTGCACCAGCCTCAATAGCCTTCTCAGCCACAAAGGCCCTAGTCGTGTCAACGGAGACTGGGATCCTTATGCTAGTATTCTCCTTTATCGCTCTAATCGCCTCAACGACCCGTCTAGCCTCCTCCTCTACTGGTACCTCTGTTTCGAGATAAGGCGCTGTGGACTTCCCGCCAATGTCTATGAAGTCCGCGCCTTGCTTGGCCATCGCCTCTGCACGGGCTATGATCTCCTCCCTTCTCTGTGCAACCGAGCCCTTGTAGAACGACTCGGGGCTGACGTTTATTACGCCCATTATCCTGGCCGGTTGCTCATCACCTACGACTACGCCGGCTATATCAGCCCTAATGCGGCTAGCCAACCCTGGATCTCCTCCCCGGGCCTCATAGGGGTATCCAGTACTGCTTCAAATGCTCTAATAATGTAGCCTTCCCAGCGTTATGGATTTGCCTAGTGTCTTGGAGGGAGTGGCTATAAGTATCCCTGGGGGTAGGGAGTGGCAGTATAGGCTGCGAAGCCGAAACGATTACGGGGTGATGTTTCGCGTTGCAGGCACTAGACTATGTACTGGTCGGGTTGCTCGCACTCCTAGTAGCTGGCCATATCGGAATAAACTTCGTGACAGAGCTCGAGAAGTTCCTAGTAGCAGAGAACCTCGTCCTAGCAATACTGTATGTAGCGAGCATCGCAGGCATCTGGAGAGGTGCGTCATGGGGCTACGCGCTCGTTGCAATAGTTGCGCTCTTCAGCGCTGGCAGAGTTTCCCGCAGCATAGTTGGATCACGAGGCGAGATAGGAGAACTGGCAGTACAACACATACCACTGCTAGCGATAGACCTGATCGTCGGGATAATCGCTGTCCTCAGACTCATGAAGCCCTAGCTCCAGTGGCTCCGTTAGCTCATTTTCCTCTATGCTCATAATTCTCTAGTAGGAGGCACGCATAGAGGTATGGCGCGCTGTGACCCCCTTCTACAATTGCTGTATCGGGTCGTTCCGCTCAGCTTATACGATACTGTAACCGGGGAGGCAGTGAAGCTCGAGCCAAGACTAGCTGTAGACGTGGGAGGGGGCTCTGGGCTCCTAGGGAAAGCTCTCCGCAGAAAGGGCTTTCTCGGAGAATATGTGCTCGTGGAGCCTGATGCGTGCCTAGCTAAGAGGGCGCTTAGAGACGCCTTCTCCCACATTGTTGTAGGGGTTGCTGAAAGCCTGCCTCTAAGGAGGGTTAGCGGCTCGGTTACCGTTTTCCACGATTCGCTCCACCACGTGGCAGAGCCGTATTTAGCACTAAAGGAGGCTATGCGGGTCTCAGAGTGCATACTTATAGGCGACTTTGACGCGTCATCGCTGCTCGGAAAGCTACTAACAGTTTTCGAAAAGATACTTGGCTATCCCGCCTCCTTCCTGGAGCTCAGAGAAGTACTTGCAACCATAGAGAGCGGCAACTTCAGAGTCGTGAGGCTTAGGGTTTCCCGCCTCGGCAGCTACTTGTTATCTACCTGCAAGAACTAAAGGACATGGACTTGGAGTAGGCTTTTAGTGCTTCTTGCCTCGGAAGAAGCCAGTTATTACTGAAAACAAGCTGCGCCGCTTTGTGATGCACGTTGTTTTTGGCTCATCGCCTCTCTTGCGCAACTTTATGTAGAGAAGGCCCACGTATACAGCGTCAACGATGGGATCGTGGAACCTCGTTTCCGGAGGAGATATACCTAGGATCTCCCTTATTGCTTCCTCGAGGGGATAGCCGCCTCTCCTCATAGCTTGGTATCTCCTAGAGGGGTTCGAGAGCAAGTAGCTGAGGACGTCTATGAAGCAGACCTTGTTTATGGGCAGCCCTCTCCTCTCAGCCTCCTGGAGCAAGAGGGCTGCATCGTGGTCTCCATAGGTTACGAGTGTATAGGTTGCTGCCTCTGCTAGCAGGGAGCTGAGGCTGCCCAGCCGGGTAGCGTTCGCACCAGTTATGCCGTGCACGAGGGCTGTCCTGCCAACGCTGACACTAGGCGGCTCAACGGCGCACCGTATGCTATCTAGTACTAGTTCGTCGCCACGTATCTCCACGAGTGCGGCTGAGACTATCTTACAGCTAGGGCCGCGTATGCACGTAGCTTCTACGTCAAAGGCTGCAAGCCTCTTAGGCATCATAGAGCTGTTGCCCCTTCCAGGGTCGGGACTACTAGGCTCCAGTCCTGGCCCGGTCGACGAGTCTTGACGCTGCTTGTAGCGCTGAGCGTAACAAGCTCCTCTCAACACCGCTTAGCTCGTCTACATCTATCTCCCTAGACCCGTGCACTGCTATACTCCATGCAGTAAATCCTAGTAGTATCCGGTAGGCCTCTGCGGCCTCAGCCGCCATGCTTGGAGAGAGCACCGCCTTGGCGGCGAGCTCTTCGAGGCGCTCAACAGTTGAAACAGGGCGCCATATGTTGGCTGAGACCACTAGGGCCTTCACAGCGAACACTATGGGGGCAAGACCGTCCTTCTTCAAATCTATTCTGCGTGGCAGCCTGCCCAGCGCACGAAGCCTAGGCCTATAGGCCGCCAACACGGATCGAAGATAAGGCGCTGAGCCGGCCTCGGAGATCGCTGAGAAGAGGTGCTTCCTTAGCTCCTCACCGTGATCGCCTCCCTGTTGCCTTGGATAAGCCTGGGCAGCGTCCATGAACAAGCCTATGGTCACTACTTCTTCGTCGCCCTTGGGGCTCGTTGCTGCTCGGCGCAGCCGCTCCTTTGCTTCCTCGAGGGAGTAGAGGAGGCGGCGAGCAGTATAGCCGTGGCTGCATCCCGGGAACCCGATTTTGTCAAGAAAGTCTTCTATTGTCTCGGCTAGTTCCCTTGCCTTACTCTCCGGCACTGAGCCGCTGTATATGAGTGCTGTGTCCCTATCCGTTGGCGCCATTTGCTCGAGCCTAGCATTGCTCCCCATGACTATGTAAGCCCAGTCCTTGGGCCCTACTCCGAGCTGCTTGGCTGCCAGTTCTGCAGCCTTCTCTATAACTGAGCGAAGGACGAGACTAGCCATCTTGACCAGCGTGACTACTCCGCCGCGGCTAAGCAGGGGGTGCAGCTGCTTATTGAACCTTGAGAGCATGCGAGTGAGCCTAGCATAGGCGTCTCTAAGCTCGTCTAAGCTGCTGGCTGTGCGCACTATTCTCCGAGCATAGAGGGGGCCAAGGGCCTCAGCATAAGCTATGTCACGTATAGTCACGACTCCGAGTAGTTTGTCGCCGCGGCCCTTTACGAGCAGGTGCTTGATATTCCTCTCCATCATTAAGTATACTGCATCTGTGCAGGCGGTGCTGGGAGGAACTCCTATAGGGTTCGGCGTCATAAACTCGTCGACCGGCTTAGACAAGTTCTCTCCTAGAGCCACTAGGCGCCGGAGATCAGTGTCGGTAAAGATCCCCTCTGGTCTCAGCTCCTCGTCGACAACAATTACCGAGGAGACACCGTTCTCGTACATCGTTCTCACAGCGTTTACTACGGGTGTACCGCGAACCACTGTGACCGGTGCACGGTACACAAGGTCCTCGACGCGGCATGCTTCCACTTCGGCAGTGCTTATCAAGAGGTTAACGCACTCAGGCCTAACTCTGACAACTATGCTCTCGCTCTCGGCTTCCGCTGATACACTGCCCTCTACTACAAAGTAGTCGCCGCGATGATAAGAAGCATCTCCTACGCGTATAGACCCGTTATAGACTATGTAGAGCCCTGGCTTCTCCACCTTTTCTCCTTCAGATAGGAGCGTTATGGATGAACAAGTAAGCACTTCTTCAAGAGTTTTGCGGGGAAGGTGAGGGAATACTTCTTCGGCTAGAAAAAACAATATGTCTCGGGGCACAGGCTTGCCCGCCAAGGTTGTCCAGGTCACCTCCGTTCCTCGCTAGGAGCCTCAGCTAGTATCGGGACACGCACCTTCTCGACAAGATCTTGTACGTTCTTGGGCGGTGGCGGCGTAAGCAACGACACCACTATGGTTACTATGAGGTTCACCGTGAACCCTATCGTCCCCCACGCTATGCTTCCTATCGCTTGTCCTGCTATGGTTACTGGGTGTATCTTTCCGGCCGCTAGGAGTACCACATATGGCACGGTTACTGCGAGGCCTGCAAGCATGCCGGCTATTGCTCCCTCTTTCGTGGTTCTCTTCCAGTGTATGCCTAGTATCATTGCCGGCGTCAGCGTAGATGCAGCGAACGCGAATGCCCAGCCAACGGTCTTCGCTATGTATGCTCCGATCTTCGGGTTCGCGGCCATGACGTAGGCCAGCAGGCCCGAGAAGAACGCTATGAGGACCATTGATATTCTCGCTATTCTCAACTCTTGCTTATCGCTAGCCCTAGGATTAATTATTGACTTGTAGATGTCCCTCGTGGCGGCAGTCGTCATGGCTAAGAGTAGTCCATCAGCTGTTGAGAGCGCGGCAGAGATTCCGCCAACGAGTATTATCGATGCGACTACCGCTCCCAGTCCATACATGTCGGGGAGGCCTAGCACCGCTATGTCCTTGTGTATTGAAAGCTCCTTGAGACTGTCGAAGACGCCGTTATGGTTTAGGTCAACTATCTTGATAAGGCCTGCGCTGTGCCACTTTGCCACCCATGAGTGCTGGGCCGCTATCTCTGCAAGCCGTTGCTGCGCCTCAGATATTGGGTGTCCTACGAGGTCTTTGAACTGGAGCGCTAGCCAATACTCTTTCTCACCAGCCAGCGCTGCATAGACCGGAGCAGTCAGGTATAACAAGCCTATGAAGAAGAGGGCCCAGGCAACGCTCTTCCTAGCATCCTTGACGCTTGGGACAGTGTAGAACCTCATTAATACGTGTGGCAGCCCCATTGTTCCGAGCATTAGTGCCAGTGTCGCTAGCAGCCAGTTCAGCTGGCCATGACCATCTGCGTATGGTCTCCAGAACGGCTCTGTCCATGCATGATCCTTGAGCTGCATAACCATCTCGTCAACCTTCTCAACGTGTCCGCCATAAGCTACGTGCGGTATTGGGTGCCAGAGGTTGGTCAGCAGTACTATTGGGAGCCAGTAGGCCGATATGAGTACTACGTATTGGGCCACCTGTGTCCAGGTAATGCTCTTCATGCCGCCAAAACTGCTGTAAAGTATGACTATTAGCGGCGCTATGAGCGACATGAGCGCGGCTGAGGCGCCCACCGCCCTTGAGAGCACTATTCCTACGCCGAGTAGCTGGCCGGTCAGATAAGTCAGCGAAACAACGTATAACATAACGACGGCGAAGATTCGTGCAAGCTTGCTATAGTACCGGTCCTCGAAGAAGTCGGGCACAGTATACTTGCCGTAGCTTCTAAGGAAAGGCGCAATAGCCATGGCTAGCAGGACATAGCTGAGGCTCCAGCCTATAAGGAACACGCTCGCATCGTACCCCAGTATCGCGACCGCGCCAGCCATCGATATGAAGCTGGCACCGCTCATCCAGTCAGCCGCTGTCGCCATACCGTTCCTTATTGGCGAAACCCTTCTACCAGCTACGTAGAACTCCTCGGCCGTGGCTGCCCTGGCGCGATAAGCTATGAACATGTAAAGAGCGATTGCAGCCGTAAGAAAGCTCACAGCCAGGACATCCACAGCCTTTTCACCCCCTACACATTTTTCTCGAACTTCTCGTCAAGCTTGTTGATGGTATAGGCGTAGAGAAAAGCCAGCACTATGCCTAGCGCGATGCTAATCTGTATCATCCACCAGTTTAGCGGTGCTCCTCCAATCCTTGCCTCGCTCCCCGGTGGCGCATAGAATTGCTTAGCTGGCAAGTGGAGCCCGAGCGCAATGACGAGCCATACTATAAAGTATATCGTCGTCCATGTAGCGAAAGCTTTCTTGTACGCTAATACTTTAGACGTAGCTACCATTTATAGAGCACCGGCTTCTGCCGAAACACCCCCAGCAAGCTATTTAAATCTAATCTTTCCTAACAATGAAACTTAGCATTTAAATAACCCGTTAAACCAAGAATAGGGGGCCAGATGTGCGGCCCTAGATACTTAGGGACAAGAGCAGCTCATAGAAGGAGGGCGGAATAGAAGCTGAGGAGCCCGGTGCGCCTCGGCCTTGAAACACTTCCCCATAGACCCGTGATCGGCAGGTCTGAAGGGTTCACGGCCCTCCTCATCGGCCAGAAAAGGATGCCGCCCTGTATAGGCACGTGGCTCGTCATTGTTAGAGCTTTAACAAGTCCATTATTCTCTCGGTAATGCCTTTGCCTGTAAATGCTTTAAGGGCCACCTCTAGCGCGAAGTAAGTCAGCACTACTCCCAAGCCTGCAAGGAGCACCGCATATGGCTTTGCCGCTATGCGGGCAAGGCCTCCCAGGCCTGCAAGGAATGCAAGCCACACATAGTCTAGCCAGACATGAGCAGCATACATTGCTGCAAAGCCTTTCCTGCCATGCACTGCTGCGCCACGTATCAGCGGAAGCCCTATTGTTAGCCACCATGCGAGGAAGTACGGATTGGCTCCAGTGAACACTATCCCCGCTAGTACCGCGCCGAGCGGCGATGACCCTACGCGGAGGGAGCCATTGTTTAGATCCAGCTTATTCTCCGTATAGACCGTGTACGCTGTCTCAAAGAGGCCTAGGGCGAAGAAGAGAGCAAAAGCAAGCGTTATGAGTGCCAAGGGTTTCTCAAGCCTCTTAAGAATCTTCTCTAGTTTCTCGACCCAGAGGACGAGGCCAGCTACGTAAGGTAGTTCGAACAACATGTGGCCAAGCGATACAAGGACTCCGCCAAGAACACCGAGATAGGCTCCAACAGCTACAGCTGATGCGCTCAACATGCCGGGGCTTAGAGCCCCGCTAGGCGTAATGAGCAGCGTATCGATCACGACTTTTCGGAGAGAGATCTCGCGTGCGCGCTCCAAGCCAAGCCACCCTACGTGCACCGGGGAGACGAGGGAGTCTCCTAGCTGTTGGATGCGGCTTCTGAGCCTAGTTGCACTTGATACGAGGGAGCTGAAAACGTTACGCATATGAGGTGTCTACTTGTCTCTCAGCTGGCTTTATTTCTAGAACTTCTTCGGCGAGACCGTGGAAATAGGCCTCAATGAACCTTCTGCTGACTCCTGCGTAGACTAGTGCATCATAGTACTCGACTACGATGTCCTCTGGCCTCTTATTTATAACGGGGTAATCCGTGCCGAAGAGGAGCTTGCAGCAAGGAGTATCCTTTGCCGCCATCTCCACGACTACGGGGTTAAGTGCAGAGGTGTCTGCGTAGACATTGGGGTAGCGGCGGAGGAGCTCTAGGGTCTCAGCCACAAATACTCCTGGTGCTATCGCGCTGTAGCCCCCAACGTGGGCTATTATTATCCTTGCTTCTCGGTGCTGCTTTATGACTGGCTCGAGCCTAGATGGGTCGCCGTACTTACAGTACCTGGGTAGCTCCCATACTCCGGGGTCGCATCCGGCATGCACTATTACTGGGATATCCAGTTCCTCGGCTGCCTCTATAGCGGCCTCCACTGAGGGGTCGTCAAGGCTCTTCATGAAGAGTGTCGATATTATTTTGAGCCCCTTGGCGCCCCGCTTAACGGCCTCCTCTGCTTCCTCCTTTACATCGTCCGGTGCCTTGTCTAGCTGGACTGCATGGAATACTGCAAATTCAGGACCTGTCTCCTCTATGCTTATCAGCGACTGTATGAGGGCTTCGTCTTCTAGGAGGCCACAGAGGGGGCCATACTCTCTTGCAAGCTCGAGGGCTGATAGGTAGAGTGCCTCGGGGCGCAAATTATCCCACAGCTCTCTCGGAACATGGCGCTCTATGACGCTCCTCGTTCGCTCATACTCTCTAATAACGTCTTCGAGGCTTAGGGAGGCAATGATCTTGCTGAAGTCAGGTATACCTAGGAGTACTACTGCACCTATCCCAGCAGAAGCCAAGTCCTCTAAGTAGCGATGGGGAAAAGAGCCTACAGGTAGATGCGCATGCGCATCAATTATTACCCCGACCTTCTCTAGTACTCTCTTCACTTTCTCCACAACCGCGATACCTAATCACCTTTACTCGATAATCGTCGTAGGCAGTAGTAGACCTTTGTCTAAGTCTTTCTAAATATGAGTACGGCTGAGGCGGCCAGTACTTTACATTTTCGCAGAACAGCCAAGACGGGAGAGAAGAAATACGCTAAGCAGCAGTAGCCTCAGCCGCTTGTTCTACAGTCTTGACTACTATACCCTTCTCTGCGAGCACTTTTTCGCCTATCTTCAGCGCCTCTTCAGTATCAAAGACAAAGTCGTACATATCTTCTTCTATTCTCCCTGCTAATCGGCCGCCAAACTTCTTTGCAAGCCTCTTCATAGGTATATTTGTTTCATGCGTGTATGCGTGTATCTTCCGTATACCCTTCTTAGCGGATTCGAGAAACAACGTGTACATTATGAGCGAGCCCAATCCACGCCTCTGATACGCGTCATGAACAACTATTGCAAGTTCTCCCTCACTTGGAGTTATCTTATAGACCTCGCCCGAGCCTATCACCTTTCCATCTGGGAGCGACGTCACGACGGCAACCGGGGTAGTGCTTCTATCAAGTATCCTCCTAACCTCTGGGCCGAAGTGGCGTATTGGTCTGAGAAACCTCATTAGAACTGTTTCTCTAGAAAGGCTCTCAAAGAATGCAAGAAGGCGGTGCTCGTCGCCCTTTGAAGGCTCCTCGAGCCTCACCTCGCCTATTCTAGGAACTTCCGCTAGGGCTATGAGCCTAGGCGTTTCTGAAACCCCTCCACGCTCTACTCTTAGGAACGGCTCAGAAAAGATACTTAGCCCTTACCTCTTCCTGGGCGCGTCTTTTGCACGCATTTCTGCCACGTGGACCGAAATTCGTTAGAATTCTTTCAAATTCTTTATCTTTGGTAAAGTATTGGTAGAAAAGCTTAAATTCGACACATCATTACTACTCCGTTAGCTCGAGTATCGACTATTGCCTAGAGGTGTATAACCAGTGAGCGTTGGAGATGAGAGAGAATTCACTGCGCTCCCCTTCGAGGAGAAGTACTGGCCCGATCTCGGCAAGTTCCTAGAGATACGGCAAAAGAGCCTCGAAGACATAGAGGCGTTCTGGGACGAGAGAGCCAGGCAGCTGATCTGGATTAAGCACTGGGACCAGGTACTCGATGCCTCTAACCCGCCCTTCTATCGCTGGTTCAAGGGCGGTGTCACAAACATTAATCTAAACGCGCTCGACAAGTGGATAGGAACCAGTGTTGAACACAAGGTCGCGTACTACTGGGAGGGCGAGCCTGGAGACAAGCGGGCAATAACCTACGGCGAACTCTACCGCGAGGTCAACAAGTTCGCATGGGTGCTAAAGGAGGTAATCGGGCTCAAGCCCAACGACACGGTCTCTATCTATCTCCCAATGATACCAGAACTCCCAGTATCTATGCTCGCTGTCACGAGGATAGGAGCTATACACAGCGTAGTCTTCTCCGGGTTCAGCGCCCAGGCGCTAGCCGAGAGAATCGTCGATGCCAAGGCAAAGGTCTTGATAACCGCTGACGGATTCTACAGGAGAGGCAAGGTCATAGACCTCAAGAAGAATGCTGATGAAGCTGTGAAGATCGCTGAGGAGCGCGGCGTAAAAGTAGAAAAGGTGATCGTTGTTAAGAGGGCTGGCAACGATGTCCACATGGTCAGCGGCAGGGACTACTGGTACCACGAACTCATAAAGGAGGCCCCCGAGAAGGCCTACGTCAAGCCGGAGCCTAGGAAGGCAGACGATGTCCTATTCATACTCTACACCAGCGGCACCACGGGCAAACCAAAGGGTATAATGCACAGCACTGGCGGCTACATGACCTACGTGTACAATGTGTTCAAGTGGAACTGGGACCCCCAGCCCCACGACATATACTGGTGCGCCGCGGACATTGGCTGGATAACAGGCCACACCTACATAGTCTATGGCCCACTCATGCACGGAGTAACTCAGGTAATGTATGAGGGCGCCCCCGACTACCCGGCGCCCGACCGGATCTGGGAGATGATAGAGCGCTACGGGGTAACAATCTTCTACACAAGCCCCACCATGCTCCGCCTCCTCCGCCGCTTCGGCGACAAATGGGTAGAGAAGCACGACCTCTCAACACTGAGGCTGCTTGGCAGCGTAGGCGAGCCCATCAACCCCGATGTCTGGAAATGGTACTTCACGAAGATCGGCGGCGGCAAGGCACCAATCGTTGACACATGGTGGCAGACCGAGACCGGCGCTGCAATGATATCCCCCGCACCAGGCCTAGCACTCGTACCCCTCAAGCCCGGAAGCGCGACACTACCACTACCAGGCATAGACGCCGACGTCTTCACACCAGAAGGCAAGCCCGCAGAGCCAGGGAAGAAGGGGCTACTCGTAATCAAGAAGCCCTGGCCGGGCATGCTAATGGGTATCTGGGGTGACCCTGACCGCTACATTAGGACCTACTGGGAGAGGTTCAGCAAGCCCGAGGAGGGCATCTGGATCTACTACCCAGCAGACTACGCGATAAAGGACCAAGAGGGCTACTTCTGGCTACTAGGTAGAGCAGACGAAGTGCTCAACGTGGCAGGCCACCGCCTCGGAACAGCAGAGATAGAAGACGCGATAGTAGCACACCCAGCAGTAAGCGAGGCAGCCGTCGTCGGAGCACCTGACCCCGTGAAGGGAGAAGTTCCGGTAGCATTCGTAGTCCTCAAGGAAGGCTATGAGCCGAGCGAGCAACTCGAGCAAGAAATAAAGCTCACAGTAAGGAAAATTGTTGGCCCAATAGCCGTACCGGCAAAGGTATTGTTCGTGTCAAAGCTGCCGAAGACCAGGAGCGGCAAAATAATGAGAAGAATACTCATCAGCCTCATCAAGGGCAGACCAATAGGAGATGTATCAACTCTAGAGGATCCAAGCGCAGTAGAAGAGGTAAAGAGAGCGGTAGAAGAGTTCAAGAAACTAATGCAGCAGAGCTAATCAACTCAATTTCCTATTTTAAGGGGTTTTTCCGGCTCCTGCCCAACTCTTTCTCTAAGCCAGCGGCCAAGCGCTAGCAGCGCCACAAGCGACTCTCTTACAAGCCTCACCTTTTCACTAAGAGCCTCCTGGCAAGCTCTTGAGCTTATAGATTAATACTCCTAGAAACAGGAACTAGGGCCAGTTGCTATTTTCGTTCACAATCGAGCCTTTGCTTTTCTACCGGGAACCGCGCATCCCTACGCGGTGAGCCCTGGCTTGAAGATATTCGTATCCGTTGATGCAGAGGGCATGCCCTGGGCTCCGAGCAAGTACATGATGTCTCCCGGACAGCCACTCTACAACGAGCTTAGACGCATCATGACTCTCGTAACCAATGTTGTTGCCGAAGAAGCTTTCAAACATGGTGTTGAAGAGGTTATTGTTGCCGACAGTCATGGAGCTATGGTGAATATTGATCCCTTTGAACTCGATAAACGAGTTAGCCTTATTCGCGGATTCCCCCGGCCCATGGCAATGATAAGCCAGGCTACGGGCGTAGATGCTGCATTCTTCCTAGGGTATCATTCTAGTCCCCAGCTTGGAGGCGTACTGGGCCACACCTATTCCGGGCGAATAGTACAACGAGTAAGGCTCAGCGAGTGCGATGCCGCCACAGAGTACCTTCTAAACACATATGCTCTCGGAGAACTAGGTGTACCCGTCGCCTTAGTAGCAGGCGACGCAAAGCTAAGGGAACATGTAGAGAAACACACACCCTGGGCGCGCTTCATTGCCCTAAAAGATACTGTCTCCTATTACGCTGACCACACCCCTCCCTGGAACAGACTTGAACACGAACTTAGGGAAGCAGTCAAAGAAGCCATTAATGCAACGAAAAACAGGGAAGTGAAGCCATTGAAACCCAAGGAGCCATGGATAGAGGTTGAACTCAAGAGGCCATTCCACGCCGACATAGCGGAACTATTCCCCTGCGTCGAGAGAATAGACGGAGTAACAATCCGGCTAACATGCAACAACTATATAGAGAACTACAAGCTATTTGAAGGAATAGTAATAGCAGCCTATAGCTTCGAAAAATAAAGAACCATTACGATTCACAAGAACATCAGAATAGCACACCACAAAGATACCGATGACCCCCAAGCCTTAAACAGTGTCCAAACAAGAAAACAACTAGACCGGGCCACCCAGGCCCAGGGAGAACACACCCCGCGGGACAAGCCTCTCCCGCGGATAAAAGGGGAGGCAGAGTCCCCATCCGCGCGGGAGGGGCAGGCCTCGAGGATCCTCAGAGCCCGTGGGGGAGGGGTAGCCCCTCCCCCGGGGCCACGGGGTCGGTCACCTCCCTGGGCAACGTGGGCCCACCCAGGTGCTAGGAAGCCGGTATGGGGGTGAGACCCGGGTAGTTGGAGGAGGAGATGATACCTGGCTGCGGCTCTGGGCCTTAGGGTAGGGAGTCTCTAGCTAACCCATACACTGCACCCGCGTGGCGGGTGACGGGGGTCCTGCGGCCTCCCGGTCCCCGAGGCAGCTACGGTAGCCCAGGGCCCCGCAGGCAAGCGGCTCTGCCGCTGGCTAAGGGCCCGGGGCGGACAACGAATAATCAATAGCAATAATTGCAAAAATAATACAATACTGGGGGCCCGGCACGGCCACCCGCCTTGGCGGCTAAGGAGGGGCATATAATACAAGAGAATATTAGATAGATATAGCTTATAAATGTAAATATATTACGCCCCTCCGAGGCTGCCAAGGAGGCGGCTGTGCCCGGGCTCCTCTCGAGCCGCCCCGCAGGGCTCTTAGCACAACGCGGTAGAGTCGCTTGCTTGCGGCTTATTGTGCCGCAGAGGGGCCTGGGCACGGGGCTGTCTCGGGGACTAATTAGGGGCCCAAAGGGCCCCTCTAGCTCCCGCTACGTGGGCGTGGTGTATGGGTTAGCTAGAGACTCCCTGCCCTAAGGCTCATGGGCTGCAGCTGGGTATCGTCTTCTCCTCCAATTGCTCTGGGTCGCCCCATGCTGGCTTTCTGGCGCCTGGGTGCGTGCCTGCGTGGTTCCAGGAGGAGGTGATCAAGACCTCTTGGCTTCGGGGGAGGGGTAGCCCCTCCCCACGGGCTCTCCGGGCCCGGGAGGCCTGCCCCTCGGGGGCCGGCCGCTCTGCCTCCCAGTGAGAAGGGGTTCTCCCTGGGCCTGGGTGGTTTTCCTTAATAGTTATTGTTTTTGCCTGGGTTTTGTACTATATAGTTATGTGCTGTTATCCTCGGCTTAGATAATACGTCTGTATCGGTCTTTCTGAGGAGTACTATCTCGTGTCTTAGTGTATGTCCTCTGTTTTCCTTGCGGCTTTGATTCTTTGTTTCTACTTTGAAAGGGTGACTATTTCCTCTGTTCCTGTGCTATTAACTTTCAGACTGTTCTGATTGTCTTCTTGGATAATCTTGCCGAGTATTCCTACTATTATCTTTATTTCTTTGAGCGATATTGTGTAGAAGTATGAGCCTTTGGAGTATAGTTGGTCTATTTCTGTAACTGTTTGTAGGAGTGTTCTCAAACACTCATCGTCAGCTAGGCATTCTCTTATTCCTTCTTCCCCCATCCCGTGGTATATGAACAGGTACGTCTCGAGCGTCGCCATTTCAAGACCAACAATGAGGGCTACTTCGTTGTCTGATAGTTCTTTATCGATGCAGAGGTCTCCGGCTTCGCGGCATACTATCTCTGCTAATTTCCTGGGCTCCATTGATCCTATTGGCTCGTCATATGAGTCGTGCACTTGGCACACCCTTTTTTCTTCCAATCCTTTCCTAGGTTCTTCGCGACTTTTCTACTAACTATAACACGCGTTAAAAAACTGGGTTATTAATGTTACCAGTACATGGGTATTCCGAGTGCTGTGTTCGGTATGGGGACTATATTAGAGTTTGTGGGGTGTATAACCACTTGATAGAGATGTACAGAACCATATTCCTGCTAGGTAAAAAGTAGGCCTACTGGGGATTATTGTCTTCTCTAAGCACATCTAGATATCCTATTGTAGACGCTGTTAGCGCTACGAGTTCTGGTATAAGTGTGCCAGGCGGCCAATTGGCAACGACACTAGTATACCATACAATGATTGACGTAAAGGAGAGCATGCCCACGTTGAGCCTCCTCACGAACGCACGGTGAACATCTAGGCTGAATTGGGCAATACTTGGTCTTGGCGGAGGACTAGTTACCAAATATGTTACTGCAAATGCAATCGTTGCTGCAAAGAATACTTGTGAAAGCACATGTACTACTTCTGGCTCCTCTATCGAAGCAAATGGAATTGCTGCTAATATGAGCGAGTATATTAGCCCTATTATTGCAAGGGGCTTTGAGGAACGGGCTATACACCTAGCAAACGACATCGCTGATACAAGCCCTGATAGTTCTATCACTATTGGTAGGAGAATGTTCATCGTGTTTCCGGGCTTTATGCTTGCAAAGGAGGCTATGGATGAAGTATATATCGACATCCATCCATTGTGCAAGGCAAAGACTGCTGCACTAATATAGATAATAGTAGTGGGTAGAAACGCCGCATGCTTGCAATAGTGATTTCTAGACCCCATGCCCAATTACCCCCTTTATAAAGGGCATGGATGAGGCATCAACACTCATGACCATCCCTGTGCCCTGGATTCCGTTACAGCAGTACCTATAGTCCTCTGGTCCCGCTAGAGCCCCGGATAAGTTTCAATGAAGAAGCAGCGTACTGTGCGCAGTATTGTTTCGGCATGGCGCCTACCTAGAATAGTGTCTACACAGTGTTCATCGCTGCTTTATTGGTATGATTAGCTCTGCTTTCCTGCCCTCTATTATTCCGTGCCCTTGTATCTGGAGCATGGCGTTGTCCTCTTTGGGCTGTACGTATAGGTCTAGTATTCTTGTAACTTGGTGGCCTAGCTCCTTTATCCGGTCTACTCCACGGTACTGTGGCTTAGCTAGTGCTGCAGCAATTGCTACTACCTCGTGGCCTCGCTGCTCCAGCAGCTTTAGTAGCGCTATTGCTGTGCCCCCGGTAGAGACAGTGTCATCTACTATTGCTACGCGTTTGTACTCGTTACTGAGCCCGTATACGTAGTATTTGCCCTCCTCGTAGCCGGAGGCGTAGCTTATCTCGATTCCTGGCGCTTCGTATTGCCGCTTCCTAACAATTATCATAGGCTTTGCGAGCTGTTGTGCGACGAGAGTCCCTAGGGGGAGACCAAGTGCTTCTGGAACCATTACCGCGTCTGGCTTTAGGGGCTCTAGCTGCTCGGCCAGGGTGTCGGCGAGTAGCTGTAGGAGGAGCGGGTTTATTGGCGGAATGTTGTCAGTTATTGGGTTGATAACGTATAGGTATTGGTCTAGTCCGGCGTACCCCTTTCTTGGGACGACACGGGCTTCTCTGAAGGCTTCAAGTACTAGTTGCCAGAGGGCTTCGCTACGTCCCTCGGCAACCGGGTTGTGGAAGCACCTCTTCGCCCCGGTATGGCATACTGGGCCACTCGGGACTCCCTCGTATATAAGCGAGTCGAGGTCGCAGTCGGCAACAACCCGTAGCACTCTTATCGTGTTCCCGCTTGTCTCCCCCTTCATCCAGAGGCGTTGACGGCTCCTAGAGTAAAACCAGGCATAGCCGGTCTCGAGCGTCTTTGCTACTGCTTCTCGGCTAGCATATGCCTGCATGAGCGGCTTCTTCGAGACAGCATCGATCACAGTGACGGGAACTAGCCCACCCATCTTCTCGTAGTCGATTTCGTCGGGGCTGCGGATGACATGTAGCGGCATAGCTTGTTCTCACCTCTTCACGGCCTCTACAAAGTTTCTTAGAACGAGTGAGCCCTTGCGCCCGCTCCTCTCTGGGTGGAACTGGGTACCATACAAGGGATGCTTCTCAATGACTGCTGCAAAGCTTTCACCGTGAGCACTGTAAGCCTTCACCCAGCCTGGCGCTGTATTAGTATAAGCATAGCTGTGCACATAGTACATGTAGGACCCGTTCTCTACGCCCCTTAGTAGCTCGCTGTCGCGGAGCATGAAGGTGCGTGTCCACCCTATGTGGGGGAGCTTTGGCGCCCTAAGCCTCGTAACCCTGCCAGGCAGGAGGCCTAGGCCTCTTCCCCCCTCCTCGCTTTCCTCGAAGAAGAGCTGCATCCCTAGGCAAATGCCGAGAACTGGAATGTTGTTCTCGAGTAGCTTGTTGAGCAGGCTTCTCTCCTCTCTTAGCCTCCTAGTTGCAGCGGGATACGCGCCTACGCCGGGAAGAATGAGTGCATCTATTTCTCCCGCGTCTCTCAGCGTCTCCGACACCTTGACGCTGACTCCTAGCCTCTCGAAGCCAGCCTTCACGCTATAGATATTGCCGACACCGTATTTCAGCACAAGTATCCTCATCGCCTCCTCCTCCTGAGAAGCTCTTTCGCCACGTCGCGGGTACTCACGCCGCTCAGGGCGAGAACCACTACAAGGTGGTAGAGAAGGTCGGCTGCCTCTCTGACCAATGCTTCTCGGTCACCTTGGAGGGCTTCGACGATGGTCTCTATGGCTTCTTCGCCTAGCTTGCGGGCAGCAAACCCTACTCCCTTCTCGGCTAGGCTGGCTGTGTAGCTACCCTCTGGCTTCTCCCGGATGCGCTGCAAGACGATGTTGTAGAGTTCGTCGAGGAAGCCAAGACCCTCCGAGCAATCCATGGTTTTGCTCACCTTGCCTTCTTTCTCGCTTCTAGGCTCTCAGCGTGGAAGCGGAATCCTTCTAGCCTGGCAAGCACTATTGCCGCATCAAGGGTCTCTTCGTCCACAGCGCTTACAAGCGCTATTGGTTTCAGAAAGTCATAGACGCTTAGCCCGCCACGCCACCTCGCTGCACCACTTGTTGGAAGAACATGGCTAGGCCCAGCAGCGTAATCCATGTAGGCTACTGGCTCGCCCAGCGAGACTGCTCCAGCATTCCTTATTTCGTTGACCACGTCGCGGGGATTCTCCATGACTATTTCTAGGTGTTCGGGAGCATACTCGTTAACAATGCCTATCGCTTGTCCAACGCTGCTCGTAACAACTACGAAGACGAGCCCCATATGTGGTTCCCGAACATGGTCCTTTATCCTCGAGGCAACCTGGTCTGCGAGGCTCTTAGACGGCGTGACGAGGACTGCAGAGGAGAATGCTCCGTGCTCTGCTTGTGCAAGGAGGTCTAGGCTCACTAGCTCGGGGTTAGCCGAGTCATCTGCCAGGATTGCTATCTCGCTTGGCCCCGCAACCATGTCTATACCGGTCTCGGTCGATACTATGAGCTTCGCGGCCTCTACGTAGGGGCTGCCTGGGCCAACAATCTTGTCCACTCGTGGCAAGGGATTAACCCCGAAGGCTAGCCCGGCTACAGCCTGTGCACCACCCACGGCGTAGAGTGCGTCTATTCCAGCAACAAGGGCAGCCGCCTCTATGAGTGGGTGGGCTTTGAACCCCCTATCGCGATACGGTGGAGATGCTGCAACTACTAGCCGCGAGCCAGCGACGCGGGCCGGTATACACGTCATCAAGAGTGTTGATGGATAGGGCTTCGCGCCAGCCGGGACATAGGCGCCAACACGCTCTACGGGACGCCATACGAGTCCATAGCCTTCTCGAACGGTGTCCCGGGGCATTGTTGCTTCGTGGTATTCCCGTATCCTCTTAGCCGCTACCTCCAGGGCCCAGCGAGCCTCATCGCCTATTTCTCGCAGCGCCTCCTCCATCTCGCTCCTCGCTACACGTGGGTCATCGAAGCTTCTTGTGTCGAAGCGCTCAGAGTACTCCCTTACAGCGGCATACCCTCTCTCACGGACATCTTCCACAATGGGCTTAACCTTCTCAATATACTCTTCTAGGCTATACGGTCTCTTCATCTCCCGGATAACAGTCTTCGTATCCACTTGTCTCGCATCAATGTATACTAGGCTACCCATCGGGAGGCCTCACCTCAACACCACGCTCTAAGAGGTATTTCTTGAGGTCAGGTATGCGGATCAACGCCTCATGGAAAACGCCTGCAGCGAGAGCCGCATCGGCTCCCGCAATAGTGAATGCTTCAAGGAAGTGCCGGGGCTCGCCAGCACCCCCACTCGCTATAACCGGTACATTCACTGCCTCAACAACAGCCCCTGTAAGCTCGAGGTCATAGCCCTGCCTCGTTCCATCACGGTCAATGCTTGTTAACAGTATCTCTCCTGCACCAAGCTCGGCTGCTTTTCTAGCCCATTTCACCGCGTCTATGCCGGTGGGTATGCGACCACCCGCTACGTATACTTCCCAGCCGCCCGCGGCACTTCGGGCAGCGTCTATCGCTACTACTACTGCTTGTGAGCCATACTCTTTGGCTGCTTCCTGGACGAGTCGTGGATTCTTAACGGCAGCCGTGTTTATTGACACCTTGTCAGCGCCGCTGTCAAGTAATCGGCCGAAGTCCTCAATGCTACGCACGCCGCCGCCGACAGTAAAGGGCACCGTTATCGTGCTTGCAACGTCCCTTACAACGCGATAGAGGGGTTCACGATCCTCCACCGTAGCAGTTATGTCGAGAAACACTAGCTCGTCAACACCCTCCTCCTCGTACCTTGCAGCAAGCTCTACCGGGTCGCCCTGATCCCTTAGGTTCCGGAACCGAATCCCCTTGACTACTCGCCCCTTATCCACGTCTAAGCAAGCAATGATTCTCTTAGCTGGCATCCAGCCTCACCTCTCCCTTAGTGCTTATAGTCTCGGCGCTGGGTGCGAGTGCTTCTCGCAGAGCCATGCCGAGAGCCTTGAACGCCGCCTCGGCGAGGTGGTGGTTATTCCCCGTGGCGATGGCCCTAACGTGTATTGTTGCACGCATTGCCGAGGCGAGCGAGGATACGAAGTGGTGTATGTTTTCTAGTGCTAGGCCGCCTATCTCTTCCCGGGTAAATGGCAGCTCAACATACGCGCCGGAGCGCCCCGAGACATCTACCGCTGCGAGGACGAGGACCTCGTCCATGGGGACTATCGCGTAGCCAAACCTCTTTATCCCGGCAGATCCGATAGCCCTGGCTATTGCTTCGCCTAGCGTGAGCGCTGTATCCTCTACCACGTGGTGGTCGTCGAAGCCGCGCTTGTCAACCGCCTCAACTGAGCCACTCGCACCCATGTAGCGTAGAAGCGTCTCCAACATGTGGTCAAAGAACCCTATCCCCGTGGAGACTTTCGCGTCACCAGGCTCCAACACTATGTTGACAATTATCTTCGTCTCCCGAGTCTCTCGCACAACTCTTGCCTTCCTAGGCATAGCGAGCAGCCTCCTCCCAGCTAATCTTTCCAGAGTAAAGGGCCATCCCGACGACCACACCGTCTACGCGGAGCGCTTCAAGAGCCTCTAGGTCAGCAATGCTCGAGACGCCTCCCGAGTAGATGAGGAGCCCCTTCACCTCCTTGCGCACGTTTCTTACTCTCTCAAAGCTAGGTCCTCCGAGGGAGCCCTCGACCCATACCTGTGTATAGAACACACCGTCTGCCTTTGTCGAGGCGATTAGCCTCAGCGCCTCCATCGTGCTTAATCGCTCCTTTTCTCTCCAGCCACGGGAGAGGAGACGGCCGTCACTATCCTCCTCCACCGCTGCTAAGACCTGGCAACCAGTAGTATCTACCACATCGTCGAGGAAGCCGGGGCTGTGGAACCACGCGGACCCTATTACTAGTCTCCTCACACCCTTGCTACACGCCTCAATCGCTGCCTCAATGCTGCGGATTCCTCCGCCAAACTCAATGCTAACACCTATATCGTTGGCTATTTTCTCTACTATACTGAGGTTCCAGGGGCTCGGTGCACCCTTCTCAGCACCATCTAGATCAACCACGTGGATCCACTTGAAGCCGTAGCTCGCTATGCGCTCCGCCAATGCCAGGGGGTCTCCGAGCCGGAGGCCGGTGCCCCTCACCCCTCGTACACGCTTAACCGCCTCACCGGCCTCCAAGTCTATTGAGGGTAGGAGCTTCACGGTATCACCCTCTCAACGCTCAGTACGAGTATGTCTCTTGCACCCCTCTTCTTAGCCTCAAAAACAACCTTGGACAATTTATCAATAGGCACAACAGTCATAACCTCCCACATAGGCTCCGGCGCCTCTATGCGTGCAAGCGTCGGGCCACTCATCGATGGAAGGACCGAGAGGACCTCATGGAGAACCCGGTCTGGCACATTCATGAGCACGAGCTTGTGCCTACGGGCTCTAACAACACTCCTCAACGCCTCTATTACCTCGTTAACCGTGTCCTCGTCGTCGCGCACCAACGGGCTCTTTATGAGCCGTGCACTTGTCTCAAGAACGGTGGCAATGGGCACAAGGCCGTGAAGCCTCATAGTGGTCCCGGTCGACACTATGTCAACAACAGCGTCACATGCACCAAGGCTAGGCATAACCTCTGAGGCACCGCTTATCCTTAGAATCTCGGCAGCTATCCCATGCTCCTCGAAGAACTTCCTGGCAATATTGACGTACTTTGTAGCCACTCGCACACCGTCAGGTAGTTCTTCGAGACTCCTTATCCCGCTGCTACGCGGCACCGCGACAACAAGCCTTGCACGACCAAATCCTAGGTCGGCTACTTCTTCTACCCGTGCACCCGACTCAACAACGTAGTCTCGCCCAGTGATGCCTAGCTCGGCTGCACCCGAAGCAACAATGCTCGGGATATCCTCGGCCCTCACATAAACTATTTTCACATCCTCCCTACTCGTCGGGACCACAAGCGCCCTATCAGAGTCACCGTACAGCGGCTCAATGCCCGCAGACTCCAAGAGACGGAGCGCAGGAGCACGTAGCCTACCCTTGTTGGGGACAGCTATCCTCAGCATCGCCAATCATTATCCCTCGCCACGATTCTTTTCCTGGGAGAATAGAGGCCGCAATCCGAAGCCGTATTTGCTCGAGGCGGGCCGTGCTTCACATCTGCTGCATCAACATCCTTCTCTTCGAGAAGGAGGCTTAGGGACGAAGAGAACAAGGAGACCATCGTAGGCCGAGGCATGTACATCTTATCCTGTATGAACGCACATCTCCCTTCACCCTTGCCTCGATAACGGGCTATGCAAAGCCCACTCCTTTGTGGAGGTTAAAGAGGTTACCCTCGAGAGGGGTGCGGCTTCCAAACCACTCTTCATGCAAGACTAGTCAAAGATCTGTAAGCTTTCCTCAAAGAGTGCAGGGCTAACGACTTTCGGTTAGCTGATATTCTTCATCCTTTTATCTCCGATAACGTTTTTAGAAGTATCTCGAGCTCGCCTCGTGCCCCGATCGTTATCCGTGCCCATGTGTCGCCAAAGGGTACTCGGCGAACCATTACACCGCGCTCGGCGAGCCTGTCCACAACATTGTCTATGCGGGTGTCTACTAGGACGAAGTTCGTCCAGCTCCTATAGGGCTTCATTCCGAGGGCTCCTAGGTGTTCCCGTAGCCATTCCCTTCTCTCAGCAATATTCTCAACGATTTTCTTGAAGATGTTCCTGCAGCCTAGCGCAGCTATGGCGGCTGCTATACTGGTGCGCGGCATGGGGAAGGGGGCTAGGAACTTCCAAACAGCGTCGCGAACATCCTTTGCGGCTACCAGGTAGCCTATGCGGAGCCCGGCGAGCCCGAAGGCCTTGCTAAAGGTCCTAGTGACGACGATGTTGCTGAACTCGCTCACTAGGTCTATGACGGTTTCTTTGCTGAACTCGTAGTAGGCCTCATCAACTACTACGAGCCCCCTCGTGTTTTCCGCTATGCTAGCTATCGTTTCTCTGTCGAACAAGAGGCTGCCCGTAGGGTTGTTTGGGTTATCTATTACGACTAGTTTCGCGTTCTTCGCCTCCTCGAGGAACGCGTCTCTATCAACGCACCACTTGTCACCGCACTCCCTTAGAGGAGTCTCACGGTACCGTGCGCCGCTTAGCGAGGAGTAGACCCGGTACATTGAGAACGAGGGGGCAGCTGCTACGACTACGTCGCCTGGGTCGAGAACTGCTTCGAACAAGGATCTTAGCAGCGCGTCACTGCCCGGGCCGAAGGCTATGTTATCTCTACTTATACCAGTGTACTCCGAGAGCCCGTCCAGGAGCTGGTTGTACATGTTCTTCTCGGGGTACCGGTTTGCTCTACGAGCCTCCTCTAGTATAGCGTCAACTATGCACTGGGGAGGGGGTTCAGGGTTCTCATTGAGATCAAGCCTGGCAACTGTGTCACGAGAATAATCGCGTGGCTCGTAAACCGGTGCTTCTCGGACCCATTTTCTTATAATCATCACCGTGGACACCATTCCGCGGCTATTCCTCGATATCCTTCTGGCTACAGGCGCCTCTCCCCTGGTGCTAAGGGATTTAAAGATACCAGTCCTCGGAGGGCCGGGGACGTTTCCTCGCAGAGGTAAGTCCTTTAGCCGCGTCCTTGATACTCTGACGCGGTACTGTGTGCGGCTTCTTTATTGCGCTTGTCGCCGTGCTTGGAGGCGTCGGCCTGGTGGTTGTTCCTAGCAGGCGGTTCGACGAGGCAAGGTTCGTGTTAATGGTTGTTGAGGCGCTTCGCTTGGCGAAGCAGAGGCATAGTTACCGTGAATTATCAAGGGCTACGGGGATTCCAGCGCCACACCTTTCGCGCTACGTGACTGGTAGGGGCTTGCCCTCGCCGGAGAAGGCCAAGGTTATCCTTGACGCTATTTGGCGCCTAGAGAACCCGCGCAGGGTGCTTGCAGAGCGCCTCGCCGAGACCGGAGGCGTTCTCGACACAAGTGTTATTCTAACCGATCCCCTGTATCTCCTACTGGTCTCGCTCCACTACGCTGACAAGATACGGGGCAAAAACATCACGAGGATACTTGTGCCCGAGGCGTCAGGTATACCGTTCGCCACCGCCATGAGCATGGTGATTGAGAGGCCCTTTACCGTGGCGCGCCGCGGACCAATAACCGATAGCGATGTGTGCAGCTCAACTATACCCAGCTTCTGCATACCTCGCAACACACTTTCAAGGACAGATAATGTACTCATAGTTGACGACATCGTTGAGACCGGGAAGACGCTGAAGGCTCTCCGCGACCTAGTAGAAAGAAGTGGCGCCAGAATAGCCCATATCGCTGCAATCGTGGTAGTTGGCGAGGAATGGGTTGAAATAAGCGGGTTCCGGGAAGTAGACGCACTGGTTATCCTCACAAAGCCAGGAGCCAGGCGCGTACCGAGCCTCTAGGACCAAAATATTGGGCGGGATAGGCAGGCACTCAGAGCGGCCTTTGGCCCTTATTTCTCCTCGCCGCGCTTCCCAAGCTCTTCCTCGAGCTCACGTATTCTTTCATCAATAGCCTTTATCTGCTCCTCTATCATCTTCTTCATTGCTTCTAGCCACTGCTTCTGCGCCCTAAGCATCTGCAGCTCTACTTCCGGGCTCAGTGGAGCCATGCCGGGAAACGGTGGCGGAAACGCCCAAGGAGCACCAGGTGGCGGCGTATACTGAGGCGCCGGTGGAGCTGCTTCAAATCCAGGGTACGGTGCATGGTACGGAGGCTCTTCCTCCGGCGTTGGCAGCGGTTCCTCTCTTCTACCGCGCCTCTTGCGCCCGTATCCGTATCCGTAGCCTCCTCCCCACCAACCCATGGCTATCTTCCCAAGAATATAGTGGATGCGGGCGCGTAGATATGTTGTAACCCGCTCAGCAACCAGGGTTCCTGCCAGACGGTTTTTGCCTCTTTAGACTCTAGTACATGTTCTTCAGCAGGGCTCAACACTTACCAATCCCTTGAAGAACACTTTGAGTGTCATCTCATCCCCGTTATCCTTCTCGATCAGGGGCTCTACGCGGTAAGCATAGAGTTCTAGGCTGTTGCGGTGCGCGCAGAGGAGGCGGGAGAACACTGGATCAACTACGCGGTTAGGTTTCAGTATATCAGCGTCTGGTCTGAGAACGGTGAATACTATTGCGGCGCGTGTGCCGTTCTTGGAAGCCGTGACTAGGACCTCTATTTGGCGTCTAGCTCTCTGGCTCGGTGCATCGGGGAACAATGCTACACGGTCGATTACGAGGTTTGTTGACTTTACCTCTATGAGTACAATGTTGCCAACACTATCGGTTGCTATGAAGTCCACGCGTGTCCCATTGATCCACTTCTCCGCCGTAAGGCTGCTTATGCCCGGTATGACTCTGTGAGCCACTAAGGGGAAGAGTTTGTTCCCGAATCTCGTGTCCTCTAAAACTATTGTACCAGTGCGTGGCTCCTCTACCGCCACGACGTCACAGCTGGTTTTTCTCCCAGGACGCCAAGAAGGTCTGTAATACACCCTTGTACCCGGTTTTAGCAAGTGTGTTAGCCTGCCTGGATCATGTATATGGCATTGTACTTTGTCCCGGCCAGTTGAAAGCATCACAGTGAAGCGCTTAATCCTCGCAACCAGCTCTGCACTCCTAACATGCTCTATCGAGACTATAGGCTGCTCCACTCTACGGAACCCCTAGAGACGCTGCGGCTCTTACCCCTAATCAGCTACCATGTCCAGGTCAACTATATAGGGGGCGCAAGGGCGAGATATAGAATCTGAAAGAGTGGCCGCGCTTACCAAGAGCCCGTGATAGTGTTTTGACACTGCCATGTAGGACGTGGTGAACAGGGCTATGAGCGATATAGAGGAGAGGCTGTTAAGCTTTCTCAAAGAGCATCCAGGAAGTAGCCCGCGCGAGATAGCAGATGCTCTTGGAGAGCCGCTGCAGAAGGTGAGAAGTGTACTTGCGAAGCTGCGCGATCGTGGCCTCGTGGCGCGGGGAGATGAAGGGAAATACTACGCTGTAATGCCGGCGCTGCGCGGCCTTCCTCGGAGAGATGTTAGGAAAAACGTTGTGCACCGGCTGAGTCCTGATGTAGAGGCGCTCCTCGTCGCCATAGAGGAGCTCAGAGCCCGCATAGAGATTCTCGAGAAAAGAGTTGAGGAGCTAGCAAAGGAGCTAGAGTACTTGAAGACAGCTGCTGCCCAGGACTAGTGCAAGACTATGTCTCGAACCAAGCATATAGGAGGCTCTTGCAGCAGTTGTTGCCAAGCGATAGTGCTGACAGCAGGGCACGGCATCGCTGGGAACAATGTTTCGTATCTATAAGGGCTATAATTTCAGCTCATCTAGGCTTTCGTAAAAAGTATACGATAGTAAAGGCCTAATTACGATTCACCGGTTAGTACTCGTGCTATGCGAGGCGTGACTAGTTCTACTAGTTCGCCTTGGCCTCGCGATAGCTCTTCCGCCTCTACTAGTGCGAAACCCCCCGCCTTGATCTTTATGGCTCCTCCCCCGATGAGGCAGGAGACTATTAGCTCTATGCTCGGCGCGTGGCCTACGAAGACTGTTTCCGGCTCTGCTCCAAGCTCTTCTATGGCTTCGCAGCTCGCCATGCCGGGGGAGAGCTGCTCGACTACCCTGACTTCGCCGCCCCTTACCTGTGCAATTATTTCTGCTGTCTCTCTTGCCCGTCGGAGAGGACTCGTATAGACTACTTTCGGCATGAACGGTATGAGCTTCGCCACTAGGGCTACGTCTTTCCTACCTTCCTCGGTTAGCCAGCGCTCTTCGTCGCTACCGGCCACGCTGGCTGGCACGGCCTTCCCGTGCCTCATGAACACATAGAGACCCATAACGGCATCACCCTCCATACGTGCATCATATGTGCACCGGCGGAAGGGGGGCTAGTTCTCCGCTGCTATCCATGTCTCTATGTTATCTATATCCACGCCTATTCTTTATGCTTTGGTGGACGCCGGCCCAGCGCCTTCAGCAGGCAACGTGGGCGGAGATTGAAGGCTGGCACTTTTTTACGATATTCTGTGTACTCTTTGCCGAACCTGGTTATGCTCTCCTTCTCGTCAATGGTTACAGCGAGCACGAGTACCAGCACGGCCTCGGCTACGCCAACTATTATTGAGCAGCTAGTAGAGGCGAGAAGGCCGAGCGAGAGGGGGAACAATGATAGGAATAAGTGCATGGGGTGCCTCATGCACGAATATGGGCCTTCTCTCACGAGTCTTGTTGGCTCCCCTGGGCCTCTTCCGCGGCGGATAGGGTTGCCGTAGACTGCGAGATAGCGGCCAGTCACAGCCGCGCCACGCATAGATATGAGGAGCAAGATGGCGCCAAGCAAGCGACACCACAAGGGGTCGCAGATGTTTACGGGCTTGGAGACTATCCCGCAAATCACGATAACTATTATCATGCCTAGCCATGCTGCGCCGCGCAGACGGTTACTTATAATCAAGCCCCTTCAGCACCTACACGAGCCTAGCCCTATGTACGAAAATGCTTGTGCCCAAGCTTAAGGTCTTCGGGGAACTCATTGGCTGCTCTTCGGCCAAGGAGTCCTCGGAGCCGCCAAGACCGCTACACGATGAGTGCGGAAACAGCACCAGCCGCTATGAATTCTCATTTAAAGCCCTAGCCTGAAGAGTCCAGGAAGCCAGCACTCGCATGATACTTGCTGCACATGGCTAGGAGAGGATAACCGGCTTGAACAGGGCCCGGAGTCTGTTACTAGCATTTTTCGCGCCGCTAGCATGGGCTACTAACGTGGTTGCCTCAAGAGTGATAGTAGTCAATGGTGTTGATCCTTTCGCGCTAACAGCTATACGGTGGCTCCTTGTCGCGGTAATGCTGGCTGGATACTCTTTTGCACTAGGCCTTGGCGTCCCCCTTGGGAGGAGGCTTCTCCTGGCAGGGCTCCTAGGCATAACACTGTTTAACAACTTATTGTACGTTGCCCTGCGATTTGCACCTGCAGCACTAGTTGGCCTCACCTTCGCCCTATTACCAATAGTCACCATGCTCCTAGCCGAGGCCATGGGCCTTGAGAAAGGCGACAATATACTGTACCTTGCCGCAATCCTTGGACTACTGGGCGTCACGCTTATCGAGCTTGGGTCCTACAAGGGCTCGCTCCACGGCGGCAAGGCTTGGCTAGGAGTACTGATAGCCGTCATAAGTGTATTCGTCTGGGCTCTTTACACGATAGAGTCCAAGAAGCTGATGCGCGGCCTGCACCCATTAGCGGCGCTTGCCGGGAGCACCTTGCTCAGCACACCCTTCAACATAGTCGTCGCTCTTCCACAGCTACCGGGATCAGTAATAAGGCTCGCTGAGCCTAGACTACTCGTCTTGCTCCTCTACATTGTCGCCGTACCCGGTTTCCTCGCCTATATCGCATGGTTTCACGCAGTAAAGGCGCTAGGTGCGTCGACTACAAGCTTGTTCGTAAACCTCTTGCCAGTATTTACGACGATACTCGCATGGATACTCCTGGGAGAAAGGCTTAGGGGAACACAGCTCGCCGGGGCCATACTTGTCTTCACCGCGCTCGGCTTAGCAACGATAAGGTATGCCAGGATAACGTACTATACACCGCGCACACGCGGGGCACGAGCCCACTGAGACCCTATGGGGAGGAGAAATAACGGAAAACAACACTCCGCGGTCAAAGAGGATTAAGGGCTGGTATCAGCTGCCCGTAGGCGTGGAGCCGGCTTGGAGTGGCTCGAGTTCGTTATCAAGCCGAGTAACTATATCTCGTCGCTCTGCTACTCGGTATTCCGCATAGAGCCCTTCAAGACCTGCAGCTACGCGTGCATCTATTGCTATGCTAGGTGGTACCGGGGGCCCCACGGAGCCCCGGCCGCTAAGCCGTGGGTGCCCCGGCTCTTCGAGAAGCTAGCGAGAAAGCTGCCCGATGATCTACCTAGGCCGTTTTTCCGGCTCTCAACGCTGAGCGACCCCTTCCAGCCAGTAGGGGGCAAGGTCTCCGGGGTCGTCAAGGACATTCTCCGGGCCGCTCTCCGCCACCAAGTACCCCTAGTTGTTAACACGAAGGGACTCGTCACAAGAGACTCGGAAGCGCTAAGCCTCATACTGAGCCTAGCAGACCACGGCCTCCTCCTACTACAGTACACTATCGGGTTCGGCGACGGCGTCGCCCAGCTACTCGAGCCCGCGGCACCGCCGCCCACAGAGAGGCTCCTCGAAGCAGAGCAACTATCAGAGCAAGGCGTGCCCATCATTGTGCGTGTGCAGCCACTCATACCCGGCTTAGAGGAGGAGCACTTGAGGGCGGCAGAGGAGGCTCTCAGCCACGGAGCAAAAGGCCTCATAGCAGAGCCCATTAGAGAGATAGGGAACGGGCTGCAAATGCTCTACCAGGTGCTTGGCTTCAACGAGCCCGCTGGGTGCTGGGAGCCCTACCAGCTAGGCGAGGAGCCTGGGAGAGAGCCGCTGCTCCACCCCTGCCCCGAGTGGAGGCTCCACGTGCACGAAGCACTGGCATCGGTAGCGGCAAGGCATGGTGCACCCTACGCGGCGTGCAAAGACACCATACTCGCAGCCCTCCCCGCGGCAAAATGGTATCGCCCGGGGAGAACGTGCTGCCTGGAGTGGCTCGCGTACCGCGAGGAGCCATTGCTCCGCCCGACTCTCCACGAATACGCGTACCTCGGCTGGCCGGATAAGGCGCCCCAGCAGCTCTGCGAGGAACTAGGCCCGCCATACGTGTGCGGTGAACAGCTAGCAAAATACCCTAAGCCAATACGTAAAGGAATACAACAGCACATGAGAAAGCTACAGACAATAATAGAGAACAAGGAAAAGCTGAGAAAGATGCTGGAAAGGCTAGGAGACCTTAAAGATTAGTAATAAGTGCTCTGCCTGTAAATCTCGGTCTAGGGCTTACACGCTAGCTGTAGTCTCTAGCTCCCGGGTTCACGAATGCTTGTTCACCGCTAACAACTCGTAGCCACATATACCTTGTTTCCACAAGGTAAGACTCGGCATCAACTCTAAGCAAATATGTGTGCCACGGCTCGAGAAGCACTACTTTTCCAACTCTATCGTGAACTATCTCTATGAAGAGAAGGGAGCTAGTTATTCCTATCATGGTTATCCTTACAAGGCTCCCATGCCTATAGGTAAACAGTATTGCCTCTGCATGTGGCCAGCAATAGTAGCCGCACTCCGCCCTGAGCCTAGTATCAGCAACCACGGCACTAAGCCGCTCTCCGCCAAGATGGACAACAGCGTGTCGCAGAGGAGGAGCAACAAAAATATTGATACCCGTAAGAACCGGCTGAAGCATGACGGCAAGGAAGAGCCAAAAACCCAGCTTCTTCAGCTTCTTAGCAGCAACCGCTACTCCGATGGCCTTAAAGGCGCTATACGTAGCCCAGGCAGTTGCAGAATACAATACAGGATACTCCCACGGGTAAAGCACAACCTCGCCAGAGCTGCGTAGAAACCACAAGAGAAACTGAGAAACAAGCACCACAGAGACCAATACAATAATGCGGCCAAGCGAAAAGCGACGACCCAAAACATGGTAGAGGAGCAAAGAGAGTAAGATTAACCCCAAAACCCCTATCTCCATCGACGAAACCCCAACAAGACACTCCAAGGCAAGAGATATCTTACTTTATGTCACGAGAATTCTATAGACCCACCTTGGCTTAACACGTCCACGATAAAAACAGCTACAATGACCTTGCTTGATGATTATATATGAGAGTTAAGGGCAACGACAGAATAACAGTAATGACGAGGAGCATCCATCGTATAAAGAGGCTTTTGTTCCGAAAGGAGTGGCGGGCCCGGGGGGATTTGAACCCCCGACCACCGGCTTAGGAGGCCGGCGCTCTATCCTGGCTGAGCTACGGGCCCACGTGGGACCCGCGGTGTCTGTGTTCCCGTGTTTGTAGGTTTGTTGTTCATTGTTGCTGTCTTAATAGTTTTTCTTGGCTGCTGGGCCGGTCATGTTTGTTTCGTATTTTTTATAGTTTTATCACTTATTTTAATATGTTACAGTGTGGAATAGCGTGTATAGCTAATAATAAAACCCCTACTCATTCATCGGTTTACTTGAACATAGTACGGTGTCTCGCAGAGGTGTGAATTGTTGGCTTCCCGAACCGGGCTCATTATAACGTCGATAATCATTATATTGGTAATCATAGGTGCTGCATATTATCTTGCAAAGGGAGGAGGAAAGGGTACAACAACTACTTCTTCGGCCCCGGCTACGAGTACACCGAGCCCTACTACGTCTACGCCGCCGGCAACGACAACAAGCGGCGCTGGCGGTGCCGGCGGTGAATGTATTGTTAAGATCGGGTTTACGGCGTCCCTGACAGGTAAGTTGCAGAAGGAGTCTGCTGAGCAGCTTAACGGTATCAAGCTGTGGGAGGAGCAGGTTAACTCTAAGGGTGGCGTCAAGCTCCCCGATGGCAGGGTTTGTAAGATAAAGCTCGTCTACTATGACGACGAGTCTAAGAGCGCGCGTGTCCAGGAGCTTTACCAGAAGCTCATAACCAGTGACAAGGTTGATTACCTTATCAGCCCATATAGCAGCGGACTGACTGCCGCCGCTGCTGCCGTGACTGATAGCTACCACAAGATAATGATCGCGACTGGCGCTGCTAGTGACTCGATCTTCACGAAGGGCTACCAGTACGTCTACCAGCTCTACACCCCCGCCAGCAGATACATGACGCCCACTGTTGACTTGTTGATGAAGCTTGACCCCAATAATAAGAAGGTTGCACTGCTCTTCGAGAACAGCAAGTTCGCGAAATCAGTTGCAGCTGCAACTAAGAAGTACTTGGAGGAGAAGGGCTTCCAGATAGTATACGAGGACTACTACCCGCCGGGTACTACTGAGTTCTCCACCTATATAGCGAAGATAGCGTCTTCGGGAGCTACTGCTGTGTTTGGTGGAGGCCACTTCCAGGACGGCTTCAACCTCGTCAAGCAACTATACGACGCTAAGATCAAGGGCTTGAAATACGTAGCAATACTAGTGGCGCCGCCGGAGCCCGCGTTCGCGGAGCTCGGCGACGCGGCTGTAGGCGTTATTGGTCCTAGCCAGTGGGAGCCTGGAGTCAAGTACAGCCCAGATGCGGCCAAGAAGCTTGGCATAGAGTGGTATGGCCCCACTGTCGAGGAGTTTGTCAAGGCATATGAGGCCAAGTATGGGCACACACCGGGCTATCACGCTGCAGGAGGCTATGCCGCTGGCCTGCTGATACAGTACATTCTCGAGCACGCTGGGCTTGACACTGAGAAGGCTAAGCAGCTCCTAGACAACCTAGACCTAATGACTTTCTGGGGCCACATAAAGTTCGACAATACTCCGGAGAAGCACGGCCTCCAGATAGGCCACAGCATGGTACTAGTACAGTGGCAGAAGCAGGGCGGCAAACTAGTCAAGGTGATAGTGTACCCGGAGGAGGCTGCTGAAGCAGAGCCCGTGTACCCATTGCCCTGGGGCAGCTAAGGGCGACTAATCATGTAGTTTTTTACCGCTGATATTGTTTTTATCAATTCCTAACTAATATGCACGCATAGCTCCATAATAGCTTCGGTTCCATAACCGATGATACTATCTCAGGGTAGAAAGCATTAGATAAATCAAGTCTTGCTGGGTGTTGATGCCTTGGTTTCGCCCGAACTGCTGCTAGGAGGCCTTACGGCCGGACTTGTGGTTGGTAGTCTATATGGCTTAGCGGCTCTCGGGCTAAGCATTATCTGGGGCATACTTAGGGTAGTCAATCTGAGCCATGGCGCTGTCATAGCGCTGAGCATGTACGTCGCATACCTGCTTAGCGTGGAGTATGGTTATCCCTTACTCGCATCTGTGCTTATATCGATATTCTTCGGCTTCGTGCTCGGAATGGTAGCGTATTACCTCTTCGTGCACAAGGTGTTGGGTGGGCCCGAACTCGCCAGCCTCTTGTCAACGTTCGGCTTCGGGCTCATTATTCTAGGAACACTGCAGCTCAAGTTCGGCGGAATCGCGAGAACACTGCCAGTAACCACTGCAACTATAGAGGTTGGCCACGTGCCGATACGCATGGTGCAAGTAGTAGGCGCAGTAATAGCCATCGCTGTAGCCATAGCAGCATACTTGCTGATCTACCGCACATGGTTCGGCCGCGCAGTAAGAGCCGTGGTCATGAACCAGGAAGCAGCCGCGCTTATGGGCGTAAACGTGACTAAGGTGCTGATGCTCAGCTTTGCCCTAGGATTACTCTTCGCGTCAACCGCCGGAACACTGCTCGCGCTCTCCTATAGCTTCACACCAGAGACCGGCAGCATGTACGAGCTATACTCCTTCACAATAGTGGTCCTCGGGGGTCTCGGCAACCCGTTAGGAAGCCTCATAGGTGGAATCATTCTAGGTATTGCAGAGCAGCTCACAAGCATAGTGGCGAGCGGGAGCTGGGGGCCCCTAGTTGCATTTGTTCTGCTGCTGGTGATGCTGGTGATTAAGCCTACAGGACTCTTCGCAAAACTATAGGCGGGGTGATTGCCATGGAGGCGGCGAGAATAGTTAGTGAGCTCCGAAAGGGCAGATACATAACAAACATCATTGTCGCTGCAGTTATAGTCCTACTCCTAGGCCTCGGCATAGGCTCTATCTACTCGGAGTCATTAGCCTACTACAGGGAGACCCTAACCACATTCATGGTGTTACTATCAGTTGTCCTCGGCCTCAACATCATACTAGGCTATACTGGCTACGTGAGCTTCGGCCACGCAGTGTTCTTCGGCATAGGCGGCTACACTGCAATGGTGCTGATGTACTACTATGGAGTAAACATCTACCTTGCGATGATAGCTGCTGCACTAGTAGCTATGGCCACCGCGTACCTAGTAGGCCTAATCGTGCTTAGGCTGCGGGGAGCATACTTCGCGATCGCAACAATAGCTGTCTTGGAAGCCTCCCGCGTCATCGCGGAGAACATTAACTATCTTGGAGGAAGCGAGGGGCTCCAGCTCCCCGCGACATACTATAGGGGCTACCATATCGCCGGGTACAGCGGCCTAATGGCGGTACACTACATAGCCTACTTCCTGCTAGTAGCAACTATAACTGTCGGGCTACTTCTCAACCTCTACGTGTCTAGAAGCAAGTTTGGCGCCGGACTGAGAGCGATAAGGGAGGACGAAGACGCAGCCGAGGCAATAGGTGTTGACACGTGGAAGTATAAGACGTTGGCCTACGTCCTCAGCGCTATTCCGCCAGCCCTAGCGGGCGCAGTAATAGCTTGGAAGAGGATGATAGTGCTTCCGGGAGAGTTCTTTAACCTAGAGCTAAGCATCAAGGCAATAATCTCGGTGATGCTCGGCGGCTCCGGCACCGTGACAGGAACACTTGTTGGCGCGGCAACATACCATGCAGTAGAGACATCATTCCTAACCAGCTTCCCCTCGTTCCACCTCATCATATTCGGCGCAGCAATAGCAGCAATCGCCGAATTCCTGCCAATGGGTGTAATAGGGTGGCTCCGCTTGAGGAGCGCAAAGCTCAGATTCCTCCTCGAGTGAGGTGATAACCATGATAGTCCTCCGTGTAGAGAATATTCACAAGAGCTTTGGAGGAGTAAGGGCACTCCAAGGAGTTTCCATGAGCGTTGAGGAGGGAGAGATAGTTGGCCTCATAGGCCCCAACGGCGCGGGCAAGACGACACTATTCAACGTGATAACAGGGTTCTATCCGCCGGACAAGGGCCGAGTAGAAATCTTCGGCAAGGACGTGACGGGGTGGCCTCCGCACCGTGTAGCTGGCCTGAGAGTCGCCCGTACCTTCCAGATACCCAAGCCCTTCCACGACCTAACGGTCTACGAGAACGTCCTGGTTTCGATAAAGTTCTCTAACCGTAAGCTCAGCGAGCTAGAAGCGGCAGAGGAGGCTAAGCGCATACTCGAGTTCCTTGACCTCGACAAGTACGCCCACATGCTGGCAGCGCAGCTCAACGTCGCGCTTGAGAAGAGGTTGGAGCTTGCGAGAGCGCTTGCGAGGAGCCCGAAGCTCTTGTTGCTCGACGAGGTTCTCGCAGGCCTAAACCCGGCTGAGGTATCGTTTATGCTCGAGAAGATAAGGAAGGCTAAGCAGGAATTCGGGCTAACGATAGTAATGATAGAGCACGTCATGCACGCGGTGATGAACCTGGCTGATAGGATAGTTGTCCTACACCTTGGACGCAAGCTTGCAGAGGGGACACCGGAGGAGATAGCGACCAATCCACAAGTTATTGAGGCCTATCTAGGTGACCCCAAGCTCGCACTCGCGTTCGTCAAGAAGTTTAAGGAGGGGGCAAAGGCATGACGGAGCCCCTGCTACGGGTAGAGAATCTTCACACAGGGTACGGGAGAATACCAGTACTTTGGGATGTCTCGCTGAGCGTGGAGAAAGGAACGATAACAGCACTAATCGGCAGCAACGGTGCAGGAAAAACCACGACGCTTAGGGCCATAGCTGGTATCCTACCAGCCTGGAAGGGAAGAATAGTATTCGAAGGAAGGGATGTGACGAAGTACCCGAGCTATAAGAGGGTGGAAATGGGCATAGTTCTTGTCCCAGAGGGGCGCGGCCTCTTCCCGCAGATGACTGTATACGAGAACTTATTGATGGGCGCCTATAATCCTAGAGCGAGGCTAAAGATCCCGGAGAGCCTTGAGAGGGTTTTCAACATCTTCCCTAGGCTAAAGGAGCGACTGAACCAGAAGGCTGGAACGCTTAGCGGCGGCGAGCAACAGATGCTCGCCATTGCGAGGGGGCTTATGGCGCTCCCGAAGCTGCTGATGATAGACGAGGCGAGCCTAGGTCTCGCGCCAAAACTCGCCCTCGAGATAATGGATCTAGTCAAGAGGATACGCGAGGAGGAGGGACTAACGATTCTCATAGTAGAGCAGAACGTCCACTATGCACTCAATACCGCCGACTACGCTTACGTGTTGGAGACGGGCAGAATACGAATGAAGGGCCCTGCAAAGGAGCTTGCAAAGAACCCAGAAATAATTAAGGCTTATCTAGGAGTAGGGTAGCCATTAAACACGTAGTCGACCTCGCTAACGATTTTTCCTAGGACCCTTGTTCTGCCTCATTTTTAAACCCGTCTAGATGGCTAAACACTTCTCATCCTTGGGCACACCGAGAATGCCAGCAGATTGCATTAGCAACATGTTTTGCTATGATAAGGGTGTGCTAAGGGAGCTTGAACAGGTTTATGGCGGTCATGGGCTCCGCAAGTTCCTGGAAGCGATTGCTAGGCCGCCGACGAGGTACTATATCCGCGTCAACGTGTTGAGGGCCGAGCCCTTACAGCTCTTAGACGATATGCGTGAAAAAGGCCTAGAGGTTTATTCTGACGAGTTTCTCGAAGAGGCTCTCTGGCTTCCCGTAAGGGGGCCCAACAATGTACGCGATACGGGTTGCTACGTAGTCGTTGATAAGAGGGCCGCGGAGAGCGTTATGATGGGAGCCCATGTCTATGCGCCGGGCGTGGTACGCGTAGATGAATGCGCCAAGCCGGGTGCAGAGGTCACAGTTGTATCTGAGAATGGTGTACTTGTTGCTAACGGGGTTGTCGAGGAGGGCTTCTCTACGGCTCTTCGGGTGAAGAGGGGGCTTGTTGTTCGCAACGTGAGGCCGCTCTACAGTGTACCGAGCCTGCGCGACACTGAGTGGAGCACTAGGGGCTTGATATACGAGCAGAGCATTTCCTCGATGCTCGTGGCCCGTGTCCTAGACCCGGAGCCGGGCAGCATCATCGTTGATATGTGTGCAGCTCCCGGAGGTAAAACCAGTCATGTCTATGAACTTGTCCGCGGCAGGGCGAGGATAATAGCAATTGATCACTCAGCTTCGAAGACGAGGAGGCTGAGAGAAAACCTTGAGAGATTGGGGCATCGTGGCGTGGAGATTATCCGTATGGATGCAAGGTATGCTGACCTCGAGCTTGGCAAGGGGGTAGCCGACTACGTGGTTCTCGATCCCCCTTGTACGAGCCTCGGGGTTGTTCCGAAGATCTATGATTCAAAGAGCTTGCGGGACGTGAGGGTATCGGCTAGGTATCAGCGCCAGTTCCTGAGGGCTGCATACGGCCTCTTACGCAGCGGGGGAGTACTGGTTTACTCGACATGCACGGTGACTCTTAGCGAGAACGAGAAAAACATTAGATATGCTGTCGAGAAGCTGGGGTTCAGAGTTCTCGAGCCTCCTTCAACTACTAGGCGGTTCGCTAAGGGCATAGGCTTTTGCAGTGATTGTTCCATCCGTGTGCATCCACACGTCCATGGTGCTACTGGCTATTTTGTTGCAAAGCTTGTGAAGCCTTAGCGGAAACGACGTCAATGACGCAGCGAATGGTCTCGGTTATCTGGCTTAGCGGCATACAGTTTGGGAGCCTATGCCTCATGGCGAGCTCGGTTGAGGGCGGTATGTGGATGAAGCCTCCAGGCACATCGTGATCCCACGCGTATCTCATTATGATGTACCCTGCAACTCCGCATAGATACGTCCCTATGCTTACTCCAGGGCGTATTTCGAGACCTCTTCTTCTGCACTCGCTGAGCACGTTCTCCACAGGCATTCTTGTCTTGACTACTCTTAACTCGCCCACAGAATCTATGTAGTCGAGGTCTAGCGTCTTGCCCTCCTCGTCCCGTGCTGTGAAACTAGCAATATTTGATGCCGCGAGCTCTAGTATGGGCCGTGCGGCGCGAGGAGCGAGACCAACCCCGATTACCGCTGCTGGCTCCTCCTTCTCGAGCATGCTAGGCAGCTTCTCTTTCACAACCCTATAGGACACTGGCAGGACTAGGGATTTTACCCTCAACCCGTTGATCTCATAACCGTCCAGCGCAACGACTACTTCTTCTGCCGGGTTTATCTGGAATCCCGCAAAAACACTATATCCTATCAAGAGTATGAGTGGTTTCAAGGGAGCCTGGCGCCTCCCCTCTCCAAGTAGCTGGTAAGGACTAATTGTCTTAGGGCCTTGTTTTACCCCTCCTCCGAGACTTATGCTTCCTTACTCTCTTCAGAGGTGTACCGCAGACAGGACACACCTTCTCCGCAGGATTGTTTGAACGATACCCGCAAGCAGGGCATACGACTATGTACTCTTCGCTGCGCCTTATTCCACGCGTCCTTATGGGCCGGAAACCTATGCCTAGAAATGAGAGCAGGTTTTGTAGCGCATAGTCGTCGGTTACCACTTCGACATCACGTCCCCTATCTCTCAGCATCAAGGCGAGAGCGGCAACCGATAAATCCGTCTTGCTCAATGCAACGTGTAATCCTCTATGCAGTGCCTCCTTCCTTGCACGCTCGAGGTACTCGGGAGAAGGGTCTAGTACACTTACTCTTTCCAGTGTTAGGGCCATTTCGAGTCCAGCCTTGCTCTCAGAGTCCCTGACTTCTGATAGGACACTGCTCGTCGTATAGGCCCGGATTCGGGGCGCATAGAGCGGTAGACGGGCTATGAAGGCCGTTGTGTCTAGGACGAGCACTTTCTCGCCCATGGCAGCCTCAGCACTCTTTTTTCTCCATACCTTGCAAAGCGGGCAGGTGGACCTCTTAGCGTTATTTTTACCTCAGAGCCCCGTGTAAGAAGATACTCTTTCGCACCATCTACTATTAGTTTAACTGGCCTAAGAGTATACTTCACCCGTATGAACACGTAAACATGGCCCGGAACAATAACTGAGGCAAACTCTCTGTTCATTGGATTAAGAGGGGTTATCACCATGACGTCAAGCATGGGGTGCACCACTGGACCTCCAGCACTATAGTTATAGGCCGTGCTGCCCAGCGGCGTTGCAACAATTACTCCATCGCCTCCCATATCGCTGTAAATCTCCTCATTCTCGGTTAAGACGTCCAAGTAGACTACTTTGGAGCCAAGAGCTGTTACAAGAGCCTCATTGAGCGCATAGCTTATGGCGCCATTGTTATCAACGAGGAGGCGAGTATGCTCCTCTATCCAGAAGTTGCCTGCTACAAAGTCTCGTAGCCGCTCTATTGAAACCGACGCATCATCGGGGAAGAGGACTGCGCGATGGCCAAGCTTGACGAGATGGAGAACAGGGGACTTTTCTCCAAGTATCTGGAGCAAGCGCAGTAGTGTACCATCCCCGCCTATCACGACGACACCGTCAACGTGCTCGAAGCGTAAATCTATAGCTGGGCCACCGGTTAGCCCAGCTATAGATATATCATAGTACGGCTCTGCTCCTAGGTCTCGTAGGCGTCGGTAAACAGTTCTCGCAAGCATGATTGACTCTCTTAAGTCCGGTCTAGCAAATATTGCTATGCGGCGAAGCATAACGGTGTCACCGAATGAAGAGCTGCATCGCGCTAACAGTGCCACGTTGGTGCGGCGAGCATGCACGCAGCATGCTGCAAAGACGCCAATTAATGCTTAGAGGTGCTAAGCCTCTTAAGAAGTACTCTCCTCTACGAATAGAATACCCCCTCTACGCTATAACGAACATAGAGGAGATGCAAAGCCTTATCAACAACTTGCTTGGGTCTTGCGGCTATGCAGACCTTATAGAGATGGCCTGCGAATACACTCTTCAAGAGAAGCCGCCCATATCATACGTCGTTGTAGGCGACGTAGCTGTAGTATCGCTTGATGAGAGACTCAGGGGGCGGGAAAGAGAGGTTGCCGAGGAGCTTCTAAGAAGGGTAAAGGGTATCAGGAGTGTATATGGTAAAGAGGCTACTCTCGGCGAGTACCGCATCCAAAAGCTCATCCACCTTGCGGGCGAGGAGCGCCGCGTCGTAACTTATAGAGAACACGGACTTGTTTTCCGGGTTCCACTTGGAGAGGTCTATATCAATCCTAGGCTCGCTACAGAGCACTATAGGTTAGCGAGCCTCGTGGGCCGTGACGAGGTTGTCCTTGACATGTTTTCCGGCATAGGTGGTTTCGCGCTAACAATAAGCATGCTTGGACGAGCACGCCTCATTGTAGCAAACGACATAAATCCTAAGGCAATAGAGGTGCTCATTGACGCTATTGCTAGGAATAGGAAGCGCCTAAGAACACCAGTAATGGTTCTCAATATGGATGCACACGAGCTTCCACGCTATCTGCGCCCCGTCTTTACAAGGATAATCATGAATCTACCTCACCACGCTGTAGAGTTCCTTGATACGGCTAAGACTCTTTGCAACACGGCAAGGGGCTGTATTATACACGTCTATGTCGTGGCCTCTAGCGAGGAAGAGGCATTAGGAGTTGTGCCTAGCGGTGTTAGGGTGACCCGTGTCCTCGACTACGCACCCCGCAAGTTCATATATAGAGTTGATGTCATCTATAGGCCTGCTGAGAACCAGTAATACGAAGCATTTTGTATATGAGCTTTGTAGAAGCTTCCTAAACTCTGCTGGAAGCTCTGCGGCACTCTTCGATGAACAAATCATCAACGCGTCCTTGGTATAGGAGCTCTTCCTGACAATGAGCCTACGAGGCCTCTTTCCGGGAGAAAAACCATCAATGCTCAAGCCCGCGACATAGGGTTTTATGAAAGGGTTCACGGCGATAAGGAATAGCTTTGAGAGTCCTCTCTCAGCTACAAGTTGTCTTGCATTGCCAGCATTCTTGCATTCAACGCATACGATGCAGTCACCACGAATCGTTAGATTAGGACCCTCTTCCAGCTCTAATGTCGTCTCGTGAGCGGCTTGTACGTTTGGATGACCCCTACAGCTTAGCAAGACAAGGCCATATTGCACCGGGGTACACCATTATCTTGGCTACCGTTACGCCACCGATAAGAAGAACCCGTATATTAGGGAAATGCTTGGGGTTCTCTGAGGTGCCTATAAGCTTCGAGGAACAACGTCGTAGACTTGTTGAGAGACTCCTTCGAGAAGGCTATATTCGTTCTGAAAAAGTGCTTAAGGCGATGCTGCGCGTGCCGAGAGAACTTTTTGTCCCTGAAGAGCTGCGTCACCTAGCCTACGAGGACACCCCCCTACCAATAGGCCATGGCCAGACTATTAGTGCACCACACATGGTTGCATTGATGTGCGAGTACGCGGACCTAGATATAGGCATGAAGGTATTAGAGGTCGGTACCGGCTCCGGATACCATGCAGCAGTTATTGCTGAGATAGTTGCTCCTAGCGATATGCCTAGAGAAAAATGGGGTCATGTATACTCTGTCGAGAGGATACCCGAGCTAGCGGAGAAGGCAAAGGAGAATTTAAGGAGGGCCGGATATGCTGACCGTGTTACAGTGATAGTCGGAGACGGTACTAAGGGTTACCCGGAAAAAGCTCCATACGATAGGATAATAGTCACTGCCGCCGCTCCGGATATCCCCGAACCGCTGGTCGAGCAGCTGAAACCCGGCGGAAAAATGGTTATACCAATAGGCGATAGGTATTCTCAAGTCCTATACATTGTTGAGAAAAGACCAGATGGAAGCATCAAGGTGAAGCCAACGATCCCAGTGCTCTTCGTACCCCTTATAGGCGAGCATGGATGGAGACCTCACGAGTATTAGCGTTTACGCAGCCAAGCATCAAGCCCGGTTTGCTTACCCTTAATATGCTCACGGTAAGCCTTCTTTAGCCTCTCGAGCGCGTTTTTAACCCTCTCAGGGTTAAAGTCATGCTCCTCTACGAGTATTTCGAAGACCTTCTTCTCGTCGGGCTCCCTCCATTCTAGCTTGTAATCGCTAGTAACTGGCGGGTTGAGGAAGTATTCATAAATCTTTACAGGGTCAACTGGGAACTCGTGCTTAGGTAGACTTTGTAGCAGTTTAACTGGGTCCTTGTGAGCCTTCACCATTTTTAGAGCAGTCTTCGGCCCAATTCCTCTGACGCCATCAGGATTGTAGTCGGTACCAACCAGTATACCTATTGCTATTAACTGCTCCCGTGTAATGCCTAGTGCTTTAAGAAGCACTTCAAGCTCTATTAGCTCTGGCTTTATCTCGACGTACACGTCTTTTCGCGGCAGTTTTCTCTTACCGGTTATAGCTAGGTTGCGTACAAGTCTTGGGGCACCAAACAGCAGTGAATCGTAGTCTTGGCTAGCTGCTGCCCACGCGTCGCCTTTCCGCGCCATAAATGCTGCCTGTGCCTCGCCCTCTGCTGGAGCCTGGACGTAGGGTATCCCCATTGCCTCGAGAAGCTTCTTGGCATCATTCACCATGTCCTCGGTGAGTCTTGATGACATTTGTGCATACCTTCTCGCAGCTTCTATGTCTCCCTTCTTCACGGCTTCCTCATACTTCTTTATTGCCTCTGATTTTATTTTCTTCCTTCTCTCGATCTCGGCATACTTCATTTCGGGAGGCTGGCCGTCAAAGACATATACTACCTTAATACCATTCTCAACCAGGTTTATCGTCCTATAGAATAAGCCGCTTAGATGGCTTGTTATGCGCCCCTTGGAATCCATTAACGGAGTACCATCTGGCTGCCTTATGGCTGTCAAGAACTGGTAAAGGGCGTTATAGGCATCAATGGCTACAACCTTGTATTTGAGAAACGATAACTCGATTGTCTTTATGGCTTCAGGCGGTATTATCTCTCTAATGTTTACTCCCAAGCCCTACCCCGGGTAGAAATGGTGCACAGCTGTCTCTTAAGGCTTGACAACAAGCTCAATGTTTCTGAGATTCTCCTTAAGGACGTCTACATGTATTATCCCTTGCATCTCGAGCTTCATGAGCTCTTTTAGGAACTCCATAAAAGTGACATCGTACTTATCTCTAAGCGCCTTGTAGAGATCAATATCCTTAGCGGTTCCTCCTCTGCGCTCAAGCTCCTCGACAATAGCATAGTATAGTGGTATACTCCTCCATCCATTCACGCCCATAACAACCACCACGTAACAGGCATGAAACCATGCAAAGAGGGGCTAGGCAGTATACAACACGCGTAGTCTACTTTTCCATGAGCACACTAACCGGCAACCTCTTTTTGATCAAGACTTTGGATCAGTTCAGACCCGTGCAAAGCGGAACAATTACCAAAGGTGCCCGGATAACGGAATTCAGGAGTATGATAGATTTAGCCTAGGCTCCACAAAAGAATCTCGTGGAAGAAGAGCCTTATAAGGGTTATGTGAATATGAGTGGCTTTGCCTGTACAAGCTTGCTTCCGGGTAGCTGCTGGCGTGCCTGCTTATACCAGTCCTCGTAGAACTTGACCATGTCTTGTGTTATTGACGGCCTTATTATCTCTAGTGCCTTGAGGAAGTGCCTCATGTGTACCCTTGTCGCGTTTATGTCCTCTCTCAGCGCAAGCATTGCTGCCTCGCGGCAGAGAGCTGCAAGGTCGGCGCCACTATAGCCTTCAGTCTTTAGCGCTAATAGTTCTAGGTCTACGTCTTCTGCTAATGGCATCTTTCTTGTGTGTATTTTGAGTATTTCTAGTCTTGCTTTCTTGTCCGGAGGCGGCACATAAATTATCTTGTCGAATCTTCCTGGCCTTAGCAGCGCCGGGTCGAGGATATCAGGCCTATTAGTAGCAGCAATAACCACGACATTAGTCAGCGGTTCTATTCCGTCAAGTTCTGCGAGCAATTGATTTACTATGCGGTATGTCACGCCGCTGGTGTCGTAGAAGCCTCTCGTCTGCGCTATTGCGTCTATCTCGTCGAAGAATATAATTGCAGGTGCGTGGAGCCTTGCTTTGCGGAAGATTTCTCTAATTGCTTTTTCTGATTCTCCTACCCATTTGCTTAGTATTTCTGGTCCTCTTACTGCTATGAAGTTGGCTCCGCTCTCTGTTGCAGCAGCCTTAGCGAGCATAGTCTTACCAGTACCAGGAGGACCAAACAACAAGATACCCTTGGGTGCCTCGATCCCCATTCTTCTGAATATCTCTGGCTGTTTGAGCGGCCATTCTACTGCCTCGCGCAACTGCTGCTTAACATCCTCCAACCCACCAATATCCTCCCAATGAACCTCAGGAACCTCAATATAGATCTCCCTTAGGCCGCTTGGCACTATTTCGCGGAGGGCAGACATGAAGTCCTCCATTCTTACCTCCATTTCCTCGAGTACTTCTGGCGGTATCCTGTCCTCGCTCAAGTCTATCTTTGGCAAGTAGCGGCGGAGAGCGTGCAGTGCAGCCTCCTTGACTAGCGCTGCAAGGTCTGCACCCGTGTATCCGCGGGTCATCTCAGCGAGTCGCTCAAGGTCTACGTCGTCGGCTAACGGCATGTTGCGAGTGTGTATTTGCAATATCTCGAGCCTACCCTGTTTGTCAGGTAACGGGATCTCTATCTCTCTGTCAAATCTTCCCGGCCTGCGCAGTGCAGGGTCAAGAGCATTTGGCCTATTGGTTGCAGCTATGACTATTACCTCGCCCCTGCTCTCGAGCCCATCCATTAGAGCTAACAGTTGTGCAACGACTCTCCTCTCGACCTCACCTATGACTTCGTCTCGCTTAGGCGCTATCGCGTCTATCTCGTCTATGAATATTATTGCTGGAGCATGCTTCTTTGCCTCTTCGAATATTTCTCTTAGCCTTTGCTCGCTCTCACCATAGTATTTGCTCATTATCTCCGGACCGTTAATGGCAATAAAGTAAGCGTTTGTCTCATTAGCTATTGCCTTCGCCAGCAGCGTCTTACCAACACCCGGCGGGCCATAGAGGAGAATACCCTTTGGAGGCTCTATGCCAAGCCTCTTGAATACCTCTGGGTGCTTCAATGGAAGCTCTACTAGTTCTCTTACCTTTTGGATAATATCCTTCATTCCACCAATGTCTTCGTAGGTTACTCGCGGAATCCTACCCTGTTCTACCGGCTTCTCAAGCACCACGATATTAGTGTCATATGTTACTACGACTACTCCTTGAGGCTTTGTCTGGATAACAACAAACGGTATGGACTGATTCAGCACTGGTATTAGTACGGTATCGCCTTCAACAACAGGGTATTCTATGAGCTTCTTTCTAACATAGTTAACAAATCCAGCGTCTATGGTTATTGAGAAGTTTGCTGGCGCTAGCTTCATTAGTGCTGCTGGTTTTACCTCGGCCTTTCTCACTATGACCTTGTCTCCAATGCTGACCCCCGCGTTCTTCCTTATAAGGCCGTCCATGCGGATAATATCTGATCCTCTGTCCTCAGGATACGCTGGAAGCGCTATGGCTGCAGTCTTCTTCCGACCCTCTATTTCGACGACATCGCCTGGCTCAGCATCTATCATCTTTAGGAGGTCGGGGTCAATACGCACCTTTCCCTTGCCAACATCACGCTGCTTCGCTTCAGCAACTCTTAGTACGATCTCCTTCCTCCTCCGCGACCCGGTGATCGCCATATCTTTACCCACCTATGCTCCTAAGCATTAGCTCTTTTACTCTTAGCCACTAATTTAGTTAACATTGTGACTTCGTCTACAGAGGTATATAGCGGGATACTAATCCCAGAAGCTAGGCACTCTGCCTAGCCGTTTATCTGTGTAGCTACCCTCCAAACAAGGACTAATAAGGACTGATTCCCCGGTTCCCCCTAGTAACAAGAACAGAATGCCCGAAATTGTGTAAGCAAGGACTTGCTAGAGGAATTGCAGCTTGATGAATTATAGGGGCTTCGATGGGAGCGAAAAAGTTGTGTTCCACTATCTTACCACTATCTTAATACTCAGATATGCGGTGCACTGCCTCTATTTCTATTTCCTCAATACCCTCAACGTTTTGCAATATTTCCTCTAGTTTTGAAGTACCTCCCTCACTTTCCTCGGGTATCAGTATGTATAGCTTGAGGGCATTGAGCCCGAACGCTATTGGCACCTTATCGTACCTTGTTATTGAGTAGTCCTTTGGCAGCTGTGACTTTATCTTCTCAACTAGCTGGTCTAGGTCTATATCTGTGCTTGATGGGTATACGGTTGTTACGACTAGTACTTTTGCCATTCTTGTTCCCTCCACTCTTATGTATTCAATACCATTGTTGTTAGGGTCCTTCAAAACCACACTTGGGGCACTTATAGGGTACGCCCATCTTCCTGCAGCGTGCACATCTCCAAATTATTACTTCGCCGCAGTTAGGGCAGACAAACGCGACTGCCTTTTCCCACGGAGGTATTGGCCTACCACAGCTAGTGCATACTGGTAGCTTTGTTGCCTCTACTATGCTAGGCCTACGTGGGACTTCAAGGCTTAGCGCCAACTTAGCAGTGCACCCCGGGCCCTCAGCTAGGAGAGGGCTAATTATTAGAGTTATGCTCGTATCCCGCCATACCGGGAACATAGCTTGGCCTCGGAGACAGAGGAATATAAACAAGCAATAGTACTGCGGGCCGATATAAAGATGAGCAAAGGTAAAGCAGCTGCCCAGGCAGCCCACGCAGCCGTAGAGGCAGTATTATTGGTTCTAGAAAGCGGTAATCCTACTTGGACAACGTGGCTTAAGAGATGGAGGGCTGAGGGGCAGAAAAAAGTAGTACTTAAAGTCAATAGTGAGAGAGAGCTCCTCGAGATCTATGAGGAGGCGCGGCGACTAGGATTGCCTGCATCGCTGATAAGAGATGCTGGGCGTACCGAATTACCGCCCAATACTTTGACTGCTGCAGCTGTTGGGCCGGCGCCAGCGAGACTTGTTGATAGAGTTACCGGCAAGTTGAAACTCCTATGAATACGTGGTGTGCAATTTTGGATTATTTTCGCCCTTCTCCCTGGAGCCTCGATTATCTTTTAGGGCTCAAGTACATAGTGCTAGACGGGAAACCGGTAGCCAGAATAGCTAGACCTCGAGAGAGAAGTTTCATTGTCCGCGAGATAGCACCAAGCTTTTTCCTGAGGGACGAGGGCAGCTTCTGTGTATACCTCGTCGCCAAAAGGGGTCTTTCAACTCATGCAGCTGTCGCCATGCTTGCAAAAGCCCTTAGAAACCATATTAGAGGAAGACCAAGGTTCTTCGGGCTAAAGGATACCGATGCAACAGCAACACAATATGTATGCATCCCGTGCAAAGGTGACCCCCCCAGACACGTTAACCTAAGAAATATCTGGGCAAGGCTTATAGGGCGCACCGATGTGTGCAAAGAGAGACCACCAGAAGGCAACCGTTTTTGGATAATACTAGAACCTCTCAACAGCCCCGACAAAATAGTCGAGAAAATAATTGATCTTCGAGAGAAGCTCCTTCCCAACTACTATGGATATCAAAGATTCGGCACACGAAGGCCGAACACGCATCTACTCGGAATAGCTCTCCTACTGGGTAACTATGTAGACTATGCTGACGAGATGATTAACTCTCCTTATCCTGATGAGGACCCGGAGAGTATTCGTTGCAGACTAGTAGGCTGGAGCCCTGAAGCTTGTATCGGTTCCAAGCTATACGAATTCACTGTGGCCTCAGAATCAAGATGCCTCAGCGACCTTGTTAAGAAACTGCCTAAAGGTATATACTCGGTGTACTTCTCAGCCCTACAAGCATTCATCTACAACCTCTACTTGTCGAAACGCATAGAGAAAGGAGTCGGAATTAATGAGAAACTGAGCGGAGAAAGAATCATCGGTAACAGAGTCTATGCCCCAGTGCCAGGCATAGGGTATAAGATAGGCGTAGAAGGCGAGGCCAGGCAATTGCTAAGAAGCGTTCTAGACGATATAGGGCTAAGCGAGGAAGAAATCTCAAAGCCCTTACATAAATCAATGCGCTCAAGACCCTACTGGAGACCAGTATACATGAAGCCAGAAGGGCTCCAAGCCAGGAAGCTCGCTGATGGAAAAGTATTGATTGAATTCAGCCTAGAACATGGAATGTATGCTACAATTGTGTTGAGAGAGCTTGTAAAAATACCTGATGGACTTTAGGTTGGCCTTATACGCACCGGTTTTCGCAATATCTCCGACAATATCTTCTCGTACATCTCTCTGTGCTTGCTCAGCCGGCGAGCATCGCTACGAGGAATTCTAACAACGTACTCTATGCTCCCATCCGGCAACCAGAGAGTATTAACGCCGAGTATGCGAGCAGGGTAAAGAAGGTGCATCGCTAATCCTCTAACATCGTTAGCCCTTGGTATAATCTTTACTCTCTTACCGAGCTTTTCCCGGAGCCGCTGCTCTATCTGGCGAGCATAGCGGCTAAAGACCGGCACACTTGTACCAACACCCAGATCCATAACGATGATTACCATATCGTTGTCTACTAGGTATGACTTATAGTACGTCGCTTTCTTGAGTATCTGTATTCCCTCATTCTCCTCAAGCTCTATCAGTGCCCTCATTATCTCCACTTCGAAATCCTGGACAACACCAGTATCAATAAGACTCTGGCACCTAGGACACAGCACACCGCTTTTGACACAGACATAGTCAAGAGGAATCTGTACCGAGACACATCACCCCACAATCACGCTTACTGTTTACATAATGTTTTACTGGCCGTCCCTAGCACAAGACCAGTACCTAATCCGCCATTCTCCCCAAACACACAGACCCTATATAATATTAGTCCTTTCAAATAAGGGGGAAAACAAAAACATAACCCAAAAACTTTCAAGAATCATAAAACAAACATATAAACGACCCCGTAGAGGAAGCACCTACAACGAGGAGAATCCCGTACACGGGATGGGCCGGTAGCTCAGCCTGGAAGAGCGCTCGGCTTGCACCCGAGAGGTCCCGGGTTCAAATCCCGGCCGGTCCACCACCCCCATACAAAACCTTCTCTTACGCTTCTTATGGCCTTCCAAGCTCTAATTGCCTAATGTTTATCAACTAAAATGAAACAAGTCCAAGAGTTCTAAAAAGACTAAACGAGGTTAACCTCTACGTCCCGATAAGGTAATCAACAATCCTAAGGCATACCAATTACTGGCTTAAAACATGGTATCAGCAATGATGATACACAATGAATAGAGAGGCTAAGGATAAAGCCTAATATGAAAAATTAGGAATCATAAGGCTAGCTTTTCGATGTTTAGCGGCAACGTCCTATTGTTGTAGCTTCAATTCTCTGAATGAGCAGAGATGTCTTAGTAATGGTCGGGTTAATCAATGCTTACTAGTGACGAAGTAATACAATAATAGCAGTAATAGCAATTATTGGAACTGCTAGCAGAAGCACATATCCGCTATGAATAATGTCTTTTCCGCTACCAGCCTGATTAGTTGTGATATTAGGATTATGGTTAGCGTTATTATTGCTGATGATTTCTATGCTTCTTTCAACAGTTATGCTTGATTGAGCAGCTTCTATGTTAGTCGTACTATTTGTAGCAGTTACATGACTTTCGATAGATGTTTCTGCAACAGTTTGGACCAGCTTACTGTGACTAGGCTTACTAAGAGTCTCAGTACCTATCAATAATGTAACAGTCGGAAGCTTCTTGTTTACAACTACAACAGCCCAAGAGTCCTCCGGCAACAAGCTTGCCACAAGATCGACGAAGTTCTGTATACCGCCAACTTCTTTGAGCCTATCCTCTAGTACTCCTACCACTAGGATGCCGCCGGTACAACCTATACTGATAACAACATGTTTCTCAACAAGGTCTTGTAGCCCTATGGTTAGTTTTTCCAGAGCAAGTTGAAGGTTAGGAGAAGAATATATGATGGCTATATTGTGAAGATCAGTTTTTAGGGCGTATTTTAGTGCAGCTATCATGATACTGGTTGCCTCCTTATTTGAAACGAGCTTGGGAATCAATGATGCTGGTACACTAACCAGTAGAAGGGCTGTATCATTATCATAGACTACTAGTTGATGTACTTTAATATGAATAACTATGTCTCGTATTGACGAGTTCAAGCTACTCTTTTCTATGTACATTTGTATCTTGCTTACGTAATATTGTTTATCTCTGTCTATTTCTAGATTCATCCTTCTAGACCCAATAAGGCTAAAAGCTTCCCTAACACAAGCATCTGGACTAGAATTCACGGCATAAACACGACCATCAGAAGATGTTGTCAGCGCGTTCGTAAACATGCTTAGCTCCGGACAAACTACTATTTCTGTCGGGCTAGTCAATGATGCCTCGTCATTGCTCTCCGTTATGCCTATATACATATAGCTAGATGATACAATGATAATAACCAGGATAGCCAGCAGGTAGACAATGCTTAAGTATCTCATTTTATCAATCCTAGGCGCCGATTGGGTCGTAAAGTGAGCCGTCACTGATTTATATAGTGATTCTACGTATTGTTATAGCAATTTGCTAATCAGATATTTCATTGCCCTGCTTGAAGAGAGGGAAGATGCGGAGAGGCTCAGCCTAGGTGTTGTACCACATCCGGGTGTTCGGCCTCGGCTGTAGTCAGCACCTGCTCGGTTTTTGCTAGTAGCATGCTAGGGTTTAATGTGTTTACAGCTGATTATCGTTTGCCTTTAGTAGCAGTCCTAACATATTCTATACTGTTGTGGAGGTAACGTGTTCTATGCCAACGGTTGCGCTAAAGGTCATACCTATTGGAGTAGGAACTAGTCTTTCAAGATATATTGCGAGAGTCGTCGCGCTCCTTGAGGCAGAAGGATATAGCCCTATAGTTACCCCAGACAATACCGTTATTCATGTTCGTGATCTTAGCGAGATAGGAGCAATTATTCGCAAGGTACATGACGAGCTTTACAGTATGGGTGTTACGAGGATAGTAACTGTTGTTACTGTTGATGATAGGCGGGATAGGGAGGAAGAGCTACCTAATGAGAAAGTGCAGAAAGTGATGCAAGTTCTAGACGAGGAGAGAAAGAAGATAAGAAACGTCCACGGAGTAATGTAGCTCTTTCTTGCTCTTATTCAATTGTTTTTGCCCACTATGTAGTACTTGTTGTTGTACTTGATTAGTGTCGCCTCGGTTCCGGGCTTTATGCTGCCCTCGACGAGGACGTCTCTCTTTGGGATTTCAATGTAGTTGTATGCGCCGCTTGTTTCTTGCAAGTGTATCCAGCCGGGCTCTAGTGCTGCAATCACTACATTTGATCTTTCTATGTGTTTTGGCTTCTGAAGTGTTTTCCAAGCTTCCTCGACTCTTAGCCTCTTGTACTTATTTGTGCCGAGGAGCCGGATGATCACGTAGCCTTTGTCTATTTCTTCGACGCGGGCAAGGCCTCCCTTATAGTCTATCAGTGCGCCGGGCGTGAAGAAGGGGAGGCGGACAGAGAGGGTGAGCCTTGTTACTCGTTTCCCGTCACGCCTCTGCGTTATGAGTTTATGGCTCTCCTTAATCAGGGCGCCGAGTTTGCTTCTAAACCTATTTGCTATAACCCTTGCAATGTTTTGGTCTAACAGGTTTATGTCGAGTCCTTCCTTAACCTCGTTAGTTGATATGATTGCTTCTTGGAGCCCGGAGTCCAGGTCTGCGAGGAGCTCTTCTACGAGCAATCGTTCCTCGCTTCCGAGACGGCCATTATGGCTCCGGACCTGGATTATTGCTGTGGGTGCACCAGAGGCTTTCCTCATGCACACTGGGCATAATTGCTTCTTTATCCTCAAATCAACGGCATACGTCATGCTGCGCTCTTTGTCGTCGCCCCTTAGCTTGCCCACAACAGTTACTATCGCTTTCTCGTTCTCATAGTCTATGTCTACTGTTTCTACGCGATAGTATTCGGTATACTCGTTCGGCTTGAAAGCTGCCTGGAAAACCAAGGCGACAACGTCTTCAAGATCCCCGGAGGAGGGGAACCATCTTCCTTGGAACTTGTAGCTACCGCACCTTGGACACACTGTGACCTCTAGCCTCTTCGGTGCAACACCGAATCCGTATAGGTCTAAGAAGCAGTCAGGGCAGAGCCTCCCATCAATGAGTATACTTGTTTCTCGTCCGCACCTTATGCACATGGGCATAGCTGGCACCGGCCGGCTCTATCCACTTTCTTTTGTTCTCTCCGTCCTCTTAGATAGCTGGAGCCATGTCTCCCCTTATATTGGGTTCTCGGCGAACTAGTCAATAGTGTGAGGAGCTTTAGTAGCAAGGCTGATTAGGATATCCCCTTCTCGGATTTACTCGGGGCTTCACTAATGATGCACGAATGTCCTTCTCTTATACGCGCAAGACGGATCTATACCTCTTTTAAGCCAACGAAGTATGTTGAGTCAATAGTAGTGCTTAACGGCAGAGTCGTCTATGCCGGCGAAGCTACAGAGGCTGCGCAAATAGCCCGTGATCTTGCACGCTCAGCTAGCTGTGGACGCCCACGACTCTACGAATTCGATGGTGTTGCCCTCCCTGGCTTCGTTGACGCTCACCTACACGTGCAAGGTATCGGTCTCTACAAGTACTCGATAAAGCTCAACGATGTTGAGAGCCTTGATGACCTTCTTGCAAGGGTTTCGAAGGAGTCGAAGAGATTCAGTGAATGGATTATTGGTCGTGGCTGGGACCAAGAGAGAATGGGAACATGGCCTACTAGATTTGACCTAGACGAAGTGGTCAGCGACAAGCCTGTAATATTGATGAGGGTCTGTGGCCACGCTGCCGTGCTCAACACTGAGGCCATGAAGAGGCTTGGGCTCCTAGACGATAGAAGCTCGCCGCTAATAGATAGGGGCTGCAATGGAGAGCCCACTGGAATAGTGTTTGAGGAGCTGGCCGAAAGGGCGTACCGAGAGGCAGTTAAGAGTCTCGACCCGCTAAAGCTCGTCATAGAGGGTGTAAACGAGGCACTCAAGCACGGCATAACAATGATTGGAACTATGGATGTCGACGAGCACGCGTTTAGGGGCCTCGTTTCTGCATGGAACATGGGCCTGCTAAGAATACGTGTAAGGGCGTATATATCGAAAGAACTTTTCGATAAATTCTATTCTATTGGCGCTGTACCGGTCTTCGGAGGCCCCTTCTTCAGAATAAGCGGCGTAAAGATATACATGGATGGGAGCCTAGGCGCGAGAACCGCGTGGCTCAGAGAACCATACAGCGATGACCCAGGGAACAAAGGCAGGCCTCTCCTAAGAGCCCCCGAAGTAGCCGAGGTAGCAAGGAAGGCTAAGGAATGGGGGCTTGACGTCGCGGCTCACGCGATCGGGGATGCGGCAATACTTGAGGCCATAAAGGGGTTCCGAATGAGTGACTGCGGCTGCAGAATTGAGCATGCAAGCCTTGCTCCACCCGATGTACTGGAAGAACTGTCCTCGATGAACATACGTGTGGCTGTACAGCCGCGTTTCCTGATAAGCGATTGGTGGGCACACGAGAGGCTCGGAGAGAGAACTAGGTGGCTCTACCCGTTTAGGTCGATGCTTAACAAGGGCATAGTAATCGGCTTCTCTAGCGATGCACCGGTAGAGCCTCTAAACCCGTTGGAAGGCGTATATGCTGCTGTGACACGTGGATCATTGCTATCGTATACGAGGGAGGAGGCTATTGACCCAGAGACGGCGCTCCACCTATACACGGCCGGTTCGGCGCAAGTGCTTGGCGAGCCGCGCGCAGGCTGCCTTGAGCCTGGATGCTTTGGCGACCTGGCTATATTGTCTGAAGACCCGCTAGAAGTTGACGTAGAAGATCTCCCAGGGCTCCGGATTGACGCAACGATTGTTGGCGGAGAACTAGTATGGGAGAAGCAATGAGGCCTCGAAGCATCTGCCGCGCGTATGCACATGCATGCTCAATCAGTGTTATTATCGATGCTGCTGTGCCTAGACCCGGGCTATCGAGCTTCTCTAAGCCGAGGCCGGACTTGGATCCTGTAGGTTTTGCTGCCTATTCTCCAATAGCGTACGAGATGTGCCTATGTAGTTGCGAAGAGGGCGCTAAACTAGCGCACCTCTTCTCTCGTTCAGGTACCTGGTGTAGGTGCTGGAATAAGGCTATACGCCATATGAAGCGGTGGGGCAACGTTGGGCTAGGATCATCCCTCTTGCTAGCTTTACAGGGGGCCGCGCTAGGTTATGCCTTTGAAAAATATGCGAAGATAAGCATTGACCACGTTGCTGGCTCAACAGTCTACGTCCTCAGCCTCTGTGGAAGAGCAGGGACAAAGTACTTCTATGACTCGCTAAGACTGCTTACTCCAAGCTATCTCGGCAGGCTCTCGTGGAGCGGCTTACCAGACGCTTCACAACCCCTCATAGACGTAGGCGGGCTTCCACCATTTCAAGAACTGATTAAACTTGCCTCCCTTTACGACCCCGTCTCATTCGATGCGCACACCATGTTCTCGCTAAGTTTCGGCTTAGCGCTTCCAATACTGGGAGAAACTCCCTGCCTCACCATTGCTACTAAGAGAGCAACGTACTTGCTCGCATCAATGCTCGATGACTTCTTGTTAAAGAGAAAGCTTGGAAGAACTTTGCGAAGCCTATGGGAGAGAGCCGCAGAGGGCGATAGGAGCGCAGAAGCCGAGCTCGAAAACATTCTTAGACATGAAGGACCGGGCTCTGTTGCAGACATAGTTATAAATGCTCTTGCACGCAGGATTTTCGATGCACTTATTCTTAATGAGCCCCTCTATCTTTCTTGTTAGCACGCTCTATACGGCCCTTCTCTAGCGCGAGGAATAGCTTATATATCGCCCTAGCAAGCAGCCTCGCAGCTTCCACGTACATCTTCTCCAATAACTCTACGTCTTTACGCACATGAGCCTTCATTATATTATCGAGTACTCCCCGAAGCCGCGGCTCCACGTATGATAAAAGAGCAATGTCTCCCACCTGGCTCGAAAGCCTCTGAGCAATATCAATAAGCCTACCCTCGGATTCGGCACCACGCAGCACCATTACCCCACTATAGCTCGCCGCAAGCATCCTAATCAGCAAGTTCCTTTGCTCGGAGCCATAATACGCTATCTTGAATCCCCTAGAGAGTAGCTTATCCAAGTGAGCGAGCACTATTTGTGAGAGTCTTGATGACGTGTCAAGAGATAACGGCGCTGCAATCGAGGAGACTTCCTCCTTCTCGCCATCATAGCTCGCAATAGCCGCGACCACGTAGTTTCCTCTATCCGTCTGAACACTATCGTATAGCACATAGATTGATGCAAGCCCGTGGCTTGGACTAGGCTTCGGAAACTCTATGCGTAGCCCTGCTACCCTAAGTGTCATGCTTCCTCCAAGTATCTTTGCTACACGGATTGCGAGTGCACGAGCATCACTTGGCAGAACCTCGCCTCTAATAACGCGGAGCGCCGAGACGGGATCTATGGCGGCCATCATGGGGACAAATATAGTTGGCAACGCATAGTCTTCTAGCTTCTTTGATACCTGCAGCCATTCTATCTTCTCGAGAAGCCCGGCAGCCTCGCGCTCCCATAAGTGGACAAGCTTCATTGAGCCCGCCGTTACTACTCTGTACTGTATTAGCCCCAGAGGCACGGCATACTCCGGGTCGAGCCGGAGATAAACCATTAGCGTTGCGAGGCCAAGTCTAATATCCTCCGCCGTGATATCTCCCGGGGCTTCTACCACATAGCCATAAGTAAAATCACGATATCTCCCGGCTACTGGTGAGTTGAGTTCAACTACAGCAACATCGTGGTAGACTCGCACAGAGCCACCACGCGACAATAGACGTGGACGGCGGCTCTCAATAAACCATTCTACATCAATGGGTTCTTCTACTAGCTCTCCAAAGCCGTTAAGCGGGGCCTTGACGTTAAGGGCTACATATGTGCTTATTCTTCCGTAGCGCAGATCGTTCTCGAACGATGGGTGCTCGCCCCATCCACGCTTAATGTCAATATATCGGTGATAGGCCCTGGCAAGCCAGTCATGCTCTTCTACGGCCTCAGATGGATATTCCTCGTAGATTCTTAGCTCACGGGGACTAATGCCGACGACAAGGGCTTCCGTCATTGAGTCATATACTCCTGGTTGGTACTTCTCTATGGCATCTCTATGTGAGGCCTCTTCTCCTTTTAGGAGCTTCTCGACACCCCTATGTATCAATACTTTTCTGTACCCATAGGGCGGACCATGCTCATAGAATCCGATGTCGTTCCAAAATCTCCTACCTTTATCACTGAGCCCAAGACCTTTACCGGTTAACGTGCCGTACTCCTCTACTAGGCCTAGTTGCTTCACTACCGCTAACTCGTTGCCAGATAACTGGTCTCCGTGAAGGAGCTTCCATAGAGCTTTGAATATTGCTGCATAAGTGTTGGATGGGTTTACAAATAGTTTTTCGAGATGGAGACTTAGCCACTGCTTTAGAGCCGAGCTTCCTGCTTCAAGCAGTTTTCTATCCCAAAGCCCTGAAGGCACAACAATTGTCTCAGATATTCCGATGTCTTTTCTTCTACCTTTTCTTCCCTCTCTCTGCATATACTCTCTAAGGTCTACGGGTAAACCGATGTGCACTACACGATTGACGTTACCGATGTCTATGCCTTGTGCAAGTGTTCGGACAGTTATTATCATGCGTATTTTCCCGCGGCGGGCCTCTTCCTCGATCCTTTCCCTAACATCCTTAGGGACTAGGTGGTGGTGTATCTTTACAAGGCCTTGTTGGTCTGCTGGTAAGCGTTCGAGGAGGCCACGGTATAGCTTCTCAGCCATACGTATACTCTTCGTAAACACTAGGGTCACAAAGCCTTCTTCTGCGGATTCGAGAACAGCTTGAAGAATCTCTACTGAGTCTAAACCTGGTCTAGGCGGACGCAAACCTATTGCTTCAAGAGCCTCATATATCTCGTACAAGTGCTCTCTTAGCTCTTCCTCGTTGAAGGCAATGTCGAGGATCCATTTTGCTCGAGAGGCGATTATGCTTGAGTATGCTCGTATATAGTTTAGTAGCGAGTCAACACCCTTGCCTAGAACTATTATGGTTCTGTTCGGTGTCTTGAAGGGCTTTCCGTGAACTATCTTGGTTTCTCTACCAGTTATGCTTGATAGCATTTTACCTAGCTCTTCGGGGTTTCCGAGTGTAGCAGAGAGTATTACAACGCGGGGAGGCTTTGACGCTATGTATCTGGCTATTAGCTCGATCATCGACAATATCAAGTGCGCACTACGGGCGCCATAGAAGTCGAGTTCATCTACAACTATAAGGTCTAATTTCGCCAAGAAGTCCTCGAGTAACGCACGATGAGGAGACATAGCTATTCTCTTTAACTCTGCTAATAGGAATGCTGGATTCGTTACAACTAGTTTCGCGGAAAGGATTTCGGCGAGAAGCTTGTCCCGCTGACGTTTACCTATACTTGGCCTATCAACTCTTACTACTTTTCCGCGTCCACTCATTGAATAATATGTTTCAAGTCTTTTGATCTGATCCGCTGCCAGTGCAAGCGTCGGATATATTGCCAAGACGTGCCAATTGTTACGAAGGGCGGCCAATGCCCATGCTTCTGTCTTCCCGGAGCCCGTGCGCGCTGTAAGTATGACGTTCCGCCCGTCCTCGAGCGCCTTGATCGTCTCGAGCTGATGCTTATAGAGATTTAATGAGCCTTTCTCGTGGCTAGAAAGCTCTGGGACAACATCTGCGAACTTGGTATTTGTCTTTTCAGGCTCCTGTCCTTCATCTGTCCACTCAACTAGTTCATAGCCAAGTGCTCGTAGGCTTGTTGCCACATTGCTATCTCTCGTCGCCTTGTTTTTCCTAGAACTCATTACCTAAAACCCGATTAGTGGCAGACAACTAGACTAGATAAATACGATTAGTGTCATGGTGTGCTCCATGCGAGTATGCGCTATGCTGAGCGGTGGCAAGGATAGCATATATGCATTGCACTGGGCAGTCATGCACGGCTTCGAACTCTGCTGCACACTGATAATAGAGCCTGCAAAGCAGTGGGAAAGCATGCTATTCCACTACCCAAACATATGGGTTGCACGTCTCCAGAGCGAGGCTCTAGGAGTTGACTATGTCGTATACTCATCTAGGGAGGATGAGGAGGCCTCACTGATTGATGCCTTTAAGCTGGTTGCTGAGAAGGGCTGTGAAGCAATAGTCTCTGGGGCACTGCTGAGTGATTATCAGAGGCTTAGATTTGCGATAGCCGCTGAAGAGAATGGTCTCAAGAGCTTTACTCCCCTCTGGAGAATAAACCAAGAAGAGTACATGAGGGGCTTAGTGCGCGAAGGCTTCAAGGTAATGGTTACGAGTGTGCAAGCATACGGTTTACCGGGCTGGCTTGTAGGGAAGATCCTTGACGAGAAAACTGTTGAAATGATAATCTCTCTTGCAAAGAAATATAGATTCAACCCTGCATTTGAGGGAGGTGAGGCCGAGACACTAGTCCTTGATGCTCCACTTTTCCGCAAGGAGCTTAGAGTCGAAGGCGAGACTGTAAGGCTGGGACCAGATCATTATTTCTATGAAATCAAGCGTGCATGGCTTGTCCCAAAACCCTCTGTGTCGCAATGAGTCAAAGACTGCACAAGATGCGGAGAAAATGTTCCTCCAATACATGGTTACTGCGAGCGGCAACACTATAGGTATGATGCTTGAAGCGACAAAAAACTTGGGCGACAAGGCATCGCCGGGCAAGCGCCTTATTAAATCCTCTATATTGATATCATAGTTGACTGCTAGTTTATCGATTACATTAAGCATCGATAACAGCATGCTATAGGCGACAAGCGGTGCGATCGGCGGGGCAGCCAGCACTGCAAAAGCAGCAGTCAGAGGCGTGAATGAGGGACGCAGAGCTATGTTCTTGTCAAGACTTCTAAGTATACTAATCAGTCTTGAAGCAGCTAAGCTTGGAGGATAAATTGATGCAGCCGCAAATCCAGCGAAGAGAACCCAGAGAGCCAAGGAGGTCTCAGGCGAGCTGGAGAGAACAACTGAGGCAAGAAATGCAAGGAAGCTCAATGATCCAAGGAATCCAGCAGTTTTGGAAAAGACTATTGTGATACCTAGCGGGCGAAGAGGTCTTCCTTTCATTCTCTAGTGCACCACTTAGTCGTCAATACCAGGTTCAAGAGAATAGACATTGTATACTTCATGCCTGAGCTGTGTAAGTCTGTCTCTAAGTTTAACTACGAGCGTGTAGAGCGAATATATACTCCCCTTGCTCGGAACTTGGTCCTTTGCCGCACTTGAAGCTATGACGCCAACATCCTTCTCTATCAGCTCTAATAATTCCATACTCTCATCGATAAGACGCAATGCCCTATCTGCTGCTGACATCTCCTTCCCCATACTGTATCCCTCGGTAGACGTTGCTTATTGCTGATGCCTAAGGTGTTGTTGCCTCAATCTGTGTTGCGGCTTTGGATACCTTTACGTGCTCCATGTGCAAAGATAGTGCCTCAAGCAATGGCTTCACAAGCTTATCTATAACGCTAAATATTTTCTGATGAAGCGTCTCGTATTCCTCCTCTTCGGAGTAAATAGCTCCGCGCTCTACGCCCTTCGGTACGCTTGATTCAACCACCAGAACAGAGGTCGCTTGGAGTTTTCTAGTCATAGCAACAGTGAAGAGGGTCGCTGTTCCCATGTCCATGGCGACAGCGAGCCTACTATACGTCTTCATTGACGCTTCTATCGCCCCCCCATTAAGGTAGAATGTGTCAACGCTCCACACAATACCGGGTATAGTTTTGATATCATGAACCTCGAGCGATTGCTGAACATGGTGAAACAGCTCATGGCTCGGTATTGCGGGCACCTCTAGAGGGGCATAAGCCTTTGACACACCATCACCCTTTATGGCCCCCGTAGCCAGGATAACGCTACCGATATCAACTTTGGGCGAAAGAGCTGTCGCCGCGTCAAGGTATAGAACCACATCTGTGCCCAAGCGGGCTAGCTCCTCTAAGAGTATCGCAAGTGCTGAGGGACCTATAGGGTGAAGTACTACTGTGAGACGTGTTCTATGGAACTCGCCAGTAGCTACGCGAAAGCCTGGCCTACCAGTTCGCTCAACAACATTGTTGAGATAGCTAAGAGCTCTTTCGTATACTTCTTCAAGGCTTGTAACGAGTGCATGGGTTGAAACGTCTCCTTTACTCGTCTTAGTAAAGATTTGCATTATGACCATGAGTCCTTAACCTCTCCCGCGGCAAATCTTCTGCATACGGGTTAATCTTATTTCATTCCTCTAGAAAGGCCCATAGCCTTATTTTGAGAGGATATAATGCAACGTAGATAAGGCTTCGGCTTGTAAACACCATAATAACAATTACTACGAATTAAATAAAATATTACTAATTATCATAAAACCAACTAATCAGACATGAAATACTACCGTGTACCCATGAGAGACTCTAAGACCCGGGGGGTAACTCTTAAAGGCTATAAAAATAACCCCCCCTATAGCCGGAGGGGGGTCATATGGAAGCTGCAACACTGAGAAACATAGGAAACATAGCGAACAATAACGAGCCCAAGGTATATGGAAGACACGTTTACGGTAACCTCTACGAATGCAACGAAGCAATTCTAAGAGACGAAGAGAGGCTGAGACAAATAGTAATCGAGGCAGCACGCATTGGAAACATGACGCTCCTAGACGTCAAAAGCTGGAAAATAGGAGAGGGCGTAAGCGTCGTCGCAATAGTACTTGAAAGCCATATCACAATCCACACCTGGCCCGAATACCACTTTGCGACAGTCGATGTATATAGTTGTGGAAAACACACTGATCCCGACAGCGCATTCGACTACATAGTAAAGATGCTTGGCGCGAAGCGCGTAGAGCGCGGAATAACATCAAGGAACCTGGAATAGGAGAAGCTCCTGGTCCTCCCCGATACAATCTTGTTTTTAACTATCACAGGACCCAAATCATCGCAACAACTATAGCATGATTATAGATTAATTCTCTTGAGTATATTGGATAGTACATCAGAAGCTTTCTCTGTTGCACTACTTCCTATAAACAAGTGCTCGCCTCCATCAACTACTAGTCTACCTCCCGATACGACTGTCTCAGCAGTAGCTATTGGTGTAAGTACATAAGGCTTAGCTAAGTTCGTCTCGGGGAACCAGGAGGGGGGTTCAGAGATATCGTAGACAGCTAAGTATGCTCTTTCATTCTTTTCTATGCCTCTATACTCGGTGTCAATGATTTTGTGGCAGCGGAGCGACAAAGCCTTGTATCCTTCGGCACCATACTCGAATATTACTTGGCCTGGAGAGATGTGTGGATAGATAAGTCCCGGGACATCGCTAGCTCCGAGAATATCGTGACCATACGCTCTAACATTAATTCCATTACAAATTGCTACCGATCTATCCATTACTTTACAGACAAGCTCCATCCAACTAGGTAACACTATTCCTTCACTATGCATTATGAGGGCACCTAGCTTTACTCGTACTTGTTCGCCGCCACTGACTTGTTCTATTTCTGAACGGATTTTTTCGAAATATGATTCACTGCAATTATTGCAGCTACTTATTGGCAGCAGTATAGCGCCCTCGAGGCCGCTCTCGATTAGCGCTCTTGCAACAGGTACAGCGTTTGGAGACACAGCAAGTATTCTCGTGTACCCAGCCAAACTCATCTCATAGAACGCCATAAGCGATAAATAGTATGCTTCTTCCGAGCTGAGCGATCTGCTGAACTCGATGAGCTTATCATCAAATACTCTTGGAGGTCTCCTAAGCGTCCTGAATAGATAGGCTTCTGGATAGACAAGCGGGGCACAGAAGCCGGGAAAAACTATGCGGCCCCTGCCTCCAAGCACAAGTTCAGCTATCTCTGCCTCCTCGGGGGGAGAGCCTACGCCTATATGATCTATAACACCATTGGATAGGTGAATGTATCCTGGCCCTTTTACCTCGTCTTCTTCAGCTATGTAAACATCAACGAACAAGAGATTTATGTTCATGCTGTGCAAGCCACCCCGCACAACGAGTAATAGCACTATGATGTTATAGTCCTCTAGTCAAATAATAACTACATGCAGACCCAATCACTGACAACACGTATATTGTTAGGCCCACAGATAGCCATACATGCAAGACACACCATACATGCAGAGACGTTTATGCTAAGTTTTCCATCCTTAACGCGTAATGCTTCTGAGGGACAAGCTTCCTCGCAGAGACGTGGATCTATATTATCTCCTACCTCTATCCTTGTCGCAACTATTCTGCAGCGAGGCTGTTCCATCACGGCTACCTCTGATCAGAGAAGCTGTGTGCGGGTATGTACCCGAGGTCGGACCCGGCGCCATATCGCCCGGATTATCCGGGTTCATCTCGTCCGCCGGGCCACCACCCCCCCCAGATTGCTTACGTATTCTTCTGAGCCGTATTAAAGCCATAATCCTTTGAGACGCCCCACCCTACATCATTTTATTTAATTCTTCCATAGCGTGCTTGAGAATTGATATGGCGTTACATTTCGCAACGCCCTCTAGACAAATCGGTGTTAAGACGATGTTTCCGCGCTTTAACTCATAAGTATCTGTTCCCTTAGCTGGCTCCTCCTCCTCGCCTTGAATAGAATAGTATATGACTTTGCCGTTTTCATCTCTCTTTACTTCTTTAGCTATTTGTCTAAAACGGATACGGGCTGGAGGAGCCACAACTATTCTGCTCGTGCTTGTGAGTCTCCGAGGAAAGTTAACGCTAAGCAAGTCTATTCCACGGGGAAGCATTTTTTGAGTCAAGAAGGAGGCCACAAGCCTTATAACACGCTGCATACGCACCAACGCAGCATAGTCCATGGCTTTAATATCATTCATGCTCCTAGCCTCTACCGAGAATGCCGCAGCTGGCATACCCATAAGTGCAGCGTGTACTGCTGCACCAATCGTTGCAGATGCGAGTATTGATTGAAGGCTAGTATTGTCGCCTATATTCACTCCGGAAAATACTGCATCATAAAGCCCATTGATGCTAGTAGCTATGTATACAGCATCTGACGGCAAACCATCGATAACTACTACCTCTTTTGAACCCCACAGCTTCTTCTTTACCGCTCTTATAGGCTTACCCAGCGTCATCCCATGGCCGCACGCGCTCTTCGCGCTAGATGGTACATAGACATCTACTCTACCAAGGTCTTTTACTGCTTCATAGAGTATTCTGAGCCCAGGGCTTTCAGCACCATCATCGTTAGTTATAAGCAAGCGTCTCACTTCTACCACCGTGCCGTAACGATGAACGCGACTTCTCGCGGATCTCGAGGAGCTTTTGAGGAGTTAGTTCACCAAGCTCTATTAACACGTGTATGTCTTCTTCGAGGTCAAGCTCTGTATAAACACCGTGTTCATTGAGTCGCCGCCTAGCCTCATATAGAGAGGTAGTCCCAGCAACTATTTGCGCGGGTTTCGAAAACTTGTAGACGTGCTCGGCTCGAAGAATAACTGCCGTCGCTTTAGATACATCTATCCATACTCGGCGAGTGCCACCCCGTATCTCATACCATCCATAGAACCCCTTAAATGCAAGCAAGGGGATACGGCCTGCCTCTGTATGTATTATACTTGTTACTTGTTCTAGGATTTCAGCATCCCTTGCACTTAGCCCCCTTACCCACATTAAGGCGCCACGTTTTGCAAGCTCCGCGATGATTCTATATAATTGCTTATCCGATAACTCGCCATCAGCTCCTGGCCCTTGTACTAGAAGTGCTGAGGGAAGATCACTATTTATTGCCGCTGCAAGCCCGAGAGAGTCTCCAAGGGGGCTCCAGAGTTCTTCCTCATGTCCCTCGGCAAGTACATCTCCTCCTACATCGACTAAAAGGATGGAATCACATCCATGCAGCACACTTAGCTCTTTGATTGCCCTACGTATTCCAAGTTCTCCTCCCCACCCGTCCACCGCGTATATCGGCACAACATTGTTCGAGAGTAATGCTGCCTTGCATACTGCTGGTACAAGAACGCGGCCGCATCGGTACGCAATGCATCCCCTATGGAGCAAAGCATACTCGTTGTACGTGGTTGCTGAAGCTATTTCCGAGAGCTTTATTGGGCCCGGGCATGGGTCCTTAACGTATCTTTCCCACGGCAGTGCTGCCACTATGGCTCTAGAGCCCTCTTCTGCAATCTTGTACGCATATAGTAGGGCTGTTGCAACATCTCCTCCACCTCCTGTAGAAAGCACTATGACGCATCGAGGCATATTACCATAAATTTCCTCGAGGAAGCACAAGCTTCATCACTCTATGATGCCTGGCCCATATGCCATAACACGGTTAGTGTTATTTATGTAGCCTCGTCTTTGCAGAAACTTTTGGAGAGAAGGCTTTGGGTAGACTCTTCGGTACTGACGGTGTTAGAGGCATCGTTAACCAAGAATTAACCCCTATTCTTGCGCTCAAACTAGGCCTTGCAATAGGGACATACTATGGCGAGGGTTCAAGAATTCTAGTAGGGCGTGATGGCAGAGCAGGCGGCCAAATGATAATGAATGCTGTGATTGCGGGCCTGGTTGCGAGCGGTGTAGAGGTATTCCTTGCAGGCAAGACAGGGTATGCGCCGACACCTGCCCTCCAGTTTGCCGTAAAGGAGCAAGGGTATGACGCTGGCGTAGTGATTACTGCTAGCCATAATCCACCCGAATATAACGGTATCAAGGTCATTAATTCTCTGGGCATAGAGATTGACAGAGAAACTGAGCGGAAAATAGAAGACATTTATTTTGAGGAACGCTTCAGATACGTACCATGGACTCGAATAAATGACTTGGTAAGGATAGACGATAACGTACTTGAACTCTATGTAAGAGACGTAGTAAGCAGAGTCGATAAGGGACTAATCAAGCAGAAAGGTTTCCGAGTTCTCGTAGATTGCGCAAATAATGTTTCAGCACTAACTAGCCCCGAGATACTTAGGCGGATCGGTGTAAAGCCGTATACGATTGCATGCAATATATCGCAGACCCCTTATCGAGAACCAGAGCCTACTCCCTCCTCGCTTCAAGAGGCTTCAGTAGTAGTGAAGAGCCTGGGCCTTGACCTTGGAGTCGGGCATGACGGTGATGGTGATCGGGCGATATTCATAGACGAGAAAGGAGAAGTGTGGTGGGGTGACCGTACAGCAGCACTCCTTTCGCGCTATGTGGCTGAGACAAAGCTAAGGGATGCCCCGAGAAGAGTCTATACTGCTGTATCAAGTAGTAGGCTTGTGGAAGAGTACTTGAGTGAAGCCAGTATAGAGGTCAAATGGACACCCGTCGGATCAATAAACATAAGCTATAAGCTCTTAGAGGAGGGCGGGGTAGCTGGGTTCGAGGAAAACGGTGGTTTCATCTACCCGCCGCATCTCTTGGCGCGAGATGGCGGAATGACGCTTGCACTTTTCCTCGAAATGATGGCCAGGGAGAAGAAAAGCGCATCCGAACTCTTTGCACAGCTGCCACGATATTATGCTGTTAAAATTAAGGTTCCTATGCGAAGAGAGAAAGCTCTTCAAGTAGTAAGAGCACTTATAGAGGAATATAGTGCTAAGGAGGGGGTAAGGGTAGTGACCGTTGACGGGATACGGGTCGATGCAGAAGATTATTGGTTCCTTGTGCGTCCCAGCGGCACGGAACCGGTACTGAGAATAATGGTTGAGGCAAAGACTCCAGAAAGGGCTAAACAGCTCGCAGAGGAGCTGAGAGAAAAGGCTAGGAGGTTGGCGTCGCAATGAAGTATCGCTTCATGGACTTGGCTGCATGCCCTGTATGTAAGCACTTCCCTCTGGAGCTATACGTAATAGAGGAGAGGGTTTATCCTGAAAGAGAAGAGCAGATTAAAAAACTGTTAGAGAAATATAAGCCGCCACTCTGTGAACTCTATTGTTATAGGCTACAAACACCCATAGGTAAGAAAATCGAAGAAGTTGATGGCAATACTCCGTGTGCTGAGTGCCTGAAGGTAGAGGTTGTTACAGGTATAATATATTGCCCGAATTGTAAGCGATGGTATCCGATAATAGACGAGATACCTAGGATGCTGCCGGATAATCTACGTAAAAAAGAAGAGGATTTGAAATTCCTGCGAAGATACCAGGATAAAATCCCCGAAAAGATACTGCGCGAAGGAAAACCTTGGAATCTATCTGACGATAAAAAGCAGCGATGAAGTTGATATTAGAAAATACTTTGTTTTAACACACTCTTAGCCAGCTACTTGTATACTACTATTACTAGCCTTCCTCTCCACTCGCTCATTTCTATCTTGACTTTGTCGCCTTCCTTCCACCGAATACTTGCAACCAGTTCATCGGGCAGCCTAATTAGGTAGCCTTTTTCGTCTTTTTCAACTACACCCTCGTAGACTGTCATGGTTTTATCCCCCGATTGTTTACCGTTACATGTCAGCGTGTATACAGTATTCTTTATCTGCTTCTCTTCTTTGGTATAATTATTTCAACGATCTTATTTGGTCTAACGTTTACCTTTATGTTATTAGGATCAGCATCTGGAGGTAATGGTAATTCATGCTCGTATGAGCGTAGCACTATGTTCTCGCCAACAACTGTTCCATAGATATCGCTGAATCGTACCTCTTTTTCGAGAGAAGCTCTGATTATTAATCTATCCTCTGTCGCTTTTACGTCTATTGTTGAGGTGTCTGCACCAGCAAGATCCACTAGTACTATGTAGGCATCAGGTGTCTCGTAGAGTGTATAGAGTGGTTTCAATGAGCCCGTTTGTGCTGTGAAGGCGCTTGTAGCGGTTTCCAGTGTTTCTTCAAACGTGCGTTCTACTTCTTCAAGTATCTTGCGATGGATTCTTTCTATTTTCTTACGGATTTCCTCGAAGCTCATGGTGCTACACCCCGACAGAAGCATCACGCATATAATAAGGGACTCGGGCCGCCCATCTCTGCCATTGCTTCTCTCGTCTTCTTCATTAGGCCACGTAGCCGTACACGAATCATTTCTGCTTGTTCTAAGAGCTTCTTTACGTCGATATCTTTGCCTATCGCTTTTGAAAGCACCGTTAGTACGCTTGCTGCTGCCTCTGGGTCCGGGAACTCCACGTAAGCATCTGCTAGTAACACAATGTTTGCGACGCGTTTTCGTATAGCTTGTTTAAGTATGAGCGCATAGGGACCCACTAGATATCCATTACTAAATAATTCTATTCCGAGGTTTGATGCAAGACTTCTAGCTTTTTCATTACTAGCTATCCAGTACACATTAGGCTTTTCAATATTTATTCTATTAGGTGAGGCAATGCCAACTATGGAAATAATGTAGTCAACGCTTTTCCTTATAGCATAGTCTATTATTAGTCTTGACAGTATATGGATCACGCTGGCAGGTATTGGGGTTTCGGCTACAAGAGCCATCAAGTTGTCCTTAGCATATATGCGTAATGGAGGACGTACTTCGCCTTTAGATATCACTGCTACAGGGGGCATTAGTGGCTCTATGTCTATTCCGGCAACTTCTTGTAACCCCATTGTTTCAATTATATGGTTAGACGATATTACCCCCACTAGTCCGGTGTCTGGCAATCCTAGTATGAAGAAGCTTGGCTTCTTTAGCTCGAACTCGGCATATTCCATAAGAGTTAATCCATCAATACTTTCTTCATATACTATATTGGGCAAACGACGTCTCCCAGTATACTATGAATTAACTGTAGAAGGCAGTACATATAGATAGTCGTCACCACAAATATTGTGGCAAGACCTCCTGCAGTACACTCGCCTCGGTTCTGTAACAGAGCGGGGTACTGTGCCTCCTTGCCGTTTCTCTGAAAATTGTTTCGGCTAACCTTTCGCTATTTTCAGCCCCCACAACATCTGTATCGATTAAAATAGCATAGGTTATTAATATGTTAATACGATTCTCATCGTTTATAAATACGATTTAAACCCCGTGTCAACGCCCACTCTACTTTGGTGCCCCGGGATGGTCGATGTTATTATCACGTCAAGGGAAAATGATGGAGCTGCTTGGTTTGAAGACGATAAAATATTTATCAATATCCGTTGGCTACAAGTAGAGGACGAGGCTGAGTGGTTTATCGATGAAAGCTTTATTCATGAATATGTTGAACACATTCTGGGCCTTGGCCACGAAAATGCAGTGTTCGTTGAAAGAGTTCTGAGAATGATGCTTTATAGTCAATGGTATGGACAGTGCCCTATTAATATCCTTTATGGAGATCACTATGAAACCAATAGCAGGATTAATAAAGCACTTTCACAGCCTGAGCATGAGGCACTCCAGCTATCTTTATCACAGCATCAGGATGGACTAGTTTCCTCTTAATTGCTGCGTTAATAGTATTTATTCCCACTAAGTTAAGAATTGTAGCCTCTTCCGCCTTCTCCATAGCGACACTGAGTGGTACGAGGATGCCGCCGTAAAAGTACTTGTTTACATCAAGAACCAGGTTGTTCTCGGAGAATCTTTTACCTAAGAGATCCTTATCACATATTGCTATTATCTTTTCGCCTTGGGCCTCATGTATCTTCATGTACACTAGGGGCTCCTCATTACGCATAATTTACCACTCCGACTTGTTTAGTTCGTGTCATCTGCCATCTATAAATATTAGTTCTTAGTCGTGTTATCTCGCTAAGGGGGTGCAGGATTGAGCACGAACAAGGACGTAGCCAAGCTTCTCTATGACTACGATTACTTGCTAAAACGGCTCTATGAGAGATTACCAGCGAAAGGCACAAAGGCGTCTCGATTCGAGTTACCTAAGCTTATAGTCGAAAGGGTTGGTAATAAAACGATAATAAGGAACTTCAAACAGATAACTGATGTTATGAGGAGAGACCCGCGCATTGTAATGAGATATCTTCTTAGGGAGCTAGGTGCTAGTGGCAACTATGATGAAGAAAATGGGATGCTAACAATCAATGTAAAGGTTTCAACAGCTACTCTCAACAACCTCTTACAGCGCTTCGTTAAAACCTATGTTATCTGTCCAACATGCGGTGCCCCAGACACAAGGCTTGAGAAGAGAGGAAAGACATGGGTGCTTGTCTGCGAGGCGTGTGGTGCCGAACAGCCAGTGCCTCCACTTTAGCGTCCTAAGTAGCTCTATGGTTTTCACAAAGCCTTTTTGCAAACAACCAATTTGGGTAGAAATACTCAAGTGCGCTTCATATGCTTTAACAATTCGGTATCCGGCTGTGGGGAAGCCGCTCTTACAGCTAATGACGGCTTCACGGTAGCTTGGCGGCGGTGCTATAATAATGTGGCCGAAGACGCTCTATGCACGAATACTTGGCAAACGCATTCGCACAGATAGACTACCAAGCCATGTTGCTATTATTCCTGATGGTAATAGGCGTTGGGCGCGCAGACGCGGCATGCCTTCCAGCATGGGCCATTATAGGGGCTACAAAGTCGCGAAGCAAGTCTTAGACAGATTATGGGATCTAGGCATAAACTATGTTACTTTCTATGCGTTGTCGCGGGAGAACTGTTTAAGAAGGCCGCGTGAGGAGCTGGAGGCGATATATAGGCTCTTATCTATGGCTGTTGACGACCTATTTGCCGATGACAGAGTTAGGTCCGGGGAAGTGCGTGTTTACTTTGTCGGTGATTTCTCGCTTCTTCCGAACTGGCTTAGAGAGAAGATTTATTCCATAAACGAGGCGACAATGAGGAACGGGCCCCATGTCTTAAGTGTTGCAACTTGTTATGGAGGCAGATGGGAAATAGTGGCAACGGTAAATAACATAATTAACTCTCTCGCTAAAGGAGACAATACAGCCAAGTGGCTTGAGGAAGATAGTTTCCGCAAGCTCATGCCGCTAGGCCAGTTCCCGGAACCTGATCTCCTTATACGAACCGGCGGCGAGATACGACTTAGCGGTTTTCTCTTATACCATGTAGCCTATACAGAGCTCTACTTTACGAAGAAACTGTGGCCGGACTTTGACGAAGTGGAACTATACAGGGCTATTCTTTCCTATCAGTCTCGTGAGAGGAGGTTTGGGCGATAAATCTCTCAAACGCCTTGGCTGCTCTCCATGTAACTGCTACAGCGATGATAGAGCCAATAGCGTATAGGCTGAATCCACTAGCTGCTAGAGCCCTTATGAATTCTGAGACTGACATAGTCTCCATTTTCTCGAGCGCTGATGACACCGTGTCGAGGAGTACCGCGGCAACAATCACGATTGCTAGTGCAACTATCTCCCTATATAGCCCAAGTTTTCCCGAAACAAACTTTGAAGCCGCGTGGCCAAGTATAGCTATCGTCGCCGAGAAGCCCAGTAGGCTCGTAACATTCCTAATCAGGCTTGCCAGTAACTGTGGTGTTAGTTGTTCCTCTGAATGAATCTGGGATACTATGAGTACAAGTGCTATAATTGCTGTTATTGCGGCTGTCGAATAAGCCACTATAGTTACGGGCGTTTCGGTGAGAGCTTGCATAAGCCGATCCTCAAGGTCAAATCCCCTAACCATCATGGCCAAGCCAGCTATAAGGAGACCTACAAGAATCGCTTGCCGAAGCATCCCTAGGAGAGCAAGGGCAGAGAATACGACAAGAACCACGCCAGGGACGCCTAAGAAGAGCCTTGCAAATCGCGGCTCAGTTAGGGCTTTTTGTATGTATTTTGCGAAAAGCATGTAGGTCTCTTCAACACCTCTATGCTGCTTCACGACCACACGTTTTACAGCTATTATTGGTGCAAGCGACGATATCGCCGGTATCAGCGCCTCATCCTCTGAGCCATCAGTAACTAGCACTAAGCCATCAGGATGATACATATTGATTAACTGCTCTACCTGTCTACGTGCCTCGAGAACCGCGTCTACACCACCACGTTGACTACCCGCTACTACTGCCACCTCGGCCTCATAGCCCTTAAGCCTCATTTCATCAAGCAGCTTTATTGCCGCAAAAAGTGCATTAGCATCAGAGTCCTCTGGATCATAAAGAGCAAAACGAGTAGCCGCTTCAAGCACCTTCTCGCGACCAATTATAGGAGTTGAAATACCTGCACGCCCTAAGTCATCATCTATATCAACAACTATTACTAGTATCTTTTTCATTCCTTCTCTTCCTCTAGCTCATCCGGGCTACTAGAGTAGAGCAGCCGTAGCTCTTCGAGCGTTAATGGTTCTCCACGCTTTAGTTTTTCTTCTATGAGGCGTCTCTTCTCCTCATATATCTGCAGAGCCTTGGCTTTTTCCTGGCCAAGTCTAAGCTCCTTTAGCTTCTCGCTTAGCTCCCGAAGCTCCTGGACCCTTTGATTTATTTGGCTACGTAGCTCCTCGATACGTGTTGAGAGTTCCTCGAGCTGCTTGCTAAGCTCATCTATTTGTGGACTCAATTCTTCGAGCTGTGATCGGAGGTTGTTTATGCGCTCGTCTATTTTACTTATCTTTTCACTTATCGATCTTATCTCTTGGCCTAGGCTGCGCAACTGGAGTCTGAGACCGTAGAGCTCTGCACGTTTTTCCGTAAGCTCCTGCAGGTACTTTCTAGCCTCCATGGCTTTCTGGAGCAATGCTTCAAGACGGACAATTTCATCAATTATCTCTTTTTCCTCCTCGGGCCTAAGCACGCTCGTCTGTTGACGCCATTCAAGCTCCTCTATTCGGCGCCTTATTGCGTTAATACTCTTTCGCGCTAGCGGTCGTAGCTCTGCAACTATTCTCTTCTGTTCCTCAAGCTCGTTTACAACTGATTGCAACCTGCCTAGAAGCTCTCGGCGTTGCTGCCGTAGGTTTCTAACTTGCCCGACGAGTTTACGTCGCTCTTCCCTAAGCTTCTTTAGCTCCTCGCGCAGGCTCTTCGCACGCTCTATTAGCTTTCTACGTTGCTGCCGAAGCCTCTTAGCCTCCTCGATGAGAGCGTACCTTTGTTCCTTGAGCTGCTTTATTTCCTCACGTAGCTGTGTCATTTTATCGATTATGCTTTTCTCTTCTACTTCGATAGGCGTGCTCAAGGTTGTTCAACCCATTGGTTTAAGGGAGGGATGTGGAGTACTCTTGACAGAGGCTTGCGCCGTGAACATGTACTCGTGGAAGGGACTATTTATCCGACTCTCCCTCTATGCCCTTGGCTGTGTTCATGTATAGTTTTTTGCGAAGCGTAGTCGATCTAGCACCCGATAATATTTCTAGTACAATATCTAGGAGTTCATCCTGGTTTAAACTAGCTGATAAGTCGTGAAATCTGCCAGTCTTCTCGGCAAGCTCGACTGCTATTAGGTGGTAGCAAGGCACCGTCTTCTCCTCATTTACTACTCGTATAGAGAAATGGGGGCAATTACAATACATGCGCCTTATAACTAGGTAGTCCGACTCCCTGCCCATAACTGCCCAGAGTTCTAGAGGAAAAACAGAGAGACGTACTACTCTTAGCTCGCCAGCAGCGCTGCGCGCTGCTGGCGGAGGGTTCTCACTTAGCCTAATCACTTCAGATATTAGTTCGCTTAGCCTATCCCTTGCTACCTGCGCACCGTTCTTCGGCATTTATGGATCCTCGCCGTGTCTGTTTCTCCAACTACTATCTCGTCTACAAGGCCTATGAATAAGCCATGCTCAACAACACCTGGCACGTTTTTCAGCCCAGCAACAAACTTTTCTACGTTTTCTAGCTCCCACGGCCACGCATCAATGATCGCGCCATAGTTGTCTGATAATGCTGGTCCATCTCTACACTGGCACGCGTTGCGTATCTCGGCCCTCACACCTATCGATTTAAGGTACGATAAGACTGGTTCTGCAGCTACTGGTATAACCTCAATGGGCAATGGCTTGTTAAGATAGCCGAGCCTTGGTGAGACCTTCGACTTGTCTATAACTATTATTGTGTGCTTGCTGTTAAATGCAAGGATTTTCTCTCTTGTAAGAGCCGCGCCCCTACCCTTAATGAGGGGGCATTCCTCCGTGAGTACAACTTCATCTGCACCATCAAAGTAGAGGTCAATTGTTTCTCCGGGCAGGTGAGTATAGGGTTCTAGTCCGTATCGCCTTAGCGTGAACCATGTATCGAGGCTAGAAACGTATAGTTTTAGCTTCTTTATTTTTTCAACTATCTTACGATCTGATAACAAGTACTCAATAACAAGCCTTACTGTTGAACCCGTGCCGACTCCAAGCCTTTCTATACTGTCAATTCTCTCTGCTATGAGTTCTGCCGCAAAACGGGCTGCATTAAGCTTGGCTTGGTTCGCACTCAAGAACTCTGCCCCGAAGGTCATACCACGTCGCATCCACTATTTCAACGTTACACCATTGGCCAGGCAAGGCCTCATTCTCCGGGAGTATGACTGGCATATAGTTGAAGAGCTTCGTGTCAAGACCTCCTCTTTCACCCCTAGATACTACAAGTGCTCTTGCTTTTGACCCAACATATCTTCTGTGCTCTTCTAGCCCGATTTTCGCAATTATTTCTCCAAGCTTCTTTGACCGCTGTTTCTTAACAGGGTCAGGTACTTGGGGGAGACCCGCCGCCACGGTACGAGGCCTTGGAGTATACTGCGCGAGATGAACACGCTCAAATCGCAGCTCCTCGACAAGCTTGACTGTGTTCTCAAAAGCTTCCTCGTCCTCTCCCGGATGACCTACAATTATATCAGTGGCAATCATTACGCCAGGTATCTTTGAACGAATCTCCTTCACTATAGACTTATATTCGTCCACGGTGTACTTTCGCTTCATTATCCTAAGTACTCTGTCATCGCCGCTCTGTACTGGCAGATGAACAAACTTGAAGAAGCGTGGATGCCTAAGTAGCTCAATAAACTCGTCAAGTATTGGTTCTAGCTGGTCTGGGCTCATCATTCCAATGCGCACCATAAAGTTTCCTGGAATCTCGGTAATAGCCTCCATTAGTTTCGGCAGAAGCCGCTTGCCTTCGATATCGATGCCATATACTGCAACATCTTGTCCTGTAAGCCTTACTTCAACAACACCGCGCCTCACGAGCTGCTTGATAAGATCCACTACCTGTCTTAACGGCCTACTATAGACCTTCCTTCGGGCCAGCTTTGTTATGCAAAACGTACAGTCTCCTAGACACCCGTCAGCTAGAGGTACCTCAGCTACTCTGCCGCGCTGCATAAGCCGCGGTTCAGGCATGTATAGAGTCTTGGGGATTTCCGGCTCCTCTAACAAATCAGCCCTTTTCTCAATAGCCTCTACTACCCGGTGGACATTGTACGTAGTAACTATTACGGAGTTGGGTGCAAGTTTCTTAACTTTATAGGGCTGGGCTGTCGCCATACAACCCGCGACAACTAGGAGCTTTGCTCTTTTTGCCGTATAGTCGCTTAGCGCCCTTATTCTTTTTGACATCTTTTCTTCGGTATCAAGCCTAACTGTGCACGTGTTAATAATGACCACATCCGCTTCGTCAACGTTGTTAACTATTTCATAGCCTGCACGCTGGAGAGACGTCTTCATTAGCGCAGTATCGGCGAAGTTAAGTGCACATCCATACGTTTCTATATATACTCGTCGCATTGTATCTCACCACTTATTTGTAGTCTCCATGGTCTTTTGCCTTGCAGCGCTGCCATACCTCGTTAATGTACGTAGAAGCCCTAATCTAGTTTAACAAGTGTAAACGTGTATGATTTAGGGCGTATTATCTTATCAGCTTGGTGCACAAATTCGCTTCGGGATCCTAGGGCGGTCATCCCCCGGAAGCGGGAGGAAGAATTACTATTTCATCACCATCCCTTACCTCTGCGTCAAGATTAGTCTCCTTCCCGTTTAGGACAAATAGTACATCAAGCCCTCTCTTACCTAGCTCCTCTACGAGGTTCTTGAGCCTAGGGTATTTGACAAAGAGCTCGTCAATCACATCTCGTAACTTGGTGCTAGTGTTCTTAATCTCAATATCTACTTTATCCTTTCCACCAACAGCCTCGCGCAAAAGCGCAACAAGCTTAACGTGCACTATAGGCATAGCATACTCCCAGGTAACACACGTTAATATCACGTACCCTTATATTTCCAAACCTAGGCCCCACCGCACTTAGATGTCTATACCGGCACTATTACAAAAGGCCTTGACTCGAGAATCGCAAGACCTATCTTACGGCGGGCGCTGTAGAGAAGCCTCCATAAACTCCCCCTTGAAACACCCATTATAGCGGCTGCCTCCTCCTGTGTACGTCCCTCCAGGTAGACAAGCTTGTAGGCTTCAAACTCATCACTATAGATTATTATAGGCTCATTACAGAGAGACTCAGAACCAATAACTGGTATGAAGATTTTCGCATTCAGAGGGCCTGGAGCCAGTCTCCCAATCCTTTCCCAGACTTCTCTTAGGCACTTCCAGCGGTGGCCCCATCTATGCCTCTTGCCTCTATGACCCATCCTTACTTTCACCTAGCTGCAGGACTATTGAAGAATAAGTCTTATTTCTAGCATCACTGGGAAGGAGATAAATAAAAGCAATTTAAAAAAGCTAAGATATCTGGACTCGAGCTTAGGCTTTTCCTAGGATCTTTCGAAGCTCTTGTATTCTTGCATCTATTTCCTTAATTTCTTCCTTTATAGCCTCTAGCTCGTATTCTAGGTAACGGCGATATTCTTCCAAGTAGCGTAGCTCTTCTTCGGGCCAAACGGGATAGGGGGCTGGAAATAGCGCTGGATACATGTATGGCAGGTAGGGCGGAACTGGTACAGGACGCCGCCAGTATGGCCAATATGGTATGTAGTATATCCACCACCAAGGCATTGTGCGCACCCCTATTTTGGTAAAACGCTATGCTGTTGTACGCGCTTTACCAGTACCAGGGATTATAGACCGGCACTGGATGCTGGTAAAGCCAGTACCAGGGATAGTAGCGGTTCCAGTAGATCCAGCCCGGTAACCCGAAGAGCCGCCAACAAGCTCCTCTTCCGCCGAAGACCCAGCCGGGTCGCATCCATGGCGGAAGATAGCTAAATGGGCCTTTTCCTGGCCACGGGCCCCACCAGCCTCCTTTCCAGCCCCAGCCTCGGCCCCACCATCTCCACGCCATAGGCATCACCTAGTCTGTTCGACTGGCTCCACTCAGTACTAGAATATAGTTGGGGACGTATAAATCTTTGTGCAACTGTACGGAACAGAAAGATAAAGCTATTTGCAGACTAATACATGAGTATGCGATCTTCTAACCACATATTCTGCTACACTACCCATACTTCCACCAACAATTATTAGCGAAGAACCAATCATCCGGGCATAATCGAGCACAACTTTCTGGGGACGACCACGCTGCACAACCGTGTTGACAACTATTTCGCCACCTGATGCAAGGCTCCTGGCAAGGCGCGCTAGTCTTTCACGTGCTTTTACTTCTTCATTCTCGGCTTCGGCTACATGCAATAGATAAAGGTCTGCTTTACTTTTACGAGCAATCTCAGCCCCACAAGATAGAACCGCGTCAAGATACTCATCGAAATCAACGGCTGCAAGAATAGGTTTACCCACAAAGGGGTTCATTGGTGGCCTGAGTTCGACTCCGTCCTCTTTATTATGTCTGTAAGGCTTTGAAACGAAGACAGGCTTAGAACTAACATGCAAGAGTTCCTCAACAGTGCTTCCAAGTAAGAGGCTACGTAGCCAGCCATGACCCCTAGAAGCAACAACAATGTAGTCAGCTTTCACTTTTTCAGCTTCTTTTGCAAGCCGGTGTGCTGGGATAGACGGGCCAACAATCTTAAAATCAACACTAAATCCTTGGTCTTCAAGATACCCAGCGTATTTTTCAAGCTTTTCTAACGCTTCTCTCCTTATACTACTTAAAAGCCCTTCAACATCAAATCCCGCAACATGGTCAACTACTTCTAAGGGGATAACATAGACCAGAGTGAGCCGCCTAGTCTCTATAACCTTTAGCGACGGAAGCCATCGAACAAAGACGTCGCTAACTTTAGACAAGTCTATCCCGACAAGTGCGTGTACAAACAAGATGTAATCCCAAATACATAGGTTATCGTATTGCTAATAATTAAAACACTACGCTATCCATAATCATATTCTTAATCATGCAAGAGACAGCAATCTTTTCACTAGATGAGGCCGGCGATCAGAATCAATGTCAAGGCTCTTAGCATTCATTAAAACCGGTATAATACAAGCCTGGACGAACGGCGAATTATACTTTACGCAACCTGGCGTTCCATAGAGGATCCAAACGATAAGAATTGGAAACTGTTGTGGCGCCGGGGGCGGGATTTGAACCCGCGCGGCCGTGCAGCCACCGGCTCTTCAGGCCCGTGTCATATATATTACAAGTTCCCATAGAAACCGTGATCCGGGAACCCAGCATTACTATGCGAATTACTGATGGAATTATAATTATTGCACCAGGAACCTTTATCCAGATCATATTTCCTGTCCAGCGACGTGTTGGGGCTCAGAGAACCGTTGCAAAAGGGGGACATTCTAGGTTGTTGCGGTTCTGGTTGTTGCATATTTCTTCATTCCCGGCATGCAGCTCTCAAGGTAGTCTTTGAATGCGTAGTAGAGTGTTGGTGTGCCTAGTGCTATGAGGATGGCTGAAGCCGCTATAGCTCTCGCCAGCTCGCCTCCTCTAGCCGTTTTCGTGGAGGCGACTGCTACTAGGAGGACCCCGGTCACCAATAGTATTAGGCCGGCTGCGAACCCGAGCGTGTCCAGCAACATTCTCTTCCCCTCGTAGCGGCACGCCATGAGTGCGGCAAGGCTAACTCTGTACCTCCTTCTAGCACCTAGCAGCAACACAATGATGACGACAAACACTAGGACTGGCGCGAGCGCCGTGAGGAACCTAGCACCACCGGGGGAGGCTCTAGCAAGAGGTACAAGCGCCAAGACGAAGCCGCCAAGAAGCCCACTGGCAACGAGCAGCTCATCCCGTCTCCAGGCACCAAGCCCGACAACAAGCCCTAGGAGAGAGGAGGCAATGAACAAGACAAGAGAAACGGCATCCACGACTACACGCCCCCCCGGCTAGGCCATGCGCTGGGAAGCCGCGGGACGTCTCCGCTCTACTAGGCGGCTATGCCTATGTCTCAGCAAATAGTATAGCAGGATCATGGCGGCCTCCCCCGCGAACAACGAGGCCACTACCGCGTCCTCAACAATCTTTGGCACACGTATACCGAAGAGACTCACGGCGCTCACGAAGCCTGCAAGGCATCCGCCGAGCACCATTGCTAGCCGGGAAATAATGCGTAGCTCTTTCTCATAGCTCTCGCCCCGCCTCCCTGCGGTAAGCATTTCCCAAAGCGCTATCACTGCTAGAGTTATACTAGCAACAAACGTGAGTAAACCAAGTAGGAAGGAAGTACTAGGCAATGCCGTGTCCCTACTAAATAATCCTCATAATGATTGCTAAAAAGCTAACGCGTATACATTCATATAGCCTCTACATATGTGGAACAAAAACCCAATAGCTTGAAGGTAACTGCTTGCTAATTTTCTTCCACAGCAGATGTTACGCAGAAGCCAGGGGCCAGCATCCTAGAAGCCGGGACTCCTCCTTACAGAATATGCTCTAAGGGGACTTAGTGAGACCTAGGATGATAGCAATAGCTATTACGAGTGATGATAGAAGAACGAGTAGCGATACAGCATCCTTGGCCACGAGTAGTCCTGCGAGCACAGCGACGACGTTGATAATCCCTGCACCATAAAGGAGGTACCGTACTATGAGCCTAGCTAAACCAAACACGGCAAAGCCTACAGCAAATGCATAAAGGGCGGCTGATACCAGCAGAAGAATGACGGATACGGCTAGAACCCTATTACATGAACGACCACACTGTAGGCTACCCAAATGCACTGCCGCAGAAACAGCCACTAAGGCAGCTATTGAGACAAGCAGGATAATATTAAAAAATACTTGTTTGGCATGGGTTATGTCACGAGCCATTCTGTTCATCCCCATACACATCCTACAAAGCATCCAATTAAACAGCCTATGGTTGACGCCCCCAATATAATTGAGCACCAGGCACAGTAGCTACATGATATTACTTCAAAATAGCATAACCCGCATGCTAAGGCACAACTAGCACCGAGTATTGCATTAGGTACTCCACACACATCAGAAGCACACTGCTTTAGACAGTCCCAGTATCCGTCTGTTATTATTGCTATTGTTTTTGCTTTCTTGTTGTATGGTTGTAGGTGCTTCTGCACCAGCACAGAGAGATGACGCAGCTCCATTGCTACTTTGGGCCAGATTGTCTTTGTGTCGTTGTCTCCGCGTGATATCTTCACTAGTGTCTTTGCTAGTAGCTTGTAGCTCTGCGACAGTGTGGTTTCGTTTGGTATTACCACTATATCGGCTACTGGGTGTTCTTGGCGGGGCTCGATATTCGCTGTTGTTATGAAGTACTTGTAGTTGCCGGTCTCGGGGTCCGTTATGATCCTTGTAACTATTGTTACGTTGAAGCCTGGGTGCTCAGCCCTATAGGCTAGTAGGTAGAAGCTCTGGCTATAGGTCTGGTTGTATACTGTTATCTCCGCGAACACCATTCTCCTCGTCGAGGTGTTAAGCTCGTAGATCTTCTCAACACTAATATTGAAGGCTGTACTGGAGTGAGCTGTTACATTGCACACTCTTGTGGCATTGGTTAGGTTTAGTACTTTGTTCAGGGTAGTTATGTTTAGAACTAGGTGGCCGAAGCGGCCGCGCTGATCAAGCTGTGCTATGACGAGCCTCTTTATGAGTAGGGTGTTATCACCAGGGCTAAGCGCGTAGGCTACGGTAGCGTTGCTAGGCAGTAGCGGCGCCACGACTGGCAGCAGGAAGACCGGCAACAATGCTAGGATGAGGCCCCGCTTAGCCACCAAGCCGGGACGGGACATACGTCTCACCCTTCAACACCCTCTTCATATATATATATATATGAAGAGTATTAGTCTCATAAGTAGACTGGGTAAGTTTCGGACAAACAATTCCCGCGTAAGATATATAACCAGCCGTTTTTCACCAAAAGGAGCCAACAGTGTTGCAACGATTATGGGAGCAGAAGAAAATGGTTTATGCCGAGAAGGTTGTAGTGCCTAGCCTTAGGGCAAGGGGACGAAGCTGGTGATCGCTTCTTATCCGAGATAGCAGACTAGATACAGCGCTTTGTAGAGATAAGGCGCTAAGCTAGCTATGCCTTGTCTATGTCACCGTCTAGGAAACAAGCTGTTCTTTATCGAAGTATGTAGCGTTCTATCTCGCCTTTACTGGTTATTCTGAGTATGTCCCATTTCTCACCGTCGAAATGTATGAGGTACGTGTTTTTGTGCAGGAGGCCTTTCTCGAGCTCTTTCACGTTGCAGGGCTTGAATACCTTGGCGTCCAGCTCTACTATCTTCTTGGCCCTCCTGTACTCTATCCTAGCGCTTATTGGCGCCTCTGGCTCATCTGCCACGTCTTACTCCTCTATCTCGTATATGATTATCCTACCGTCACCGGTCTTCTCGACTATGAGGTCCCTGGACAGCCTCCTTATCTCCCCGGGCCTGAGGGAGGCTATTTCTCTTGGCCTGACCTGCTTCCAGAGGGCCTTTGCTAGGCGGGTTATGATTCTCGAGGAGAGGGCCAGGGCACCGGCCACGCTCTGTGCCTGGGTAGTGTCGCCCTCTATGCTTGTCATCCCCGTTGTGTCGCTGGAGCCCTGGACTGGGAGTAGTTCTAGGCCCTCTACTGGCGGCTGGGCGACCCGGCTGGGGCTCCAGGGCTTCTGCCTACTAATGCTCAAGCCTGCTCACCCTACTGGTTTCCACATGATCTTGGTGCTCCAGAATACTAGGTAGAGTGGTTCACCCATATCTGTTCTGTAGCTCGTGTTGCGCGACACCATTGCTGCTTCGCCGCTTACGCGTATCCGGTACCTCTTATCGCCGACCGGTAGCTCTATCTCCTCCCAGGCGGGCTCCTGGCTCTCTATGTCCACTAGCTCCCAGCCCTCCTGGGGAGGCTTATCTGGCGGGGCAAGCGGCTTGTTCCTCACAGCCTCCACGAGCTCCTCGGGCACATGGAGGGATGCGACGCCGCCAGCAGTCTTTACCGCGAAGTTTGCTCCCCCAAAGGGGGAGAAGCCGACGTACCTAGCCCCAACTATGACAACACGGAGGACGAGCCTGCTCCCATCCGTGAGCACTACTAAACCTGGCCTGCTCGATACAACCGTGTAGACCCCACTATTTGTGGCGCTCAAGGATCAAGACCCCAGGTAAGCTAGGAATAATATTCTCTACTTAAACTCCCTGCCAATAAGCTAATGCATTATTGCACTGTCTAAGTTTAAGTTGCAAGTAGTTTATCTAATGAAGTCGAATAGAGCCTTAGCGCCTTGCTAGTGGTGCCTCAAAAGCTTGAGCCGTCTATGTATAGGTGTTTGCGGGGAAGTGCTATTTTGTTGGCTGTATTACTTGTATATTTGGGTTTGTTGTATGTGTTGTAATGATAGCGAGTGCATTGGCTCTATGCGTGGCGTTGGGATAGTGGGGGTGCTTTGCCGCCGCCTAGGCTACATGTGCGGCGTCGACCCGGAGGCCGCCCCGGTCCTCGCCGCCTACGAGCTCGCAGTCCTCGAGACCTACCTCCTCCTCTACAACGCTGGAGGCGAGGAACTCGTCACAGAGTGCCTGGGGGACGAGAACTGCCTACGAGAGCTAATAGACACAGTTAACACCGCCGCAGAACTCCACATAAGGGGCAACAGGTACTTCTACACACTCACACTAAGAGACATCGAAACCATGCTCCGGATCGCCGAGAAGCTAGCTCTGGTAAGCAAGTCCCATAGATAAATATGGCCTATAAAGTGCCTAAAGGTTACTCTTGTGCGAAGAATCTAGGAAAACATTGAAACCAAAGGTATTTTGCGCGATGAATTGCTGAGGAACGATCTAGGAGAAAAAGGAGCCTCCTTCTAAGCCTGACTGTCATCAAGGCCTTAACTATTACCTCTAAGAATCAAGGACAGTAGAGCTTGACATACCAGTCCTTGGCTGCACAATTCTACGGCGCTTTTAAACGGGGGTGATATGAGTCGGCATGTGGGTTGTGTCTTAGTTGTCGTTCCCTAGTAACTTATAGGGGCGTTGGTGGATGCCCTTTCACTTCTCTCAAGGTTCTCGCTTGCCTCCTTGTCTGATACTCTTGGATCGAAGGCAGTTATGAGACTAGTTGCCAGCGCACAGTCTGTTACGAGACTACATGGGCAGGTGTTTTGCCCGCGGCATTTAAGGAAACGAATTATGCCTCATAGCTGTCTTGCCGCTCTACCGGGCCGCAAGGACTCGTAGCCACCTTCGCGGCCACGGCGGCCACGTGAACAGCCCATGTAGGTGTATAGCGATGACTTGAGGACTCATAACTGGCCTAGAAAAACCAAGACCAGCCCTCATAGCTGCCTTGAGCCATAAGGGAATGATTCCTAAGCAACTGTCGAGAAATCTGCTTGCCGTCACCCCTTCGTACTCATGTATACACGTAGCTGGGCAATAATTATGAGGAGAGATTATGAGAAGTAGTGAACGGTTAGGAGTCGTTGCATACGTATTTTAGGAAAGATGGTACTATTAAGCGCGGCTACACGGCGAATCACTTGACAAGGGAGGTAAGGGATGGGATAGAGTAGGCTGTAGCAGGCCCCATGCGGGAGAGCATGTCTGCTATGATTATTGGTGCAACAATTACCAGCACCAGCTGGTAGGATTGGGGAGAAGACACAACACAACTGCTGCCTAGAAGGTAGAGGGCTTAGAAAGGCGAGAAAAGCTTGTTTGTTCGAGCCTCAGTACCCCTTACCACATATCGGCGTATTCAATGTCCGGGTTGTATAGTAGTGCGTAGTCCTCTTCTCCGCCCCCTCATCCTCGCCGTCCTTATGGATTCGAACGCTCTCCGCAAGTCGTTGTAACGCACATGGCTATAGGGTATTGGTACATATACTACCGCGTTATCGTGGATAGCGAGAACCCCTTCCCTGTAACCGACTTTAGAGAAGAACACCTCAACAACAAAGGGGTTGTCGAACACGAAGAGCTTCATGCCGAGACTGCCTCTCCTATAGTTATAGTATAGGGCTAGTAGTAGGAGCTCCCCGCCTTCACCCATGTATGTTATTACATCCTCCCATCTGGTAGTAAACATTGTGTCGCTCATCCGCTTAAGGGTTTTGAGCCTCATCGCTATGCGCTGAGGCACCGTTGCTGATTTACCTGTATACCTTCTCAGCCTATATTCATCGTATATGTTGATAACTATGTCCCTAGTCCTCAAGACAATCCTTTGGTTCGATGATGATCTTAGTACGGTGTATTTCTTTACCCGAGTCCTCCTAAGCTGCTGATACATGGGCTCCGGGATAAGAACCTCTACAGGCCGGAGTGATGAAAGCACGAGACCCCTAGTAGCCGAGTACACTGATTTCCCGTACCGTGCCGGGTTGTAGCCATAGGCCTCGAAATAGATCATTCTCGATAATTCGCGACTATATACGGTCATGATTAAACCCCATGAGGGGGTCGATAGCCATGGAGGCGAGTAGGAGGGCGTGGCTTAGCGCCGCATTACCGCTGACCGGGAATAATGGATTAATGAGTGTCAGCTTCCTGACAACGAGTATAGGTATAGATACTCGAGGAGCGTGGAGGTCTAGCACCCTGAGCTCAAGCAAGTCTTTAACGAGTATCGCCTCAGTTGCACGGGGATTGAGGGCTGTGATTAATCCCCTGCTCTTGTCTATAACAAGTCCAACAACAGACCATGGCCATGGAAGCGGGAAGGCTTGCAGCCTCTGTGCTAGTATACGGGCTCTTTCTCCATTACTGATATCGCTCGGCATCTTGTCGAATTTTATAATTGGTTTGCTCTTGTGAAGCAGCTTATAGACACTGATCTTATCTAGTATGCGGTCGACATAGCCGTATGCGTAGGGAAGCCTTGTAGGCTGTTTAATGCGTGTCTGCGTTATTTCTATAGTTGCTATAGCAATATGGTTGCTTACAGCTATTATCCTCGACGCACACCAGTGCTGCTCAAGGAACCTCTTAAACGCCCAGAAGTCTCTGAACCTTTTCACCGATACCATTCTCGGCCTCTTGCCCGGTACAGGTGGAGATACCTGGGTAACTAGTTCCCCATCAAGCTTTGAGAGAGCCTCATAGGGGTTGAGGAACACGAGTTCATATGTAATAGTATCGATGCGTGTTGGCTCGATATGCGCGAAGGTTTTTGGCCTAATACGCCTCTCAACATTATACCGTGAATTACATGAACTATAAGCCTCGAACTCATAATAGTCGGGAAAGCTTAGTATACCTCGTGAGCAGCACGATTCTCGTAGCGCCTCGAGTACAGGGATAAGCAGTCCCTTAACCCTCTTCAACCCTATCATCTCAGAAGAATTCTATAGCATTGAAAGGCACTTAAAAAGTGGCAAAATACGCTCCACACTCTTGCTCCATAGAATGAGCAAGCGCAAGTAGTGGTAGATAAGAGATAAGTATTACACAATAATTATATGATTGTTAGGGTCTCTTGTTGGATGCTCGTGTACTCGTTAAATTAAGCTGTTATGATTTTCGAGCCGAGAAGGAAAAGATTGGGAAGAGTAAGGCGTGGATTTCTCGCATTCTCCTCCCCAGGCTCCAGGGCATGTTCGTGGCCCATCTCTCGTTCCTTGAGCCGCTCGGCGTCGGCCACGTCTACGCCGTGCTGAATGACCGCGAGAAGTGGAGGTACTACCGGGACAGGTATGCGGGCAGGCAGAAGCTGCTGATAAGGGAGATGCGGGACATCCCGCTTGTCAGGTACGTGCACAGGTTCTACATCTTCGGCGACGGCACCATAGGCGCCCTCTACTATGCTCCGAAGGAGGTCAGGGACGAGATCGTGGCGCGGCTGGACTCGTTCTACGACGAGGTCTACGATGCGAGGGTCTACCCTGTATTGAATTGCCTCGGCAAGCTCTACCCTGAGGCCTCCGAGGGCGACGCTTGGCGCCTCGGGAAGGCAATGCTGGAGAAGCTGAACACCGCGCCGCCCTACAGGAGCAGGAACAGGTTCCTAGACTACCTGCTTATCAGCGTGATGGAGCTGGAGCCCCTTCTCACGCTCCGGGAGCTGCGGAGCCTGGTCTACGCGGCCCGCGCCCGCATAGAGAAGGAGCTGGGCGAGGAGCTGGAGCTAAGCATGCGCTACGTCAAGAGGCACTACGTCGAGCTTAGCCGGCGCTACGTGCTCGGAAGACTATTCGTTGGCAGACCGAACGTGTGCAGTTACCCAGTCCTCGTAGTGGAAAAGAAGTACAGGGAGCTACTCTACGGGCTGGCAGCGGTAACAATGGGTTCAACCATGCTAGCCGACACAGGGGACACAGTAATAGCATCGGTTGGCGCTACGTCTTTTGCTGAGCAATCGGAATTTATCGACATATTTCTCCCCGGCCTAGAAAAAATTACAACAACGGTCTCTGTAACAGCTGTCCCGTTTCCTTTCGAGATGTACAACCCCATAGAGGAATCATGGAGCTTAGAAGAACCAGCAGTAGAGAGAATAGAGGAAATAGTGAAAAAATACTGACTGGCTGATAGGGGCTGAGCACTACTAGATTATTAAAACGGCCCTCTCCAGTTCTTTGCTTCAAGTACCTCTATCATTGTCGTCGCTAATGCCATGTATGGTGCTATTCTCAGGAGTTTCTTCCTGAGCTCCTTCCTGCTCCTCATTCCCTCTCACCTCCTGTTATGTTCGTTCCCCTGTTCGTTCATTGATTGGCGCCTTCAGAGAACTTAAAAACAAGCAAGCACGGTTGACGAGCTAGTAATTGGCTTATTGATTATGAGAAGGTTGTATACCAATGCGATAATAGCGGTATTTATACTTTAGTTTACTGGGATATATGACTCCGGTAAACCAATATACATATAATTGTATAGCCGTGTTAAAGCACGGTGTAGTTCTATGGAGAATAAGAAGTATTGTGATGACTTGTTTTCTTGCCTTATAAGGTTTTTTAATGATAGTTACGAGGATAAGAAAAAGAAGAAGAGAAAAGACGGTAATGATGACCCGCTCCCAGTCACGCCAGCCATGCTATTGCTGCGCCCTGTCTAATCAGGCAGGCATGTACGCGGCAACGTGCCTGCCTCCATCAGCAGGCACTACTTTTAGTGCTTACTCTCTGAGCTACTGCTTCTTGTTGCTATCAATGGGCCGGGACGGAGGAGCTGCTTGAAGCTTCTTCGCTAACTGGATTGATCGTGCTTCAAGGTATATCCTCATTAATCTTGAGCCGAGCATCCTCATTATTGCTTTTTCCTCCTCCTCGTCCAGATCAATAACCCCATTATTCTTCAATACTAGCAAGCCTAGCGCTATCAATAGACTTGTGAGGCCACTTACACTAATACCGTATTTTGCTGACATGCCAAGCAGTATTCGGTGAACTGAATCGTCTATCCTGACGAGCCGGGACATGCTGCTACCCATATAGTTACAGCGTATTTAAAAGCTTAGGAATACTGGGCATTGCCACTATATTAGCACTAGCGATACACCAGGTCTACAATAACTGCAACAACTAGTAACAAGCAAACCCCTCTCACACACCCCTCTCCTCACAGCCCCCTGCCCCACCCAGCACAATGATTGTCGTTGCGTAGAGTCCTCCTCCTAGACCTCTTTTTAAAAGGCTTGATAAAGGCATTTAGAATAAGGGATCAAGTGATATTAAAGGGAGCTGTTGAGGAAAGGGACGGTAATACCATTGGGAGGCAAGAAGGTGGCGAGGCTTAATGAGGAAAAATACGTAATATATCTTCCCAAGGATTTGAACGAGCTCTGGCGGGAGTTGCATGAGCGTAGGAGGAAGATAAACATCTACATAGAGATCCTTGACTAGGCTGTGGCCGGTTTTGGCACCCCTCGCTTAAGTACCGTTTTTAGGTAATCAATGTCCTCGAGTCCTCTTCTCAGAACCTCCATTACCCTGGGATACCAGTAGTCTGCATCCGATAAGAGGTCTGAGTACACCGCCTTGCTTATCTCACCTATCTCCCCCAGCCTTGACTGGATGAACTTCGCCGCTGACTCCTTATTCACTGTTTTCTCAAGTACTCTCCAGTTCAGCTTCCGGAGATACTTTGGCCGCAACAGGTTGTGCTTCCTAGCGTAGTCGCTCACCTTGCTCCTATCCCTCTTAGTGCCGCCGTGCTTCTCTAGTAGCGGTAGCAGGTCGCGGGGAAAGTATACCCATTCACACAACTTGTTGCTCTCCCTAAGCCCCATATAGTATCTGCAAAAGCTCTTGAAGCACACGAGGCGTGGGCTGTAGTCGTCCAGCATCTCAACGTGTACTTCCTCGTCCGGGCTCCAAGCCCCAACAAGCTTGACTACGTGCTCCAGCCGTATACCGCTATAGTACATTAATAGGTAATACAAGTAGTAGAGCTCGTGCCTGCTCCTTAGATAATCCATGGTCTTCCTGAACTGGTCTAGGTCGATCCTGTACGCCTTGACCCGTAGTTTGTAGCTGCGCGAGGGCACCACCTCCATTATCCAGGCCATTGTCTCGCCGCTTATCCTCCTTCTGAAGTATAGGTACTGTATGTAGTGTCTGAAGATGTTGCGCAACCAGCCGTTAGGGTGCCTCGCCACCCACTCGATTAGTTGCTCGCTCAGCTCCCTGCCCTCTAGGTGCTTCCTGAAGAGGTTCCGGTAGTACTTTATTGTCTCCGGGTCCCTGACCTTTGTGCGCTTCTTGCGCTCCATTAGGAAGTTTTCGAAGCCCTCGCTCCACTCAAGCTTGACCCCAGCGTATGATATGCCGAGCATCTTCTTGAGGTCTTCGCGGAAGTTCTCAACGGTGAAACGCAGTATAGCATTCTTGATGTACTCGTCTCTAGTCGCGAGCGCTAGTAGCTCCAGCACAGCGCTGTAATCGGGTACGCCGTCCCCCGTTACCAGTCCCAGCGCGCGGAGCTTCTCCTCCCCCCGCACTATCTCCTCGAACTCCGCCCTAGATAGGTGCCTCAGAGCCCTCGCCACAACCTCGTCCGGGACCCTGCGCTGACCACTAACATACCTGTATAGACTGGATTTCGCCACGCCAAGCGTCTTCGCCGCCTCGTTGAAGCCAAGCTTATCCCTAATTTTCTCCAGTATCGCCCTCCGAGCCGAATCACTCAGTGCGCCCACATTAACCCCTTTGAACCAGTTATCGTCCCCTGAGAATTCACCCAATAATTCCCACCCAGGGCATTGACCGGGAACCAAGAACCAGGAAGAGAACTGAATAATAGGAGGCTTATAAGTGTGGCGCCGGGGGCGGGATTTGAACCCGCGCGGCCGTGCGGCCACCGGCTCTCCAGGCCGGCCCCTTAGACCGCTCGGGCACCCCGGCACCTAGGCCATGAATTATCTTTAGACGTTCTGGGCATAAATAAGGATGACTCTTTCGCTTAATAGAAGCGGGAAAAGTATGCGAAGAAACAGCAACAGCTGCTAGTGTGCTTAGCGGAGTCTTATCTCTATGTATACGTCCTCGGGAACTCTTACTCTCATTATTTGCCTCATTACGCGTTCGTCTGCATCAACTATTACGAGGCGCTTGTGAATCCGTAGCTCCCATTTATCCCACTTTTTCGAGCCCTCACCATGAGGCAGACGAAGCGTTGGTACAATTAACCTTTTCGTTGGAAGCGGTATTGGACCACGCATTCTTACTCCAGCCTTTTGTGCTATCTTCTTTATTTGGTCAACAACCATGTTTAGGTTATCCACATTAGTGCTCCAGAGCCTTATCTCTGCACGCTGGACCATGTCCTCTCTTCCCCCTTCGTGTAGCAAGGGCTTAGGGGATTATTAAAGCCTTAAACAGGTTTGAGTACCTATTGCCATTCTCCTTGCTTGATTCTTTGCAAGATTAGAAACATCTAGACAACATCAATGTTGTAAAAATTATAGAAGAGGAAAATGAAATATTAGTGGTCCAGCTTGGCTGGAGGGAAAAGACGTAGTACTGCTTCTTTACTTCTTCCTTATCTCTACCTTTGCTGGCTTGACGTCGATTACTACACCGATACCTATCGTCTTGCCCATGTCTCTCATTGCGAAGCGGCCTAGCTGCGGGAACTCGCTGAACTTTTCAATCACCATTGGCTTTATCGGTTTGAACTTCACTATTGCAGCGTCACCCATCTTTAGGAACTGTGGATTCTTCTCAACTACTTGGCCGGTCCTTGGATCTAGCTTTGCCTGTATCTCTACTATTCTAGCTGCCACGCTAGCTGTGTGCGCGTGTATTACTGGAGTGTAGCCTACTGTCACTGCGCTTGGGTGCCATATTATGAAGACTCTTGCTGTGAACTCCTCTGCTACTGTTGGCGGGTTGTCTAGGTGTCCTGCAACGTCGCCGCGCTTAATGTCCTTCTTTGATACACCACGTACGTTAAAGCCTATGTTGTCGCCTGGCTCTGCCTGCTGCAGTGGCTGGTGGTGCATCTCGATGCTTCTCACTTCGCCTGTTACGCCAGGTGGCATGAATACTATCTTGTCGCCTACCCTTAGTACACCTGTCTCGACGCGGCCTACCGGGACAGTACCTACACCCGGTATGACATAGACGTTCTGTATTGGTATCCTGAGAGGCTTGTCTACAGGCTTCTTTGGCGGCTTAATGTAGTTGTCTAGGGCCTCTACTAGGGTTGGGCCATTGTACCATGGCATGTTGGGGCTGCGCTCAATGAGGTTCTCGCCGGTCCACGCCGATACCGGTATGAATGGTATCTCGTCTACCTTGTAGCCAAGGCCCTTCATGAACTTCTTGAGCACTGCTACTATCTGTTCATACCTCTCCTTGCTGTAAGGTGGCTCGGTTGCATCCATCTTGTTTACTGCTACAATTAGCTGGTCAATACCCATTGTCTTGGCTAGGATGAGGTGCTCTCTTGTCTGGCCCTCTGGGCTCATACCTGCTTCGAATTCGCCCTTTCTGGCCGATACTACTAGAATTGCTGCGTCTGCTTGGCTCGCACCAGTAATCATGTTCTTTACGAAGTCTCTGTGGCCTGGCGCATCGATGATTGTGAAGTAGTACTTCTTTGTCTCGAACTTTACGAAGCTCAGGTCAATGGTTACACCGCGCTCCCTCTCTTCCTTTAGCTTGTCGAGCAACCACGCATACTTGAATGACTCCTTACCCTTCTTCTTGGCCTCTTCCTCTAGCATCTTTATCGTCTTCTCGTCAACGAATCCTAGACGGAATAGCAGGTGACCTACCAGCGTGCTCTTACCGTGGTCAACGTGGCCTATCACTACGAGGTTAAGGTGCGGCTTCTGCTGACTCATATCCTTCACCCAGACCCCTTTCTTTCTTGCCGGAAGACTGCTTCTATAAAGCGAGTCTTATAAAGGTTTAGTAAACAATGGGTATGGTACAAAAAGCTTCGCTACCTTGAGCTGAGAGCTATCCTCTCTATCTCTTCTTTTCTGCGAATAGCGTAACTCCTCGTGTCTCCCTGAGCTGCTGCAATAATTTCATCCGCTAAGCATTCCTCAATAGGCTTTGGATTATTGAACGCACACATACGGGCGCCATCCGCTAAGTGCTTTAATGCAACATCAACTCTTCTCTGAGGCGCAACGTCTACTGAAACGAAGTACGTTATACCACCATACATTATTCTCGTAACGTCTTCTCGCGGAGCGGCATTCTCTATAGCCCTAACGAGAACTTGAAGCGGGTTTTGCCCGGTCTTTATATATATTAGCTCAAATGCTTGCTTCACTATGTTATAGGCAAGATGCTTTTTGCCCATGTTGCGACCAGGATGCATGAGCCTATTTATCAATCGCTCAACTATTGGTACCTCAGACTTGCCGAACCTTCTATGCTCATGCCTGCCTCCAGTATGTGGCAGCCACACCGGCTTTAACGAAATATACCGCTTAAGGCTCGGATCCCTTACTTCAACGCCCTCAAAGCTCCACTTGCCAAACAACTTTATGTCACGTGGATCAAGCCCTGGCACTTGCTCCTCCATCGTGCTCATATCCAGCTACCCTCCCGGCTCTCCCAACCCCAGTCGGGAATAAATTTAGGTCTCGCTCCTAGCCAAGACCTAGGAGAGAGATTAAGGGCTTCTGCACACCTAGATTTAATTGGGCTTCCAACCAATGGCAGGTGAACTATATGCCTCCACCTAAAGGCACCGACATACTACTTGAAGCGCGCAACGTCAGCGCCATGATAACGCCGAGCATGCCAAACATACCAATAATAGTTCTTGAGCTAGAAGATGGCAGAGAGTTCACGCTGTACAACGTACCCTTCGAAATAGTTGAGGCACTGAATAAAATCGAGAGGCAAAAGGACGAACCAAGTATGCCTGGGCTAAGAGAAACTATATTCGATGTATTAATAGATATGAAGGGCTTCTTCGAGGAGCTCGGAAAAAGACTTGAATACGTAGTAATAGACGAGATAGATTACAATACTTATCTATATACCGCCAAGGCAAGCTTCAACCTAGGCGGAATATATATGATGAGGCGCATGGTGCCAAGCCATGCAATATTTCTTGCACGCTTATTCGAAAAACCAATCTACGTATCAAAACGACTTGTTGACGAACAAGAATCATTTGAGGAGGAGGAACACTAAAGAACTATTACTGTAATATTTGGGGCCGCGGTGTAAGAAAGGAAATAAATGATCTCTTCATATCATTACAAGATTACTTGGAGTTCTGCCTTAGCAAAATCATTTTTATCTCTGCGGCTTCTGCTTCTTACCTTCAAGTATAGCCTTAAGTGATACACCATTAACTGTTACGACCTTGTAGCGTACGCCAGGTATGTCACCCATAGACCGGCCTCTTGGCCCACCAATACCCTCTATTAGTACCTCATCATGTTCGTCTACTACAAGTAGCCCTCCGTCTCCGGGAACGAATGCTGTAACTACACGCCCATTCTTGACGAGCTGTACTCGGACACACTTACGTACAGCAGAGTTTGGCTGACGCGCCTCAACACCGACTTTCTCTAGGACAATGCCGCGGGCCATTGGCGCGCCTTCGAGAGGATCATACTTTCTCTTAAGACCAAGCATTCTTATCTTAAACTCTCTCTGGCTCCAACGGAACTTAAGTCTCTTACGCTTAAGCTTCCTTGCAGCGAAGAACCCATTTGGCGACTTCTTACCAGCCACGTTCGTCACCCCGGCTCTTGGGCTATCTTAGCTCCTCCCTTATTATCCTAGCTATCTTATCTTAACATCATCGATATCGTGGTACCTCTTGAGCACTAGACGCGCTATAGCGACCTTCTTGCCTCCGCGCCCTATTGCCTTACCCTTATCCGCAGGGTCAACTATAACGTAGAGCACCTTTCTGCCATTTCTGTTAACAAGCCTTATACCGAGAACTCTTGCAGGCGCGAATATGTTCTTTACAAGCCCCTCCAGATCATCAGCATACTCTATTATCTCGATTTCCTTCCCAAGAAGCCTTCTAAGTCTGTTAATATTGGAGCCCCTTCGCCCAATAGCTTTTCCTGCATCACCAGGCCTCACTATGAATATAACACGGTTGTTCTCATCGTCAACAATACAGTCACGAGCGATTGCACCGGTAAGGTCTTGCAATAGGGCCATATATCTCATTTCTTCAGCTGTTAATTTTATATCGGTCAAACCTCTTTGCACACCCCCATGGTGGTTAAAACCTTTAGGCCGACTGTGACTGTGCAGACTCAATTAGCTCAATTATTCTAGAGTTACCCGGGTCAAGGATAGCTAGACTAGCCACTGTAAACGGCTTACCACAGACTGCTCCAAGCTCTAAGCTTGTACCCGGATAGATATATACTGGTATATTGCCGAGCTTTGCATAGTATACTATATCGTCTCTTATTTCAGGAGGAGCATTCTCAGCGACTATAACGGCTTTAGCCTTTCCAAGCTTCACGAGCCGTAGAGTCTTTCTCGAACCAAGTATTACTTTTCCTGTCTTCAGAGCATTAACGAGTTCTTTTTCTATGTCGCCGACCTGGACTGTGCTCATCATCTACACCCCGGTTTTATGCCTCTTTCCCGCTTTCCTTCATAGTTTTTACTATTTGTGAGGGGTTCATTCTTACCTCAACAATGCCAGTGCCGACGCCTATAACTCTGCCAGCTATTACGCTCTCAGTAACGCCCTTCAATTTATCTACTTCGCCCCGTGCAGCTGCCGCAAAGAGATTTTGAGTCGTCATTTCGAATGCTGCTCTCGCAAGAGGGCTTGGCTTCTCGCCGCTAACACCGTGCCTACCAATTTGTCTTACACGACCCGTCTGCGTCATTACATCCGCGACTAGCATTATATGGCGAATGTCAACGTCAAGACCTTGTTCGTCCAGCACGTCTTTCATTTCGCGTATTAGTGCTGCCCTCGCCGCCTCAATCCCCAGAACCTCCTCTATTTCGTGAATATTGTTGGTATAGACGCGGCGAGGATCGACACCAGGAACATTGAGCACATCTTTTAGATTACTACCCTCGGTTACGAGGAAGTACTCTGTACGTCCTTCCTCATTGGTCATTGACTGAATAATAACTCTTCTTATCTTCTTTATTCCCTTTATCTTAGCGTTGAGAACCTTCTCTCTCTTCTTTTGGAGATCCATTAAGCTAAAGCTTTCTCCGATCTCTAGTTGTATAAAGAGGGTCAAGGGGTCTGAGGGGTCTTGCTCTACTTTACCGAGTTTTAGTTTTTCAAGAACCTTTTTCACCTGCTCGACTGTTACACCTTTGTCCTCGAGCATAACGGGGTCTAAGCGAACAACTAGTCTGAGATTAACGAGATCTATATCAATTTCTGATGCAACGTTCGCTACTCGTGTAAACTCTATTCTTCGCGCTACTTCTTTGGCCTTGTTTTCATCGTATTTATGCTCTTCATCTAGGTAAATGTACATGATTGGTGTTGATGGCTCTCGCCTAGCATCAACAAGCTCTATAAAGCGCGGCAATCCAAGAGTTACGTTAAATTCTCTTATACCTGCATAATGGAATGTTCTCAGTGTCATTTGGGTGCCTGGCTCACCTATTGATTGAGCTGCAACAGTGCCTACAGGTTCGCCTGGCTCGACCATACTGTATTCGTACTCGGAGAGCACATACTCAACTATTTTCTTGGCCTCCTCGGGTAATAATCCATATTCTTCAGTGGTTTTCTGAAGCTTTGCTTCAAGCTCGTCATAGATCCGCTTGGGGAGCTTGTTTTTAGCCTCAGTAAGCACTGGCTCTATTTCTTTCTTTAATTCGTCCCAAGAGAAGACAAGCTTCGCACTCATGGCTAGACCCTCCACCCAATTACTCTTTCTATTTCACGATCAATGTTAACAGCCTTCCCATGTGCGCTCCTCATGGGGTCAACTCCGTCCTCGCCATAGACGAACTGCACGACCTCACCATAAGGTGTGCGCACAGTTCCGTCATACTCTACTCTAAGGTCTTGTAGTGCATTTATGAGGCGGCGCTGCATGTAGCCACTCTGTGATGTACGCACAGCAGTGTCGACAAGGCCTTCGCGGCCACCTGCAGCGTGGAAGAATACCTCAACGGGCGATAATCCGTCATAGAAGCTAGAGTAGACAAAGCCTCGTGCCGCAGGGCCCAGATCACCTGGCTTGAAGTGTGGCAGGAAGCGGCCCAAGTAGCCTCTGTGAATTCTTTCTCCTCTGACCGACTGCTGGCCTAGGAGTGCTGCCATCTGTGTTATGTTTAGCTCGTTTCCACGAGCACCTGTACGGGCCATTATGAAGACATTGTTGAACGGGTCTAGATAGTTAACGGTAATATCTTCAACCTTCTTACGCGCCTCTGATAAGACGTCTAGGATTCTAAGTTCAAGAGACTCTTCTAGGGTCCTTCCAGGTACGGGTTCAAGTTTGCCTTGCTTGTAGATTTCTATCAGCTCGTATACCTTTCTTTCAGCTTCTTTCAAGACCTCTCGGATCTTCTCCTTAGCCTCTGGCGGGAGCGCCACGTCGTCTATTGTCATAGTGAAGCCTCTTTTCTCTATGAAGCGTATGAACATCTTGAACATGTGGTCATATACGTAGCGCGCATAGTCAGTACCATACTCCTTTATGAGCCAGTGCATCATGTTCTCTGGCTGCTCGGCACCAATGGCTTTCTTGTCGAGCACACCCGTTAGAAGTTCACCCTTCTTGATTGTTATGAATGAATCGTTCCAGCACCACTCGTCATCGCAGGCGAAGATGCCGGCAGACACTCGTGCCTTTCCTCTAAAGTTAAACTCTTTTGGCAGGAAGAGACTGACGAGCTGTTTACCTGTCCACCTCTTCTTCGGCGAGAGTATGGCTGGCTCTGGTATTTCACCACGATAGCCAGCCGCGGAGAGTAGATCAACAACATCCTCTATTGAGAGGAGCGTGGCCTTGCTTGTTAGCAGGTATGCCCCGCTTATATAGTCTTGAAGTCCGCCAATTATCGGGCCACCGTAGCGTGGTGATAGTATATGGTATTGTACAAGCATTAGCTCTCTTGCTTCTGCCTGTGCTTCCTCTGTGCGTGGGACATGCAGGTTCATCTCGTCGCCGTCGAAGTCTGCGTTATATGGTGGGCACACCAGTAGGTTTAGGCGGAACGTCTTGCCTGGTAGTACTTTGACTATGTGAGCCATTATCGACATTCGGTGAAGGCTTGGCTGTCGATTGAATAGAACTATGTCTCCATCGCGTAGATGTCGTTCAACAAACCACCCGGGTTCAAGCATTTCGGCTATACGTTTCCTATCAGCATATCTTAGGTCTATTTTGCGCCCGTCACTTCTTATCACGTAGTTTGCGCCTGGCCACTTGTCCGGCCCATTTAGGACATATTTCCTCATTTCTTCGATATTCCAAGGTGTTACTGGAACACGAACCGTTAGCACCTTGGCTATTTCTACTGGAACTCCTACCTCGTTTATACTAATGTTTGGGTCAGGCGAAATCACCGTACGAGCTGAGTAGTCTACGCGCTTGCCGCTAAGGTTCCCGCGAAATCTGCCCTCTTTGCCCTTAAGTCGCTGCGCTAAGCCTTTGAGAGGTCTACCGCCGCGATGTCTTGCGACAGGTATTCTTGGAAGCTCGTTGTCAATATATGTTGCAACATGGTACTGGAGAAGCGCCCAATGCTCATCTATGAGCGTTTGAGGCGCACCGGTGTCAAGAAGCTCTCGGAGCCTCTCGTTAGTCCTGACGATATCTGCAAGCTTGTGAGTTAGGTCATCCTCGGCGTGGATACCTGTCTCGAGCACTATTGACGGACGCACATGTACAGGTGGCACAGGTAGAACCGTTAATACCATCCACTCGGGGCGTGCATTCTGAGGGTCGAGCCCAAGTAAGCGCACATCATCATTAGGTATTCGCTCTAGCCTGGTTCTTACTTCTAGAGGTGTAAGCTGTATTCTGCCCTCAGGCCTATCTTCATAATATGTGTAGGGTTTCTCGAATACGATCTTGTATTGGCGCTCGCCGCAGTGTGGACACTCAGTCACTTTTGATGCTTTCTTCTTTACTACAGTTACAAGCAGGCGAGCGAGGAGGGGCCAACGGTCTTCTAACCTATTCAACAATGTAAGGTATCTACGGAGCTCCTCTTCGGGTAGGAGAAGGCGTCCACAACGACGACAAGTAGCCCTTAGTGCGTCATAGATATGCTTCGCAAATCCTACATGTATTACGGGGCGTGCCAGCTCAATATGGCCGAAGTGCCCTGGGCATGTTTTTGCATCGTTTCCACAAGTCATACAGACTTGGCCTGGAGCAATAGCACCTAGGCGCGGATCCATTAGTCCTCCAGGCACTGGTCGCCCATCTTCGTCGTAGAGGTCACTTGTGACGATTGCTGTTACCGACATCTTTCTTATTTCGTCTGGAGATAGAATCCCGAACTTTATTTCCTTAATTATCTTTTCCTCAACCATGAGCGTCACCTCAACACGGCCAATGAGGATTAGGGCTCCCATTCATGCTTGGGAGCCAGCCTTAATCGCGGCATTATACACATAGACATGAGTTCTTGTAGAAGGAGCTTGAAAGCATAGGGAACCACTACCGCTGATATCTTTCCGTTCTCACCGTGTATCGGGCACACATACTTTCTCTTATTCCTATCAAACCACGCTATGTGACCACATAGTTCACAGACATACATAACATACTTGTCGCTGCTCTCGAGCATTCGTTCACGTAGTAACATTGCTGCTCCGTGTCCGACGAGACAGTCTCTCTCCATTTCGCCAAACCTGAGACCTCCTTCGCGGGCTCTGCCCTCAGTTGGCTGTCTCGTCAATATCTGTATGGGGCCGCGGGCTCTTGCATGCATCTTATCGGCAACCATGTGGTGCAGTTTCTGGTAATAGACTACACCTATGAATATGGGGTTTCTTAGCATCTCGCCGGTTCTGCCGTCGTACATTAGTTCTGTGCCGTCCGGCGCATATCCCGCCTTTAGCAACTCTATTTTTAGGTTATCTATAGGCTCTTTTGCAAAGGGTGTACCGTCAACGAATCTTGCATAAATTGCTGCATATTTTCCAGCTATGGTTTCAAATAGTTGGCCAAGCGTCATTCTCGAAGGGAATGCATGGGGGTTTATTATTAGATCGGGTGTTATGCCGTCCTCGGTGAACGGCATATCATACTGGGGTACGAGTAGTCCTATAACGCCTTTCTGTCCATGCCTTGACGCAAACTTGTCTCCTAGCTCGGGTATTCTTTGATCACGTACGCGTACTTTGACCAGCTTAAAGCCTTCAACATTTTCAGTCACAATTACTGTGTCAACTACTCCTTTCTCGCCATGCCTCATAGTTACTGAGGTATCTCTGCGCCTTACGGAGACTGTTCCGAATTCACGATATTCTTCCATGAAGCGTGGCGGGCTCGTCTTGCCTATCAACACTTCTCCGCCTTTAACCTCTACCTCGGGGCTTACAATACCGTCGGCGTCAAGTTTTCTATACATCTCGGGCGGCTTTGATCCCTCTACGCTTGGCTCCGGAACCTCTATCTTATCACTCAGTCCTCCCGAGTAGCGCCTTTCCTCAGTAGCATAGAGTCTGAAGAATGTTGATCTAGCAAGACCGCGTTCTATCGATGACTTGTTCATTATTATTGCGTCCTCGATGTTATAACCAGTAAACGACATCACCGCTACAACCATGTTCTGTCCTGCAGGGCGTTCGTTAAACCCTATTACGTCAAGCATGCGTGTTTGGACAAGCGGCTTTTCAGGGTAGTGGAGTAAGTGTCCTCTTGTATCAACTCTTATCTGGTAGTTCGCCGCGTAGAGACCTAGAGCCTGCTTAGCCATTGCTGCTTGGTACGTATTTCGCGGAGACTGATTGTGCTCAGCGTACGGAATCGTCGCAGCCGTTACACCGACTATTGCGGCAGGCCATATCTCCATGTGCGTGTGCTCTTTAGTTATATCTTGCGGATTTAGCGCTATATAGGTATTCTCTTCCTCCTCGGCATCTAGCATTTCCACTATGCCGTTACGCAACAAATCACTGAATTTCCATTCTCCGCGACGCAGTTTTTCGGCATGCTCCGGACTATATACTAGCTTGCCGTCTTCGACGACAAAGACGGGCCTTAGCAAGCGCCCTGGGTCAGTGTTTATGTATACTTCGTTAATATGCTGGTTCTTGTAATGTGCCACATTAATGTATGGTGAAAGCTTTCCTTGACGGCGAAGTTTACGTAGCGTCGATACAAGCTCATCGCCGTTAGGATGATAGCCTATGAGCCTACCGTTGAGGAAAACTTTACTCCAAGATAGCAATTCCGGTGGGTAGTAACCCGCCTTTCTTACCTCGTTAAATATTTCTACAGCGTCTCGTACACCCATGCTATACAGTATTTTCTCTACTTCTGTCTCGTCTGCACCAGGCGACACATAAGCCATCAGCGCGAGGTTCTTCACGAGACCACAGTTTGGACCTTCAGGGGTCTCGAAGGGACAAATTCTTCCCCATTGTGTGCCATGTACGTCTCTTGCTTCAAAGTGCGGCTGGCTTCTGCTTAGCTGAGACACTACTCTGCGTAGATGGCTTAGCATTGAGAGCCAGTTAGTCCTATCAAGTAGCTGGCTTACACCTGTTCTCTGACCCGGCCAATTACCTGTTGCAAGAGCTTCGCGTATCCTGTTAGTGACTATATCTGATCGTATGAGGATTCTTGCCGTTATCCGCCTGCCACGGGCTCTCAGCCTCTCAAGCTGCTGCCTAACATCATACGCCAATGTCCTCATTGCTATTCTGAAGACCATTGCTATTAGGTCGCCAGCCAACAATACACGTTTATTGGCATAATGGTCCTTGTCGTCCTCTGGCCTGCGCCCGAGAACATATTCCAGAAGCTTGGCTGCCATCTGCCCTAAGAAGAGAGCTTTGCGAAGCCTATCTTGAGGCGAGGTACCTATGTGTGGTAGCAGTATAGTGTCAAGAACCCTCTCTGCTACGCGGATACGCTGCTCTCTAGGCTTGCCGATACCCTCGCGGAACCTGCTACCAACATAGTCTAACGCATCCTCTGTTGTACCGATCGCGCGTGCTTGTTCAAGCGACGGGATGAGCATCTGCTGTATCTGTGGATCGGGAGAAACAGCCAGCACAATGTCACGGTCACTTTCAAGCCCAAGCGCACGCATTAGCACAACAAACGGTATCTTGCTAAGAGCCCTGCTCATTGACACGTGAAGTGTTCCATCCTTATGATAGTCCAGGATGAGCTGATACCTCACGCCAGCATGCGATGAGATAACCTTCGCTGTATAAAGAGCACTGGCTGTGCCCGCACGCGCCTTGCCAACAAGTATGCGGTTAAGTGCTTGGTCTTCTTGCATTACTATGACTCTTTCTGAGCCATTGATAATGAAGTATCCTCCTGGATCTTTCGGGTCCTCGCCAGCTTCTATCAGTCGTCGCTCGCACTCTTCGCGATCCCCACCTTCATAAAAGCATCGAGCAAGAGGATCAGCTTTTGAACGCAACATTATGGGTAGAAAACCGAGAATTACCTCCTCGGGTTCCTGCTCAACACCGTTCTCTACTACTACAACCTTCGCTTTTATTGGGGCAGCGTATGTTAGGTCGCGGATCCGGCACTCCATGGGAGTTACTGGGTGCTCGCCACCATCGCTCTCGATAACCATGGGCTCGCCTAGCTCAACATCAACTATCTTTATCTCATAATAGCGTCGCGGTGTCGAGATTCTGCCGAATTCTTTCACTATTTGCTTTAACTCCTTCTCCACAAAGCGATTAAATGAATCTATGTGCTGTCTAACGAGACCATATTCGTCTATAAACGCCTTCATAACAAGCCAGCGATCGTCAACCGTGGGAAACGTCTGAGTACTCAAGCCTGTATATCACCTCATAATCTACGAACAAGGTTTTAGCAATTAGTATCCAACAACATAGCGATAAACAATTATCTCGCCAGCCGTAGGGCTCTTACGATATATGCGAACAATATCGCCTGGCTTGGCCCCGATCTCTCGCGCGACCGGATCCGTTACGCGAAGCCAGGGTAACTGTTCAGGCCTAATATTCATCTCACGGAGTAACTGAATAGCCTCCTCTGGAGGAACAACCTCATGTCTCGGAACTAGCTCATGCTCCAAAATATTGAACTTCTTTTGCTTAGCCACTCTGCTCTCCCCTTACACAGACTCTGGCCGTGGTTCCTAGTAACTTAATATGCTTTAATTCAGCTCTAGCGTAATCTCTTTCTATTAACTTTTTTATTCATCCACGAATATCTCTTGAGACGCCTACTTCTACCATATCCGCATGCAGCACAATAGCCCTTTGCGACGTTGAAAGAGTGGCGGCCGCAACGCGGGCAGCGTATGTGTGTATAGTTCTTGCTCATTTTGCCGAAAGATGGAGTACCCTTCGACATACGCCTCACCTTTGTGTTATCCGTTATTCTCGGTTAGTAATGTCTAGGCTTGTGCAGGCGATATCAGTAGGACAGTGTCTCCCCGAATTACCAGGGTTCCAAGCTTCCTTGTTCTACCGTCCTCAAATATCTCCTCTGCATCTTCTAACACGATATTCAAATGCTGGTCATAGCTCTTGAGCTTTCCCCTTACCTCATTAGCTCCTTTAAGCTTGACGAGTACTATGTGGCCAATGCTTTCTGATAGAATCTTGTGCGTCGTTTCAGCCATACAGGTATCCCCGGCCACAACTGGGCTGTGCCTAGGGATTTATAGGGCATTCTATCTTCGCTTAAATAGGGGCATGGCGGACAAACAACACATTGTTATGGAGCAGAGGGATAGGTGTGAGGCGCTGGATAGTATCTAAAAAAGATAAAAAGAAGCTAATAAAAGAAATTAATGAAAAATATGGAACTGAACTAATAGGGAAAGACGATAAAGTTGAAATTGTAGTTGAAAACGATGTCGAAATTTATGTTGTAAACAATATTCCTGCATTTATCAAAATAGAAGGATTAATTATTCCTCATCTTAGGTTTCTGCTTAAACAAGGATATGAATGGCTTCCTGCAGTAATAGTTGACGAAGGCGCAGTAATGCCTATATCACGTGGAGCTGATCTCATGCGCCCAGGAATCCGGAAGATATTACGACCTTTTAAAAAAGGGGATATTGTCGTTATAGTGGAGCCTACAAGACTGCTTCCACTTGCAGTTCACCAAGCATTATATGATAGTAATGAAATAGAAAAAATGAGTAAGGGAAAAGTTACGCGAAGACTACATTGCTTGAAGGATAAATACTGGAAATTAGCTGACCAGATTTAACCAATAATCTTCATACAATGCCTGTGAGGTATAGTGATTCCAGAATGCCAGGCGTAAATACTCTTACTTCTTGTCCAAGTCCTAGGTTTTGAGCCTTCCTCCTTATACTCTCTGCAAGACTATAGATTGCTTGTGGTTCACCATGGTTTAGTATTATGTTCTTAGGCTTTGGCTTCATATTGGCTAGAAACGCTAATAGTTGACGCCTATCAGAGTGACCCGAGAAACCTTCAATGTATTTTACCTCCATGTTTATCTTTATTAGCTCTAGTTTTCCGTTCTCGCCTATCATTGTTACCTCTCGCTCACCATCTAGTATTCGCCTGCCAAGCGTTCCCTTCGCCTGATAGCCGACAAATATCAGAGAGTTCTTAGGGTCGGAGGCAAGCAACCGTAGATATTCAACAGATGGGCCGCCATTTAACATACCGGATGTAGCTATGATGACTGCTGGTTCATTTGACTTTGCAATGTCTTCTCTCATCTGTTTATTCTTTACCTTAACCATGTTTTCGTGGTAAAATGGGTTCTCGCCCTGAAGTATCTTTGACCTTACCTTAGACGATAATAGCTCGGGGTACGATAAATGAATAGCTGTTACTTCAGGTATGCTTCCATCTATATAGACCTTTACATCTGGGAGCAATTTGCGATTGAATGCGTCAGTTAGTACGAGCAATATTTCTTGGGATCTACCCACGGCCATTGCTGGTATCAGTACCTTTCCTCCGCGCGCAATTGTCCTACTTATAGCACTAATTAGTTCGAGCTCTGCTAGATCCCTTCTTGGCTGGTCGCGGTCACCATACGTGCTCTCCATTATTAATGTCTCTACGCGAGGAAACTCACTATCAGCCTTGTCAAGTAGCCTCGTACGTCCAAATTTGAAATCACCAGTGTAGACTATGTTATGAAGACCCTCGCCTATATGAAGGTGTGCCATAGCTGAACCTAGTATATGGCCTGCATTATAGAAGGTAAGCTTTATGTCGGGCGCAATGTCAGTTACTTCTCCATAGTCAAGAGTTATTGTATGAAGAAGCATTTTCTTCACTTCTAGCTGCGTATATGGCGGTTTTTGATTACTTCTATGAGCTATGTCGAGTAGATCAAGTAGTTGGAGTATCATTAAATCTCGCGTCGGTTTAGTCACGTAAACAGGGCCGCGATAACCATACTTGAAGAGATATGGGGCGAGACCTACATGGTCTAGGTGAGCATGGGTAATTACCACTGCATCCAGTTCGTCCAAACGCAGTTGCTCTATGTCAAGCCTTGGGTACATTCTGTAATCGTTAAAGCCTGGGTTTATTCCAACATCTAGGAGCACTCTACTCTCGCTTGTCTCTACAAGGATAGCGGATCGTCCTACTTCCATAAAGCCTCCGAGGGCAGTCACACGAACATATCTATTTTCAAAGATAACTCCTCTGTGTATGCGCTCTCCTGCTGCACGCAGAAAGTTTAGCCTATAGCTACTCTGCTCAAGTGTATAGTGGAGTATCTTGTTGACAGTATCTAGCTCCTTAGGGTCTACTGGCGGAAACCTTACAGCCGTTAGTCTCCAACCGGTTTCAGCTAGAACTTTATTATATATACTGCGTCCTTTACCATAGACTAGGCCAACTTTTTCTGCTTTGACTATCACTTCGCCGAGAACATCGTCAAATTCTATTCCCTTTATTCCCGCTTCTGGCGGTACTAGTTGTTTTATTAATTCCTCGGTTTCCTTCTTACTCTTTCTAACCGAGGGATCAGTTCTAATTACTATTCGTTTCTTAAGCTTCTTCGCAATGTCCTTAGCTACTTCTGGATGCCTTGCTATTATATCAGGATTACGAATGTATATAGCTATTTCAGGACCCTCAAACTCAATACGTGTAACATGAACGTTTCTAGGAGTCAGTTCTGCAAGAATCATTCCGATTATCTTCTTTAGCTCGTTCTTCTTATACATGTCCTTACACCTTTAGAATTATCTCAAGCCTTGATTAACAGTGCATACATAATTGTCAACAGCGTTTCTCCGGCATTAATACAACATATACTATTAAGCTGTGGCTCTGAAGCTCTACCTCTTCCCATTCCCAAAAACAACTGGATTCTCACAAATCGTGTCATGTACGAAGGTGCACGATGATTCAATTAATGCTACTAGAAGCACCAGTATAAAGAGGGCTTGTGGACTCTATCCTAATAAAGCTATCCGTTACTTTGTATTGCTAAACAAGTCGCTAAGCTCAAAGCTATACTCTTTGTAGAAGTCTTTTCCTATAGCAACAACATTTACCCCGTTTCCGGTGAAGGTGTCCCTACGTATGGAAGATGCTACAGCACGTTTTGCTAGATCTATTGCCTCCTCGAGACTCATATCGTCTCTGTACTGGTCTTCTATAACGCCTATAGCCATAGGTGAGCCCGATCCTGTTACTACGTACTTCTCCTCGGTTACGCCACCGTACCAGTCAATGTTGTACAAACGTGGTTCTGTATCATAGCCTCCGAGCAGTAGCTGTACTATGTATGGGTAGAAACGGGCAGAATGCAAGATTGTTGAAAGTAGCTGAGCTGCAGCATATATGCTCATGCGTTTCTTATTCAGCATCATATAGTGCTGGGCTTCAAGGGAAAGCCATTCAGCAAGCACTTGTGCGTCCGCGACAAGCCCAGCAGTTGTCATAGCCATATAGTTTGTTATCTTTATGATTTTCCTTGTACGCTTGTGCGCAACATAGTATCCTGCCGTAGCTCTTCTGTCGGCAGCCAGTATGACAAAGTCCCTAAAACGTAGACCAACTGTTGTAGTACCCGTCTTTAGAGCCTTCATACTGGCATCGCTTTGAGGCTGGCGATAGTTGAACGACATCAACAATGCTCTTCGACCAATAACACACTATCCTTATCCACGTTTATAAATATGTATTGTTATACTTGCATCACCTTCAACAAGTTAGCAGCAATTGCCGCATTAAGATTTTAGGCACTAGAACGCATTAAGGCCAAGATGAGTAAACCATTATTAGCTGTGGACACGGCCTATTCCTTACGAGGCTTTTGTAGAAGCAATATAAATGTAATGTAACTGACCTAGAAGAGTAGCATGCAGGGGAACTCAGCCGTGCTTCATTCCATAGTGCTGCCAAGCCATGTGGTCGTCGGGTCTGGCGCTATTAGCTCGCTACCAACAATTATAAAACAATTGAAAGAAAAACCAATACTAGCTATTATTTCAGGACCTAATGTTTGGAAAAAATATGGAACAATACTACTTAATGTCCTAGAACATGTAGCCGAATATACTGTATTTGAGGCAAAGGCCCCCACAGTCGAGTATGCCGAAAAGCTTGCAAATGAGGTCACTGATTACTCGCCTGACATTGTTATCGGGTTTGGTGGAGGAAAATCAATTGACCTGGCAAAATACTCTGCACTAAGAGCTGGAAAGCCGATTATAAGTGTCCCTACAAGCCCGTCCCATGACGGCATTGTATCACCCTTTGTATCCCTCAAGGGATTTGAACGCCCATACTCGGTTAAAGGTAAAACACCCTACGCAATTGTAGCAGATATAGACATTATAGCTGATGCACCCAAGAGGCTTATTCGCGCAGGAGCCGGAGATCTAATAGCCAAGCTCACGGCTGTCCGAGACTGGAAGCTTGCACATAAGCTCAAAGGTGAATATTATGGCGAATATTCCGCTAAGCTTGCACTTCTTTCCGCCCGACACGTAATCGAATATGCAGGCGAAATAGGCAGAGGAACTAAAGAGGCCGTAAGGATACTTGTAGAGGGCCTCGTCAGTAGCGGCGTAGCTATGTGCATCGCCGGTTCAACAAGACCTGCAAGCGGGTCCGAGCACTTGTTTAGCCACGCTCTCGATTTAATTGTTCCGGGAAAAGCTCTGCACGGAGAACAAGTTGCCCTAGGCACAATAATGATGATGTATTTGCATGGAGGCAATTGGAGAAAGGTGAAAAAGACAGTTGAAAAGCTTGGAATCCCGACAAAAGCTCGAAGCCTCGGAATACCCGACGAAGCCGTCATAAAGGCACTCACTATTGCACACAAGATAAGGCCGGAAAGGTATACTATTCTAGGAGAAACTGGATTAACTTGGGAAGCTGCAGAGCGATTAGCTAGAGTCACCGGTATAATCGATTGAACGCCTACTATCTTACTATCTTAACATCTTGTTTTCCCTGCAATTAGGCAATATAAAAGTCGAGCATCCTTATCTTGCTATTCCTCACGGCGTCTACGCTTAAAGAACCTCTATCGAGGCCTCTTGCAATATATTTTGAAAATTTATCGGCATAGAATGTTGGGCAAGGCAACCGTGCTTTCATTCTCTTTAGTAGTTCGATGACCGTACTAAGGGCCTTCTGCTGAGAGATAAAAGCCCCTGGCCCAATATAAATCGGAGACTTACTTCCTCTAAATGGAATAACACTATATGCGAGAACCATGTCCCGCCTATATTTGTCGAGTACTTCGCCAACAACACATGGAAAGTCTGTACATTCGTCCACGCTTCTTATCTTTCTATAAGTGCCATAGAGCTTCCTCTTCGCCACGCCAATCGACGGCTTACCTAGAGCCAAGCCAATATGCGTAGCTATGCCAGCGTGACGAGGATGCGCTATGCCATGACCATCAACGATTATTAGATCATACTTAGTTTCCCCCAGGCTAAGAAGCGCGGTATAAAGCAGTGCAGCCTCGCGAAAAGCCAAGAGGCCCGGTATGTATTCTAGTGATGGCTCACCTATAGCAACACTATAATCAATGGGCTTACATGTGTTAAAATCGACAAGGACAGCTACGCCTACACCCCCATATTTCTTAGAATAAGCTGCATCAAGCCCTATTACTTTAGTAAAAGACCACTTGTCATATATGCCCAAAGTCTCTAAAGCCTTCGCTGATATAGCTTTTTGTATTGAGACTAGTTTTTTCAAATCAATATTCTTTTTCCGCATAAAGTAAACGCCTTCTATAACTCAGTAATGCAAGCACCCAATACGGCTCAGACTAATTACTAATTAAATCAACATCAAGATTTAAATGGTAAATATTGTTGGTATTATTATAGAAGGTTAAGCTATCTTTAGCAAGTTACGAAGACTTATTAGAAGAGTCTATGTGATTCTTCTTCGGCTATAATTCTTTCTTCATTAATACGGCGTATGGATAGAATGTCTATACCGTCTCCGGACAAAGCATCACGCTCAATAGCCGCACGTATCGACTCCATCACTATCTTCTTTGCATCGTCAAACGACATGTCCGGCTTGAAACGTGCCTCTAAAACACCTATAGCTATTGGAGCACCAGATCCTATTGCTGCAAAGTCGTCTTCTATTAGTGATCCAAGAGGATCCATTACATATAACCTAGTATTACCATCAACATCTATACCTCCTACCAACGTCTCCGAGAAAAATGGGAAGTATTTATTAGAATAGAGTATGGTAGCCAGAAGCTTTGCTGCAGCTCTAACACTCATTCGTTTGCCCACAACCAAGTTATAGTAGTCAATGTTGGCTTTAAGAAGCTTAGTTAGTGCTTGTATATCGGCAAATAATCCGGCTAATGCTAGACCGAGATAGTCCGTTATTTTGTATACTTTTTTGCCCGCCTTGCTTGCAACAAAGCCTCCATAGCTTACGCGCCGCTCAGCAGCAAGTATTACATAGTCTTTGCCTCTTACTCCAAGTGCGGTTGCTCCAATGCCATACTCATGATAGCTCATACACTAGGCCCCGATGTTATCACATCCTCAACATAGTTTATATGTGATTCTGTGCCCCGGCAAAATATTACTCCATAAAATCACATTACAACAAAGAAGCGAATAACCTACACAATGTCAGCCCTACGTGGATCATATACTTACAGCAGAGTCGCTCCCAATACATGTAACAATAGTTCATCATTATTCTTACCAAAATTCTCTGTAGAGAACAGACAGGGTGCGAGACCTAATGAGGTTGCAGCGCTGCCCTTATTGTGGATCCGACAAGGTAATCATCGACTATGAACGAGGAATAATAGTTTGTAAGGAATGCGGAAGTGTTATTGAAGACACTTTATTTGATTACACACTAAGCTATAGTGACAAGAAATTTCGTAAAAAAACAGTTACAAAAATAGAGAAAAGATATACAATATATGAAAGAGAACAAATCAATTTTTTATTTATTAATCTTAAATTATCAAGAAGAATAAGTAATATATTAAGAGAAAATGATCCAAAAATAATAGCCGAAGCACTAGATATAATAAAATATGACATTGAAATAATCAAAAATGAGTGCATAAATCAGCTTCTTCGGAAGCTTCAGGGAACCAATAAGCTAATAGCACTTGAAATGGCAAAACAACTTAGTGACGGTGAATACCCGTTATCATCATACTATGTTCGGGCATATAAAGTTACAAAAAACACAGTCACACAAATTCTCAAAAAAGTTCGTAGATGCATTGAGCATAGGTAAAGCACTTAATCATAGCTCTAGTAGTGCTTGAAACAAACAACAAAATTAAAAGAGCTTATAAACTGAATAACAGTAGAGTCCGTTATATAGTGGTTAATGGTATGCAAACCGAAAAAGCATCACCAGAATGGATACAGAGACACAAAGAAGCTATTCGGCTAGTCGAGACCGTAAGAATGTTAAAGAATATATACATATACAGTTCCGATGAGCTTGTGAAAATAGTTGGCGAGCGGTATAGAAAGGTGAAGAAAAGGCGAAGAGGAATAGCAGGACGAAAAGAACTTGAGCTAAAAAGATTAGAAGTAGTATATAGTACTGTTTACTCAAGGTTGCATAGAATAGCTAAGCTACCAATGAGCAACGAACTTAGTAGTTTCCATAAAGCATTAATAGAGTCCTTCCTAGGCGATAGTTATGATAAAGCCCTTATGAGGGTAAGGCGAGCGCTTAAACTCATAAAGGAGTTCTGGAATGAATATAAGCTATTGATACTATCAGCTCAGGATGCGAGAGAGGCGGCAAAGTATAGAAGGGAAGGTAGCGGCCGTATACTCTCTGTTGTTAGAAGGCTGAAGAGGGAGCTCGAGATACTAAAAAAAGCTCACCACGAACTACTCACAACCCATGTAATATCGGAAGGCTTGCCCGTAGTTATCGTAGCAGGTATACCAAGTTCAGGAAAGTCAACCCTTGTAAAACTCGTGTCAACGGCCGAACCCGAAATAGCTCCTTATCCCTTCACTACAAAAACTATTATAGTTGGCAAGGCGAAGTATAGAGACATAATGTTTTATATTGTTGATACGCCCGGTATACTCGAAAGACCTTCATACATGCATAACGAGGTAGAGAAGAAAGCATATGCTGCCCTAAAAACCCTTCCGAATATCATAGTATACATATTCGATCCGTCGGAGGAACGCGTCCAAGACCTTGATGAACAAATCAAGCTCTTAAAGGATATATTTGAGAATGTTGTAAGCAAACGTTCAGCCGGGTTAATTCTTGTTCTGAATAAGATCGATTTAACTACTAATATAAATACATTCATAGAAAAAATTAGAAATAGTATTCCTGAAATTTTTAGGTACGAAAAAACATGCTCTGAGAACATAATTCCTATTTCAGCTCTCCACGGAACAGGAGTTGATGCTTTAAAAGAGGCCATATACGCGTGTCTACGAATAACCGCCCCATGGATTTTTGCAAAATAATTGTAAATATTTATTTAGACAAGCATATCCCTTCAACATTTAGGAGAAACGGCTTACCTATATTACCTCCTTCAATATATTTTATCTTTGCCTCCGGGACGAGCTTCTTAATAAGTTCAATGTTTGTCCATGCATGAAGAGTCAGCCTTGCTCCGCCTATTAATGAAGTACCACAAGCCAGTGCAGCATAGGGTAAAACCATGTCCGATGCATGCCTATCAAGCGCCTTACCAGTTAATAGGTCCTCGTAAAGCCTTTCAGCTGCCTCACTACCCACTTTTTCAGCAGGTTTTCCACGCGCTCCGAGAGAATCTCCGCCCAAAATTGATCTTTCAGTATAAGCCCATAAGACTATTCCACTACCTGGGCCGAGATGTGGATCACGACTAGGTTCATACCATTCAATGCTTATCTTTATGGGTATATCGCCGAGCTTGCTCCGCAGTAATTGTTCAGCACTACGAGCTTGTCTCTCCGCAACATGACGGGGAAGCTTTACTGCATGAGAAATTCCTTCAATCGCCTTAACTTCCCCCCTAAAGTCGAGCTTTGCTGAATTAAGGCGCCTAGGTGGATGAGCTACCTCAAAAACAACTATACCCCCACCTTTAGGATAATGCCCCCTACGCTTAACATGCACGTTATAATTGTATCCAAACTTTTCAAGTATTCGGGAAAAGACAAACCTAATGTAATCTATTGGAGGGCTCCAAGGGACATCGGTGCCGCCGCGAATTTCGACACGTATTGGGGAAGGGGCAAAAGCTGCTATAGGCATAATGGCTTGTAGCACCAATGTAATACTTCCTGCAGTTCCTATATCAAATCGAAAACTCCCCCCACGCAACCCGCCAGGACGGAATACTATCTCTGTTGATCCGAGTCGAAGCCCCTCAACCTTGGCATTAGACAGCTCTGCCACAGCACGAACAGATACCATATGCTGTCGTTGTAGCCCAGGACGCGGCCTCTTAGCCCTAATGTTTACTATTTTAATTTCTTTTCCTAGAAGTGCTGCAAGAGCTAATGCTGTCCGAAGAATTTGGCCACCACCTTCACCCATGCTTCCATCGATTACAATCATCCTTCCCGCCCCTTAATCCTTCATTGCTATCTGTTGTAAACGCTCAACACCTTTAATATTATCAATATACTTCTCAACGCTACGCGGAACGAGTTGCCGCCACCTATCGTTGCCAGCAAGCATTAGCTCACGGACATGTGTAGCGCTATATTCCTCTCTGCTAAAGCTTGGTGGTTCTACTATTTTGTAGCCATACTCGCTGAACAACCGGGCAACAAGAGGGTTACGCGTAAATACGATTTGGAATCTAGGAGCAAATAGTTCAACGTATCTAGGCCAAACAAAGTTCATGGCTATATCGGGTACTGGTATTAAGTATACCTTGTCCGCCCTTATACCGGCATCTCGAAGAGCCAATCTAAGCATTTCAATACGTTCTCCTGCGGTAAACGGATTCTTAAGAGTGTGGCTTTCTTGAGCCGATCCGATAACGATGACTAACTCATCAACATGTCTGAAGCACCATTTTATAACCTCTATGTGACCCAGATGAGGGGGTTGGAAACGACCAACAAAGAGGCCGCGCTTCACTATGAGCGGCACTAAGTGGCACCAAGGCTCAAATGCTGATGCTACTCTAAAAAATCTCTTCAAGAAAAGTGTGAATACTCTATACGAAGAGCTGTTATCGATAATAGAGAAACATAGTGGCCAAGCTACAAGGATAACTGAGAAATATCCATGGATACATGTACACCAAGCTGCACGTTATATAGAATTACTATCCGAAAGAGACTTTGAATTGATAATGAGCACTAGGATAACTTATAAATCAATACGCATAAACACATTGATTACGACTAGAGAAGATCTTACCACGAGACTTATAAGGAAAGGAGTACAACTTAGAAGCCATCCATTCATCAACTATGGGCTATTAATTGATTACTCTCCATACCCTGTCGGTGCTCTCCACGAGTACATTCTCGGATTATATACCTTGCAAGGCCCAGCATCAATGATGGCAGTGCCAGCCCTATCCCCAGAGAACTCGAAACACGTCCTTGACATGTGTGCAGGCGCTGGAATAAAGACGACACAAATTTCACAACATAATCCAAATGCAGCTATAATCGCTTTGGACATAAACCGTAGGAAATTGATTGCGCTAAAAAATAACGCTAGCCGATTACATGCGGACAATATTATAGCCATCAATATGGATGCGCGTCAAGCCTCTAGACTAGGTACCTTTGACGCAATACTGTTAGACGCTCCGTGCAGCGGAGAAGGCCTTATTGTTTTTAGAGAAAAAGCAAAACCTCGTACTGCTGAAGACATTATTTCACGTGTCGAACTAGAACTTGAATTGCTAAATGAGGCGCTCAACGCAGCGCAAAAGAACTCTATAATAGTATATGCTACATGTAGTATGAGTTTCGAAGAAAACGAGTACGTAGTGGGAACATTGTTAGAAGCCCGGGGTGATTTCGAACTAGAAGATCCACCTATACGTGGCGGCGTGAACGGATTTACAAGGTATGGCAGCATACGTGTTGACAACTCGCTCTCCAAGTGTCGCAGATACTTTCCGCACTTGCATGGTACTGAGGGTTTCACAATATGCAGGTTAAGAAAGACACGTTAAGGGTCAATATACGTAGGTGTCCGCAACAAGTAGTGAATAGAACCATCAGATATCTACTCACCTCATGTCTGGGCATAGTCCGGGGCAAGGCCGAAGAAGCACTCTCGAGAATAGTTGTTCTATGCAAGTACTCCGGATTAGGCGAAAATGTTGATACTATAGACGTTTACATAGCGTCAAAGGCGCTTGAGGATGTCTTGCAAACTTTGAAGCATCCTGTAGAAATCATAACCGCAGGCATTCACTCATTCCGGATCAAGAAGAAAGTACTACCACTCCTTGGCTTTACATCAATAATTAGAAGATACGGCTTAACGCCTATGAAGGGCTATGCAATAGTAAACGAGAAAGGCGAGAAACTATTCCTTTACGGAAGAGACGTATTCAGCAACAATATAATAGAGCTAAGAGAGCCGGGGTGCCGCCAAGGCTACATCATAGTTCTTAACATGTATAAAGAGCCGCTTGGCTGGGGCAAAGTAAGGAGAGACCATGATACTATTTATATTCAAAATGTAATTGATGCCGGTTGGTATCTTAGAAGCGGGGTGTAACACACTATGGCATTGAAAGATGGGGACTTTGTCCTAGTAGAGTATAGTTTACGAGTAAAAGAGACAGGAAAGCTAATAGATACTACAAGCGAAGAGGAGGCTAGGAAAGAAGGAATCTACGATCCAAGGGAAAGATACGGGCCACGCCTAGTAATCGTTGGCGAGGGACGACTATTACCAGGACTAGAAAAAGCGCTCAAAGAGCTAGACGAAGGAGCGGAAAAGACACTTGAAATACAACCAGAGGACGCTTTCGGAAAACGCGATCCCTCAAAGATAAAAATTCTGCCAAGAAACACTTTCATTAAAAGCGGCGTAGTACCCGAGCCGGGCAAAATCGTCGAAATAAATGGCCAACTAGCTGTAATACGAAGCATTACAGGCGGAAGGGTAGTAGTAGACTTTAATCATCCCCTGGCTGGGCGAGTCATTGAGGCAAAAATAAAGGTTGTAAAGATTCTCAAAGCACCAGATGAGAAGCTTCTACATCTTTTACTCAGAAGACTACCGCCTACAATAAAGGACGAAGATATCAAGGTCGACTATAACCCAGACGAGAAAAAGGCACGTGTATACATGGATGAAAAAGCACTAGGCATACAAGACCTACAGGCAGCAAAGAGAATAGTAGTCCTGGAAGCCGCAAAATATCTCAAAGACGATATAAAAGAGATAGAATTCGTAGAAAAAGTTAGATTAGAAAGAGAGGAAAAGAAGGAAACAGAGGCTAAAGAGGAACAATCAGGGACCAAGGAACAAGAGGAAAAACAACAAACCGGAGAGAAGGCAGAGCAACAAGCCTAAGTCTCAAATAGCATTTTCACATACAATACCTCTAATAACTGAACATAATTTTGCCATTGTTTTTCAAACACAGCACTAAGCCCGATTAAGATTGGGCGCGTGGCAAAGAATGATTCCAAAAATACCTTATATTGTTGCAGGCGACCTCGCATATGGAGGAAAATTACATAACTTATTAGCAGGAAGCATTTTTGGCGGCAAAACTGTGTTACAAGGTTATTGCTTAGTAAATTGTAATAACGTTAAATTGCTTTCAAGAAATAATTGTATTGGTAGCATTGACGCAGAATTATACTATATTGAGCCTGACATCATAACGCTTATAGACAAATATTTTAGCGGTCTAGCGACCGTAAAGAGAACTGTGACAATAGAGCACGATGACGTAGTTATTAATGCAGAGGTACACGAAGCCCTCGACTACTGCGAGACTGTAAGAGATACGGGCAACTGGATACGTCTTCTCTTAGTACTACCCCCGCTACTCCCGCCACCTACATCACCTTTATCAACATATTTAGCCGAATTATTCAACTACAAGCCTTGCAACAATAAAACTGCTTATTGTAAAGCAATAGGAGCAACTTCTGAGGCAATAGTCGCAGACATATATATCAATAAGATAGTTTTACGGGAATGGCTTAAAGCAAATAACCTGGCTCTCATCGAGGGAATAGCCTATTTTAAAATACACGGCATGAGAGAAATAGTCCTTCTAGTGCATGTACCTGTCAAACCATTCTAGTAGAAGAGGAGGGGAGTTGGTGCCGCGGCCGGGATTTGAACCCGGGTCACGGGCTCGAGAGGCCCGCATACTTGGCCGGGCTATACTACCGCGGCAACCGCGCAGCTTTCGCCGTGTAGAACGATTATTCTTCAAGTGAAGTGGGGGTTATATCTGTTATCATGGTGTTCTTTCGCTTATTATATATCGTGATTACATAATCTATTAGGAGGAGTAGAATCACTAGTTGGGATACGTCTATAAGTGCTGATACTGTTTCCCTGCTCTTTGAGTAGAATACGTCTATGAATGGTTTAACGTGTATTTCGAGCTCATAGGTTTTTGCATATCTTATGACGTATAGTATGTGCAAAGCAGCCATGATTACGAGCGTTGCTTTTACTACTGTTTTTGGCGCATTGAATGCGTAGAGAACTAGCGCGAATATTAGTAGGAAAAGTTCTATTGACTCGATAAGTGTAAGGGTTGGGTCAAGTCCTACTGTTATGTTCACGTTGCTTCACCTTTTCTTCGTAACTAATGTTCTTGCAGGATCTCTTAGCTTGCGCCTAACAAGTCTTCGAGATGGGCTAGGAGTCTAGATACGTGTAGCCATGGTTCGACTGCTGTTATAGGTGTGTATATATGGTCTACTATGCTGAGAACCGCGGAGCTGAATGTGTCATTGGTGAACCCTTTTACGAGTACTATTGAGCATTCTCGGGTTGCAACATCTCGTGCTATGTCGCGGAATTTTCGCTGTACACCGTTTTCATCAATGGCTACCACCTTGCAGTTATTCGCATTTTGAGCAATATTGTTAACCAGATTTCTAATGTTCATCGGTTTTACAAGCATGAGTGGATCTTCGGAACCAGGGGGTACTTGCCCCTCCGCAAAAAGCTGTTCTATTAATCCTATGAATCGATTGTAGTTTCTTGGAAGCCGTATATTGTTTTTTATAAATATGGCATAATCGTTTATTGTGTGGATGTATACATGGATAAGGTTTCTACGAGCTAGTGGACTCTCTAAGGCTTCGAGGAGTTCGATATGGACTATGTCTGGGCGGCCCCGTCGATGTGCTGATGGTAGTTTCTGCATAGCTTGATGATGCAGGCTTCTGTCAAGCAGTATTTCGCCTGGTCTCTTTCTTCGTTTTCGTGCAGACTTATAGACTGCTGGATGGCCCCATAGCTCTCGAGGAACTAGCTCTAGGGCAGCCTCGGCTATGACTAAACTGATTGACGGGCTGCCTGTGGTCAACGTTTTCACCGTCTCCCTGGTGAGAATTTGGCTCAAAAGGATAAAATAAGAGAGCTTATAAAGGATATTGCCTACCAAGGTACTAAGATACTGTTCAAGGAGGCTGTTCGCCAGCTACGTGGGGGAAGAATTGAGCTAGCTAGACAGCTAGTTAGAGATGCCGACGAGCTTCGTAAGAGGGCTCGCCTCAAAAAGCCTCTTGTTTTACGTCGGCATGTTTGCAAAAACTGCGGCATCCCACTGGTACCAGGACTTACAGCAACCTATAGGCTTAGGAGAGAGGGCTCAATAACTAGGCTTATTGTTACTTGTCTCATCTGTGGCTATAAACACCGCTACGTACTAAGGAATAGGAGGGTAGAAGGTCGTGGTGAGCTTAAAGAAGCTGAAGGAGCAGGTACAGCAGCGACGAGCAGACGTCATCATAGGTAAGCGTGGGCTCAGCGATGCGGTCCTAAAAGAAATAGATAGACGTCTTCATGATAAGGAGGTTGTAAAGGTTAAGGCTTTAAAAAGCGCCATAAAGGTTACTGGGCTTGATAGACGCCAGTTAGCTGCAAAGGTAGCACAGCTACTGAATGCTGTGCTGCTTGACGTTAGAGGAAGGACTTTTGTGCTATATAGGCCGAAGACGGGCGTGAAAAACGAAGGTGAAAAAGAGCTGGCCGGTCAAAGATATAAAGCGCAGAGACGTGCAAGCCGAGATAGCGGGGAGAAGGAAACATGGTTACGGCGCTCGAGGTCCCGGCAGACCTACTAATTAAGAGGGTTGCCGAGAAGCTAAAGTCAATGCCGCAGATACGCCCACCAGCTTGGGCTTTCTATGCAAAGACTGGAACTTTCAAAGAGCATCCACCAGAGGATCCAGAATGGTGGTACTATAGGGCTGCCTCGATACTCCGTAAGCTGTATAAGAGAGGCACACCTGTCGGAATAGAAAGGCTTCGCACAGCATACGGTGGCAGAATTAATAGAGGCTCTGCTCCAGAGCATTTCCGCAAAGGCTCCGGAGCCGTTATTCGGAAAATTCTCCAGCAACTAGAGAGGGCCGGACTAGTTGTCAGAATAAAAGGAAAAGGTCGCACACTTAGCCCAAGGGGAAGAAGTCTCTTAGACAATACCGCTTACGAGATTATGAAAGAGCTTGCAGAACAAAACCCAGTATTAAAGAAGTACCTAGCCTAAACGTGGTGCACAATTTCTCACCGGATATCTTTTGCTTGAGAGACTTTTCAGATCCTTTTGAATAATGTGTCTCGCATGAATGTGGCATAGAAAGCTATACAGCTCCAACTCGCCATCACTATTTAATAAGAGCAGAATACTTGTTCTAAGTCCCTCGGGTGAAAGACGGTGGCAGAATACTATGACGAGGAGCTTGAAGAAATTAAGCGCCGAAAACTAATGGAGCTGCAACGCCGCCTTGCCCTCGAAGAAGAAATGAAGAGAAAGCAACAAGAAGAGGAAGCACGTAGAGAAGCACTATTACGCACAATACTTACTCCAGAGGCAAGAGAGCGCCTAGCAAATGTTAAGCTAGTACGTCCTGAAATAGCAAGGCTTGTTGAAGACAACATCATAGCTCTCGTACAATCTGGTCAAATTAAGCCTCCTGTAGACGAGGAGACTGTAAAGAAGCTTTTAGCACTCATATATGAGCGTACACACCGGGAGACACGTATAAGGATTAAAAGAAAGTAGCCCTCCCGCTAGCCTTCGGGTGACAGATGTGGCGCACTTCAAGCCGTTAGGGAAGAAGCTTAGGCTTGCCAAAGCACTTAAACAAAACAGATCAGTACCATTATGGGTAATAATTCGTACAATGAGAAAGTTTAGAGATCATCCTAAGAGGAGGCATTGGAGAAGAGTAAAACTAAAGGCCTAAACCACCCGCCTCAAGAGGTGACCTCATATGCCTAAGGAAAAGAAAGAGGCTATCTATACAATACCTGTATACAGAGTGTATTGGGGAAGACGCACTAACAGAGCTGCTAGGGCCATACGCTTCATACGCAAATTCATAGCGCGCCACTTCGGTGTAGATGAGAAAGACGTGGTGATCCACAACAACGTTAACGAATATATATGGTCAAGGAGTATAGAGAGGCCACCACGCCGTGTTACCGTAAAAGCAGTAAAGGATCCAGAAAGCGGCAAGGTAAAAGTAGTTCTCCTTAGGGAGGCTAAAGTAAAAGCAAAGGGCTAGGATGAGCTAGTAGACATCCTAGTACCGTTTAGCTGCTTTTATCATTACTTAGGTTATCTTTTCAAAATTTTCAAGTAATGTATTACGAGGGATAAAATAGTCCTCATGCCTGAATACCCTGGCCTTTCATAATTTGTGAACGGCCAGAGAGCTATTATTTTAAGCCTTTATAATTGCTTTATCGTAGGGGAAGAGGTGTGCTCGTTGATAGAGTACCTCAGTATTCACGGTAACCCTAATATAGGTGTCTACGTATTTGTCAATAACCACGTTGCACTCGTTCCTCCAACAATCACACAGAAGGATAAGAAGATAATAGAAGACGTATTGGGCGTAGAGGCTCTTGAGACAAAGGTAGCAGACATGATAATAAACGGCGTAATGGTTGCCGGCAATGATAAAGGAATACTCTTACCCAGAATAATTAGGCCAGAAGAATACGATTACCTTCGCGAACATATCGGAGACAAGGTGAGAATAGAGGTTCTAAACATTCGTCAAACAGCGCTAGGAAACCTCATAGCTGCTAATAATAGAGGCGCATTGGTATCTCCTAGCCTTGATGCGTCGGTACTAAAAAAGATACAAGAAGTTCTTGGAGTTGAAAAAATTATACAGAAACCGCTAGCCAATATGCCTACCGTCGGCTCAATGATAGTTGTTACTAACAAAGGCGGTGTAGTCCACCCCGGCGTGAGCGATGAGGAAATAAAAATGCTGAATGATTTATTCGGAGTAGAATTCGCTACGGCAACCGTGAACTTCGGACTCTACTTTGTCAAAGCAGGGCTAGTTGCAAACGACAAAGGCGCAATCGTCGGAGACGAGACAACAGGTCCCGAACTCATGAGAATACAACAAGCTTTAAGACTTTAGAGAGTACCCGGGAAGCACCGGGAGGCAAGATAGCAGGGTGACGACAAATGGGCGACGTTAAGATATACCTCGTTGAAGGAAAGATGCTAATAAGGCCATATAAAATGCCGGAGTGGTGGCCCTTCCGGAAATATGTTAGGGCTCTAAAACCAGAGCATGCTATTGAAAAGGTACTTTCAGAGCTAGGAAGCAATCATAAGATTAAGCGATTTCACATAAGAATCGAAAAGGTTGTTGAAGTGCCTCCCGAAGAAGTAGAGGACCTACAGGTAGTAGAACTTTCAAAGCTAAAAGGGTGGGTAAAGCCTTGAGCAAAGAGCAGGCAATAACGCTTGAAGAAGCAATAGCCCAGCTAACGCTTCTTGAGAACCAGATTAAACAGCTCCAAGAGCTTGTAGCTGATCTTTCTGCGAGAATAACGAGGCTTTCTACTGTAGAGGAAGCATTGCTAAACCTCGAAAAGGGGTCAGATGATGCCTTCATACCACTTGATGTTACTGGTACTGTATTCGTTAGAGGCACCATAATGCCTATTGACAGAGTTCTGCTTCACGCAGGCCTAGATGTGTTCATCGAAGTTGGCCGTGACAAAGCCCTCGAGGTTATCCGGGAAGAAAAGTCTAGCACATCAAAGCTATTAGATGGCTATAACCGTGAATTAGCACAGCTTACACAATACTATGCTGCACTACGTTCTGCGGTAGAACAAGCACTACAGCAGGCTAGGCAGCAAGGACAGCAATAGCTTCAGTAAACTACCTTATAATAAGCAACAGCGATATATATTACACACTTTCAGACTTCGTTTTGCTAAGGCCTAACTTTAAAGAGGGCAATTAAACAACGGTGACTCTACAACTTTGTTTTCATGTACATAAGCATGAAGATGGTGTCATAAGTGTTCAGCTTTTTCTTTAAATGATGGAGCCAGGGCGGTCGCCATGGTATTTAATAGGATTAAGAAAGCATTTAAGAAATTCGTTGATACGGTAAGCGAGACTGTAGCGACAAAAGAAGTAAAGGAGGAGGATATCGAGCCTATAATTGATGAACTCATAATAAGTCTTGTCGAGAGCGACGTGGCGCTAGAAGTTGCAGAAGAGATAGCAAATAAGCTCAAGAAGCGGCTTGTTGGCACAAGGGTGCCTAGGCTAAAGGATGTAAGGGAATATGTCATCTCTGCGCTAGCAGAGACTATAAAGGAGATAGTGTCACGCAACTATAAACCAATCGACCTCATAGTTGAGGCTAAGACGAGGCAACCGAGTAATCCATTAAGGATACTATTCTTTGGAGTTAACGGAGTAGGCAAGACAACAACTATTGCAAAATTCGCGTACATGTTCAAGAAGAATAGTATTACACCTGTCATAGCCGCAGCTGATACATATAGAGCAGGCGCGCAGGAACAGCTGCGCATGCATGCAGAAAAGCTTAATGTACCTTTCATAGGGGGTCGCTACGGCGCTGACCCGGCTTCCGTCGTTTATGATGCAATAGAGTATGCTAGAGCCCGGGGATACCGTGTAGTCCTAGCAGATACTGCTGGTAGAATGCATACCGATCGCGACTTAATGGAAGAGCTTAGAAAAATAACTAAAGTAGCTAAACCCGATTACAAGGTATTAGTCGTTGATGCCTTGACCGGAAATGACGCTGTTGACCAAGCCAGGTTCTTCGAGGAAGCCGTAGGCATAGATTTCGTAGTTCTAACAAAGGTTGATGCAGATGTTAAAGGAGGTACTGCACTCACCATAGCAGCAACCATTGACAAACCCATACTCTATCTTGGAGTTGGGCAGAGATACGAGGACCTAGAGCCCTTTGATCCCGAAAGATACGTTAAGAAACTTCTTGAAGGAATTTCCTAGGCCCGTTTTTGAGGCAAAACCTACATTTCCCCATACTGGTAGGAGAGCCTGGGGGCTAAGGTATGGCGTCAACAGGAGAGGCCCCAGGTATAGCTGGAAAGATACGAATGACTCTTCACGAGTGGAGGCTCATACTTCAGAGGCTTAAGAAGCCAGACCGTGACGAATACATGCAGACAGCTAAGATAACTTGGCTAACTATACTTCTCATAGGCTCTGTCGCGTACATTATACAGTTAGTCGCTGTTAAGCTGCTTACTGGGTGATGCTCCTCGTGAGCTTGGAGGAAACAAGTGAAAAAAGCGAAGAAACTAAAGAAAAGAAGGCGCCCATGCATGAGCCTAGGCTCTTTGCTGTACGTACTGTAGCAGGGCGCGAGCTAGATGTCGCTCTCCTAATTGAGCAGAGGGCGCGCGACGAAAACATACCCATATACGCGGTGATAGTCCCCCCTAGGATAAAGGGCTATGTAATAGTTGAGACACCTGCTGCTTTTCACGCGTCTAACGCGATTCAAGGCATAAGATACGCTAAAGGCGTTGTACCAGGTGTTCTGCGCTATGAGGATGTTGAGCGTTTGCTGAAACCTGAGGCTGTTGTAGAGACGCTTAAGCCTGGCGACATCGTAGAAATTATTTCAGGGCCTTTCCGCGGAATGAAGGCACAGGTTGTACGTGTTGTGCCTGGCAAGAATGAGGTAGTTTTAAATGTGCTAGAGATTGAGTATCCACTCCAAATCACGGTGCCCGGTGACTCGGTGCGTCCAGCAAAGGAGCGAGGTGCGCAGTAAATGGGAATAAGGGTGTATACTGTCAAGGTCAAGGGTGGACAGGTAAGCGAAGACGCATTATCCACCCTTAAGAAGAGTGGGGTTGATTTATCGAAGCTCCGAGAGGAGCTGAATGCACTTACACAGAAGTATAAGGGCTTCGAGGTTACCGTAAAGATACTGGTAGATGAGGATACGAAAGAATACGATATAGAGATAAAGCCACCAACTACGACTGAGCTTCTACTTCATGCTGTTGGCGCCAAGGAGCCCTCTGGCGATCCCATGCACCAGAAGATAGGTGACCTTCCCTTCGAAAAGATAGTTGAAATAGCGATCTTGAAGAAGCCGTCGCTTACAGCTAAGACGCTGAAGGCTGCTGTAAAAACTATACTGGGCTCGGCTAGGAGCATAGGGATAACTGTTGACGGCAAGGATCCGAAGCAAGTAACCCAAGAGGTTGAAAGCGGCGTTTATGACGCCGTTCTCGCAAAGTATGAGGAAGAGTGGGAGAAGGCTTAGACCCCCCTTCTCTACCTCGTTAGGCGGGGTGCACGCTTGTGTCATTTGTGCCGCGCGACTTAATGGAGAAAGCTGTACGGGAAGCAATAGAGGGAAGCCCTCCTAGAAACTTCAAACAATCAGTTGACCTCATAGTAGTCTTAAAGGACATTGACCTCAAGAATCCGCAGATGAGGTTTAGGGAGGTAGTATTCCTGCCTAAGCCGCCAAGCAAGAAGGCTACTGTCTGTGTCGCGGCTGATGGCGATATGGCTGTCAAGGCTAAAGAGGTAGCCGATAGGGTGATAACCAGAGAGGAGTTGCAGGGTCTTGTAGGTAACCGTAAGGCTGCAAAGAAGATTGCAGAGTTCTGCGACTGGGTACTCGTCAGAACAGATCTAATGCCGCTAGTCGGTAGAACTCTAGCACCTGCCCTTGGTCCCCGTGGAAAGATCCCAATACCGGTGCCCCCCAACGCCAACATTGTTGACTTTGTCAATAGGTATCGACACGCCGTTATACTAAGGACTAAGGACCAGCCACAGGTTGCTTGCCGCGTTGGAACAGAAGACATGGACCCCAAGGACATTGTTGAGAATATATACAAGGTTCTATCAACGATTGAGCACAAACTGCCAAATCCGCGCCAAAATATTGCAAGGATAATTGTCAAGACCACGATGGGTCCACCTGTAGAAGTACCATTCTACCTTGCCCGTATCGAGTAATGAGGTGTTACGAGAATGGCATATGTAACCACACGCGCCAAGAAGATACCTGAGTGGAAGATAAAAGAAGTTGAAGAGCTAACTGAGCTTGCAAAGACGCATAAGGTACTGCTCATAGTTGACCTCATGAAGACGCCGACAGCACAGCTGCAAAGAATTAGGCGCAAAATCGAGCGCAAGCTCGGCGACGCAGTGGTAATGAGGGTTGCCAAGAACACACTCATGAAGATTGCCTTAGAAAGAGCTGGCATTGATACAAAGAAGCTTGAAGAATACTTGACCGGAGTCAACATGTTCATATTTACCAATATGAATCCCTTCGAGGTAGCAATGACGATAGATAGAGTATATGCAACTGCCCCGGCAAAACCAGGCGACGTTGCGCCAACAGAGATAGTACTTCCAGCCGGGAACACAGGGTTCAAGCCTGGCCCAATAATGAGCGTCTTTGGCAAACTCAAGGTACCTATAAGAGTACAGGGAGGAACCATCTGGATAGCAAAAGACACTAAGGTCGCCAAGCCGGGTGACACAATAAGCCCGGAGCTCGCATCGCTTCTACAAAAGCTGGGAATAGAGCCAATAATTGTTAAGCTCAAAATAAAAGCTGCTTATGATTCTGGCGTCGTTATTCCTGGTGATCAGCTCATACTTGACCTAGAAGCTTATAGGAACGATGTAATGAGGGCACACCTCAACGCACTATGGCTAGGTGTTGAGATAGCCTACCCAGAGCCACAGGTACTCGAGATAGCTATACCCCTAGCAGTGAGGAGAGCACTAGCAGTAGCGGCAGAGGCAGGCTACATAACGCCCGACAACGCAGAGTACGTGCTACGCTTAGCCGTGTCAAGAGCCCTAGCAGTAGTAGCAGCTCTAGGAGACACTGCAAAAGAGCTAGGAATAGAAGTACAAGTAGCTGCGCCCGCGGCTCCAGCAAAACCTGCAGAAGAGAAGAAGGAAGAGGAGGAAGAAAAGAAAGAGGAGGAAAAGAAGGAAGAAGTAAGCGAGGAACAGCTAGCAGCAGGACTAGAGAGCCTCTTCGGCTTCTAGACCTATTAATGAAACAAACTATCCTTTTATTGCCCTAACCCCTCATCTCTTTATGTAAAATTAACCCTTTGATTAGACAACGTAGTAAAATGGTAAATTAATATCCAGGTCCTTTGACTGCTCGTGCAGGTTCGTCATAGTTAAGCACTATAGGGGATTCTGTACCGGGAATACGAGGGGTTAGGTTTTGGTGTCCTCGCCAGAAGAATACGCGCTAGAGTTCTTTCGAAGAGAGGGGTTCATTAGAAAGAAGTGCAAGGTTGGAGGAGAATACTTCTGGACGCTTAATCCTGAACAAGAGCATTGCAACGATGCGCCATGCGTTGACTACTATTTCTGGGAAGTGCCGCGTAAAGTGCCTCCTCTCAGCGTTAGCGAGGCACGAAGAAAGTTCATTGAATTCTTCAACCGTAACGGGCATGAAGTTGTTGCTCCAAGGCCGGTTGTTGCTCGCTGGAGGGAAGACCTGTACTTAACAATAGCTAGCATAGTTGTATTCCAGCCGCACGTTACTAGTGGAATAGTGCCACCACCAGCCAACCCTCTCGTAATAGTTCAACCGAGTATCCGCCTAGAGGACATAGATAATGTAGGTATCACGCTGGGTAGACATCTCACATCCTTCGAAATGGGAGGCCATCACGCCTTTAACTATCCTGATAAGAAAGTGTATTGGAAAGAGGAGACGGTGCAACTCGCGTTCGAGTTCTTCACCAAAGAATTGGGTATTGACCCTACCGCAATAACGTTTAAGGAGTCCTGGTGGGAAGGAGGGGGCAACGCTGGTCCATCGTTCGAGGTAACAGTTGGTGGACTCGAACTAGCAACACTAGTTTTCATGCAGTACCGAATAACCGATAAGGGATACGAGCCTATCCCCCTACGTATCGTTGATACAGGTTACGGCATCGAGCGAATAGCCTGGTTCACGCAAAAAACTCCAACAGCGTTTCACGCAATATATGGACACCTAGTTGACGACTTTCGCAAGAGGCTTGGACTAGATAAAGTAGATGAAACCATTCTTTGGAAGGCTCTTCGAGCAGCAGGACGACTAGACCCAGAGGATCCAGAGTCTTTGAAAAGATTCTACGAACGCGTTAGCAGAGAGACGGGAATCAGCGCAGACGAGATTAAGAACACCCTAGCAAGAGAAGCGGGACTTTATGCACTCCTGGACCACACGAAAACACTCGCACTAATGCTTGGTGACGGTATCGTTCCAAGTAATAGCGGTGAGGGATACCTTGCAAGACTAGTACTCAGACGCGCAATAAGAGTTATGAGGCGCCTTGGCTCTGAAGCGTCGTTAGCAGAGCTGGTCAGGCTCCAGATAGATTTCTGGGGGCACGATTATTATCCTAAGTTGCTCGAGAACTCCGATTATATACTGACTGTTACTGATTTAGAGGAAAAACGATATCTTAGGAGCCTAGAAAAAGGCTTTAAGGAAGCAGAAAAGCTGATCAGGAAGAAGAAGAGCCTCAGCATAGATGACTTGATAACGCTTTACGATTCTCACGGGATTCCGCCAGACATGGTTGCTGAGGCTGCTGAGAAGCTTGGCGCCAAGATAGAGGTTCCGCACAACTTCTATGCACTTGTCGCGCACCGCCATGGAGCTAGCGGTGTGCTGCAGAAACCTAGAGAAGAAGCAAGCCTACCAAGCGACATAGTTGAGTGGGCCAGCAAGTTTCCCGAAACCCGTAGACTGTTCCACGAAGACCCCTACATGAGGGAGTTCGAAGCCAACATCTTGGGCGCTAAGGGCGTATACCTCGTGCTCGACGCGACGGCTTTCTATCCAACAGGTGGAGGCCAGCTCCACGATACCGGGTACCTAGAGGTCTGTGGCGAGAAGATAAGAGTCAAAAGAGTAGAGAAGGTGGGCAACGTAATAGTCCACATACTTGAGAAAGAAGCACCGAGCTGTACTAGGGCTAGAGGCGTTATTGACTGGGAGCGCAGATATAGGCTCATGAGGCACCATACCGGGGTACACGTGCTCCTAGGAGCTGCTAGGCGTGTACTCGGTAAACACGTGTGGCAGGCAGGTGCAGAGAAGACGCCAGAGAAAGCTAGGCTCGACATAACGCACTACGAGATGCCGACGCCGGACCAGATTCGCCGTATAGAGGAATTGGCGAATAAGGCAATACTTGAGAGAATACCTGTAGAAGCGAAAATAATGGATCGCAACAAAGCCGAGGAACTATACGGGTTCCAGATATATCAGGGAGGAGTGCCACTCTCACCACAGATAAGAATACTACGCATAGGCGACTGGGATGTAGAGGCGTGCTTTGGCACACACGTCTCAAACACCGCAGAAATAGGCTCAATAAAGATAGTCAACGTTGATAAGCTCCAAGACGGCGTAATAAGGTTCGAGATAGTTGCAGGCACCGAGGTAGCTAGCTACGCCAGAAAACTTGAGGAAACACTCGATAAAATTGCTGCGACCGTTGGAGGAAGTAGACTAGACGCTGAGACTAGGGTGAAGAAGCTAGTAAAAGACCTTAATGAGGCCCGGAGGCAGCTGGGAGAGATACGTAAATACTTTGTCAAAATGCTCGTTGAGAAAGCCAAGCAGGAAAAGAAGGAAGTAAACGGTATAAGAATATACATAATGCACGCTGATACTCCTCTTCAAGGAATAGTGCAGGAAGTTTCACGCAAGCTTAGCGAAGAAGACCCGAGCTCTATAACAATAGCTGCAGAGAAACGCGGCAACGATCTAGTAATAGAGCTTGGCGCAGGAAAGGAAGCAGCAAAGAGGATAAACTTGCGCGAAGTAGCAAAAGAACTACAAAAGCTAGGAGTAAAAGGTGGAGGAAAACCACACCACGTAAACCTATTCGTCCGAGGAGGAGCAGGAAAATCCGATGAAGTACTGAGGACCATAGAGGAGGCGGTGGCAAAGAAGCTTGAAACTAAGCCCTAAGATCTTTTACGACACGTATTTTCTCCTAGCCAGAGGCTACCCGAGACAACCAGCCCTAGAACTCATCCGCTCAAAGCACGGATTGTCCCAGCCCCAAGTAGCCCTGCTTTCTCGCTGCATCCACCCACCCACTGTAAACAAGGAAATAGCTTCAAAGAAACTAGGCCCAAGCAATATCCGAGACAACTGCCTCGTAGTAGATGGTTTCAACCAGCTAACCACTATATACGCCGCACTAAAAGGAGAGGAACTCTACCTGTGCACAGACACAATGCTAAGGGATGCTCTACTAGCGGGTCCGCGGCACGTAATAGAGCACGTTGACGAACTCGCCCCTATACTCAGGGATGCGCTCTCCCTTCTCTCACCTAGCGAAGTAATAGTCGTACTTGACAGCCAGCCGAGCCACAGCGGCGAAACAGCCGCAAGACTAAGAAGATACAATATAAACACAATTGTATCAAGAAACGCTGACAACGAGGTCATAAACCTATCGATTCGGAAAAAATGCATAGCAGCCACAAGCGACATAGCTATAACGAGGAAAGCGCCACGCATCTTCGACCTAGCCCGTTTCACTATAGAAGAAATTCTCCAAAAACGGCTTGGAAAGAAATCCAGAATAAACAATATACCACTTCTACTTAGAAACGAGCACAATACGTGGTGCCGCCACATAGTAATATAGGCTATTAGTTACTTAGTCTGCAAGAAACCGAAAATAGTAAAGCAAATATATACAATATTTATGCTAACATAGAGCTGGTATATCGTATTGGGGGTACTGTGAGGTCAACGCTTTTCCTAGTAACGCTATTAATATTGCTAGGTGCCACATTGTTATACAGTCGGTACATGAGCTATAATAATGTGGACAATACAAACACATTAATAATACATACTATTAGTTCAACTAAGTTAACTAGATGCAATAATATAATCATAATAGACTTAAATGAAACAAAAATCCATTATAATCTAAGCACTGTTTTTATTAATTCACAAATAACTAAAATTACCATATTAAAACAAATAGATAATATCACCAACGTAAAACATCAAAGCACACTAGTAATAAACGTAGATAGCCTATCAAATTTACTATATGAAAAGGAGTACCTAGGTAAAATAATAGGTTTAGGTAAAGAGGTTCTGAATGATAGTTGCCCCATAGCGTTTTATTCCTATTCCGGCTTCGCGCCAAGTAATATAACACCATACATTAAAATGCTCTTAGATAATGACTCAATAGTTCTCAAGAATGTTCTTGAAGCTATTAACGCTAAATCCTATGAAAAAACAATTAGGGGCAATGGTACTAAAACATATATCTTTCAAGATAAAATATACGTGTTAATTATCCGGGTTACTGGCAAGCATAATTCTGTTCCAATAATTTATGTTGCGGACGCTGACCCCAGAGCAAAAATTTCTATTCACAATATTCAATCACATTTAATTATAGGTCTTCAAGAGGTACTGAATGAACAATAAGCTCAGCTCCTAAAAGACATAGATCTCGCAATTGATGTTCCTATAAGAATAAGCTTGGAGTTAAAACTATTTAACAACTCGAACATAAACCGGCTCTGCTTTTAGTTCACTACATTAAATCTTACTAGAATAGTATTCTGGGGCTAAGGGGTAAAAAGAAAATACCCCAGTACATCTTAGACAATCAGAAAATCGGGGCTCAGAGAGGCGGGCCCGTAGCCTAGCCAGGATAGGGCGCCGGCCTTCTAAGCCGGTAGTCCGGGGTTCAAATCCCCGCGGGCCCGCCATCTCCTATTATTCGATGATTATCGTTAACTAGCCCTGCTGGCACTCTTTTTATTAGCTAAGTATTTTGTTAACTATGTTACACTATGGGTAGTTGAGCAATTAGCTTTTATAATCAGTGGCCACGGCGCTGATATAATACTATTTAAACTTACCTTCGAACTTTCAATAGGAAAATACTAATTGCTTTGCAAAAGCAAAAGTAATTATGGTTTTTCGTAAATTGCGTACGCATAAAGACGGTTTCTAGGCAAGGGTGGAAATACGTGACTCAAAGAACTATTATACAGGAAGTTAAAGAGTGGCTTGAAAACGGCTCCATTGATGCAGAGAGCCTAGCTGAAGTCCCTTGGGTTGCAGAAGTTTCTGAAGACGGTTCACAACTGGTCGCAGTAAACCCTGTATTTCCCGTAAGGCTCGTAGTAATATACATGCCAGAAGCCTCTATCATTAGGCTAGCAGTTAATACCCATATAAAGACCGTTGATCTGCCAATTGAGGCTAAAACATCGCTATATAGGAAGGTATTAAACATGTCAAGGATGCCACTGGCAAAAGCTTTCCTGTTCGGAGACGACGATGAAATAATTGTAGGCGCTGATCTAAGCACTAAAACCCTTAGCGAGCCAGAATTCAATGACGCCCTAGCACTAATGCTTGCGCTACTCAATTACCTGTATAGTAGCGTAGGTATACCAGAAGAGTTCAAACAAGAAGAATTGATAAATATGATATGGTTAGTAAAGAAATGGTTCGAAAAAGGTTGGAGTCGAGAAAAACTCGAAAAACTATTGCAAAAAGCCGGGCTAAAGCCCGACGAGGCAAAAGAATTCATTAACCAGGTACTAGAGGCTCAAAGGAAAAGCACAGTAAGCGAAGAGGAGCCACTCACACACATATAAGGACTTTATCCTACCATTATCCTAGAATCTTTTGATAACAAAGAGGGATAAATATTTTAATTTATTAGTATAATGGTATTACAATTGTGCCTAATCCTTCATTCTTCTCTTCTCTGAGAGGCTACTCAGTAAGCGACTTCGCCGACAGCTGATCTCTTAATACGCAAGACGAAGTACAAGGGAAAGAATTGTAGGGGCCCGGGGGTTTGTGGTGCCGCCGCCGGGATTCGAACCCGGGACGACCGGATCCCCCAGGGCCCCCGGCTAGACCGATTCCGGTGGACCGGGGCGCCCGTATGAGTCCGGCGCTCTGACCGGGCTGAGCTACGGCGGCATTGCTCGGGGCAGGTATGCCCCGAGATAGTCTAGGCTTGTATTATGCATGGGGGTTATCATTCTTTCGTCCGTGTAGCAATCTATCCTACTTTGATCTTCTTAGCAGTGAACCCAGAATCGACTTGTCTATGCCGGGGAAAAGCGTGCTAATAAATGCCTTTTGGGTCTCTTCGTCTACCAGGTCTGCCAAGCGTTGGGCAACCTTCTTTGCCGCACTGATTTCAATAACACTCTGCTGCCTTGCATGCATTCGCCTGGTTCTTGAGTAACCGTACAAGGCGGCCAGACCAAGTTCTAAACTGATTCACACATACTTGTTATCTTGCATAAAGCACAGACCTCCTCACAACATAGCCTGATAGTAATATCGTTTATACCACAGTATTCCGAGAACTAAGCTAAGCCTAAATACCCCTAGATAGTAACAACATACCCTATAGTCTTGGAGGAAACGGGGAGGGTAGCCGGGTCGTCTAGCGGCCAAGGATGCGGGGCTCTGGCCCCCGTGACCGGGGTTCGAATCCCCGCCCGGCTACCATCGCTCAGCCCTATCGCTACCCTCCTCTCCTCTCAGCTTCTCAATTACTTGCCTAGCACGCCTAGGATACTCTGTGATTATTATGTCGGCTCCTAGGCTAACAACTCTAGCGATTTCCTGCTCGTCATTAACAGTCCACACTGCTAATATAAGTCCTTCTTCATGAAGTCTGTTTGAAAGTGCTTGGTCAACGTAATCCGAGCTAATAGATACGCCTTGGGCACGGCTTCTCTTAACGTCAGTGATAGGGTCTACAGGGTAGTGATCCATGCTTAGCAGCGTCGTGATACCCTTAGAGGCAAATTTGGAGGCAAGGACATGGATCCTTGTTGAGATATATACTTTTTCAAAGACCTTTGCAGCATCTATTATTTCATCCATACAGCTCGGCGTGTAGTCTACGCCTTTAAGGTCAATCATGGCTATTCTAGTCAGCTTAGCTGCTTTCTTAGTGAAATCGCAAAAATTCTCTGAGGGCGTAAAATGAATATTTGATAATATATTTCCTATTTTTTCCCGTAATAGTCTAGGCTCTCTGCGTGGAACTAGATGACCTACACGGACACCGCTAGGAGTACAATATATATCTATTTCAACACCGTCTGCTTCTTCGGACAAGTAGCGCCTAATCCACTTCACTGTATTAGCCTTATGGCCTAAGATAAGTACCATGCCTTGTCTCCTTTCATCAACGCGCTTGATACTCGTATCTATGGCGTTTAAAAGTAAGGGGCTAAATACGCTTAGAAAATAGCCTGCCCTCACACCGTGTTAATTAAGAATTGGGAGGCGTAATAGTATGGACTTAGACTTGGAAGGGCTTGCCGCGCGTGCTGCAGAAGCAATACTCAGAGCCCAGGGAAAGACTGTTGCCTTCACAGGCGCAGGGATTTCAGCAGAGAGCGGTATACCGACATTTCGCGGCAAGGATGGGCTTTGGAGGCGCTTTAGGGCAGAAGACCTAGCGACCCCAGAGGCGTTTGAGAGAAACCCGAAGCTTGTCTGGGAGTGGTATAGGTGGAGAATGGAGATAGTGTTCCGTGCAAAGCCGAACCCAGCACACCTTGCGCTTGCTGAGCTAGAGAGAATGGGACTACTACTGTGCACAATTACTCAGAATGTTGACGGCCTACACCAGGCAGCTGGGCAGAAATGTGTGGTCGAGCTCCACGGTAACATTCGGCGGGCACGGTGCACCCGATGCGGGTACCGCGTAGAGTTCAAAGAACCGCCAAAAGAAGTGCCGCCCAAGTGCCCGCGCTGTGGCGGCCTCCTAAGACCCGACGTCGTATGGTTCGGCGAACCATTGCCAGAAGAGGCCTGGCAAAAGGCGGTTCAACTAGCGCTAAGCGCGAAAACACTAATAGTAATAGGGACTAGCGGCATAGTCTATCCGGCCGCCATGATTCCACAGCTCGCTAAACAAAACAATGCAACAATAATAGAGATCAACGTGCAAGACACGCCTATAACCGAAATAGCAGATATAGCGATAAGAGCACCCGCATCAAAAGCAATGCAAGCAATATTAACAGAAGTAAAGAAACAACTAACACAGTGATCAAAGGCGTTCAAAACATGCCTAAAACCAATGAACTAAACACAGCAAAAACGTAAAGAAAATTCTTAAAGCCGACACCGGATATCTCTACCCAACAATATGGAGGCCGAACTACTCCGACCAATGGTGGGGCCGTCGTCTAGCTTGGCAGGATGCGGGGCTTGGGCCCCCGTGGTCCGGGGTTCAAATCCCCGCGGCCCCACCAACTCCTACTAGTAACATCCTTGCCTATATCCGCTTAAGGAATTATTATAGTAATATCTTGGAGGCTTTCTACGACAATTACAGCTTGCTTGACTACCTTCTTTGAAAGCTTATACATAGATATAAAAGTTAAGATGCTCTTGTTTCTGGGGAAGGCAAAAGCTGCTTAGGGAAACTCGTGATATGCAAGAGAAGAATATGGAGGCGAATAGGCTCGACCTATTGACTACTGCATCTCCTTGAGCTTAGACCCATATTCAATAAGCACTAGTGAAGACGCCAAGAAGAACATTAGGCTTGCCAAGTATGGTAAGGTAGGTCTTATTGATGCAAGGAGCCCAGCCAGTGCTGGTGATGCTAAGGCTATTAGTCTCCTATAGCTTGATAGAGCTGACAGTATGCTGCTTGCCTTCTCTTTTGGTATTTTGCTAAAGATCCATGATCTGTAGAAGGGGAATGCAAGTATGTCGCCGAACCTAGCAATGAGATAAGCCGCAACGACCAATATGAACGGTGGGTTCATGTACATTATTAGAGCCCATAGGGATATCAGTATGTACCCTAACGCTATGGCCTTAAACCTATGCTTGCTGCCTATTTTCTCGGAAATGTATGTTGCTGCTATGGCCCCCACAGAGATTGCCGCCTCAACGACCATGGCTTCAAAGAGCGTCAAGCCGAGAACGTTGACTACGTAGTTGAGTAATACAATCTCTGGCGCCATGGACCATGCAAGTGTGGTTAGCGCTTCTAATACCAGGATGAGCCTAAACTCATTGTCTACTTTGAACTCGAATTTCTCAGCGCTAATTCTTTCCTCAACGTTTAGCCGAGGCAGGAACCTTAGTAGGTAGAATACGGTGAGAATTGATACTAGGCCAAATACCACGAATCCTACCCTATAGTGATATGGTGTATTAAGTACATGGCCGAATATGTATCCCAGCACCAAGAATCCTATCAGCTGGCTTATCTCGGGCAATCTGATATGCCATGCAAAGATCTCCTCTATTTTGTTTTCAGGATAGAGTATTCTTTCCGTAGCCTGATAGAGCGGGTAGAATATACCCGCTATATCCCCTATGAGTAATCCCAGGAAGAGCATTAAGGGCGCTATAGGACCGTATGCTAGCCCATAGAGTATATATGATACTCCTTCAAGAGCATCTATGAGTACAAGGCCATGCCTGATCGCGATCTTATCAAATATTTTTCCAACAATATACGTAGCAGGGATAGATAGTACATGCACAAGGGTAAATATTGCGCCAATTTCTAGAACACTATAACCCGTCATAAACATGTACATAGGCAGCATATACCATGTTATCAACAGCGGTGATATAATGGTATGGTACAATATGTAGCGGCGGGCATCAACGGGAATCTCACGCCATCTCATACCGTTCGCCTATCAACACGGCAGATGCTGCTTGTCGTTCACACGATAAAGGCCTCGGCGTTTAAATCGTTATATGTGAGTGCTTATCAAGATAAATATAGCAATATATAGATGAAGGCAAGTTGCAATAAATGTGGCTAGCCATAAAGGAATTAGCACACGTATTTTAGCTATCTATATTCAGCTCGTTTGCTATATTGCACAGAATGTGGCAAAACGATCCCGGATAACGCCCTACGAGTCCAAGGCGAGAATGCCCAATCATGTGGCTTTGCAAAAACGGTTTCGCAAAGATAGGGTCGAAATATAAGCCGTATCTATCTATATGTGGTTAAACGTTTTCTATGCTTACTGTTTCGGCATTTGTATTAAAAAATGGTGGTGTTTCTTTCTCAAATTACCGGCTGATTTAGGTTGGCTCGGTCTTTCGATGTTATCGTTATAGGCGCTGGCGTCAATGGTGTTTGGTCTGCCCTTGACCTTGCTCTTCGCGGGCTCCGCGTGGCCGTTATTGATAAGGGTTCCTTGGCCAGCGAGACCAGCGGCAAGTTCCATGGGCTTCTTCACAGCGGTGCTAGGTACGTGGTAAGAGATCCCGCCGCTGCTGTGGAGAGTTGGCACGAGAACCAGGTCTTGTCCCGTATTGCTTCACACGCTATTGAGGATACAGGAGGCTATTTTGTCGCTGTTACTAAGAGTGACGAGGAATACTATGACGAGTTCACCAAGGGGCTAAGAAAAGCGGGGATTCCTTACCATGATGTAGACGTCTCCGAGGCTCTGAAAGAGGAGCCTGAGCTTTCGAAAGAGATTAGGCGCGTTGTCGAGGTTCCAGATAAGGTTGTTTATGCAAGGGATCTTATGGCCAGTGTTGCACTTGCTGCGTATCGTGAAGGAGCGCTTTTACTCGAGTACATGGAGGCCGTGGAGATAAAAGAGGATGGGGACGAACTCCGCGTGAGGGTTCACGACAAGCTGAAAGACAGTACTCTAGAGTTTAGGGCTAGGGCTGTCGTTAATGCTGCAGGACCCTGGGCAGGGGAGGTTGCTCGACGTGCAGGCGTCGAGGACGTTGATGTGCTTCTCACCGCTGGCACAATTATAGTTTATAACCAGAGGCTTACGAGGCGTGTTATAAATCGCATGAGGCCTCCTTCTGATGGAGATATTCTCGTGCCTTATGGATCTGTCTCCCTCATGGGCACGACGGCGTTTATTGTTGAGAACCCAGACGAGCTACAGGTTAGTGAAGAAGATGTAGAGTTCCTTGTAAAAGAGGGCTCCGTGATGGTGCCAAGGCTTGCAAGGCTCCCCGTGAAGCGGGCATATGTAAGTATTCGTCCCCTTATCAGAGTCGCTTCAAGAGAGGGCTCCGGAAACGTCGGTAGAGAAGCGACTAGGTCGTTTAGGATAGTAGCGCATGAAAGGCCGAAAGGCTTCTTCACCATAATTGGTGGAAAATTCGTTACCGGGAGACTTGTAGGTGAGAAGACCGGCAATATAGTGGCTGAATACTTGGGCACCTCTAAGAAATCGTCAACCAATAATATAAGGCTTCTCGAAACCGGTGATCCGTATGAAGAGCTCAGAGTATTGACTGGCGCTAATGAACTAGTGGTTAAGAACATTATGTCATTAAAGAACGGCATGGATGAAGAACGAGGAAGGATGGCCGCATACATGTTCATACAAGGCTTCATCGCTGCCGAAAGCAGAAAAGCAATAGGTGCTTAGTGATGAATAAGCATGAAACCGTGTTACATGGGGAGTTCACGGTAAATAGGGACAACGAATACGTAATTGCTTTTCTTACCTCGCCTAAGAAGATTGCTCCGTGCTTACCCGATCTAATAGAGTGGAAACAACACAATGACACCAAGTTTCAAGCAGTGTTTCGGGTCGATATAGGTGGCGTTGTAGAATACATATCGAGATTGCGCAGCAAGACAGTAATAGAGATCAAGAAGAAGCAAGCAAATGAAATAATCTACGAATTTAGGGGAGAAATAGCTCGAGCACCGTTCTCTGGCACAATAAGGCTAGATGTTATACCGCTCGGAAACAATCGATCAAAGATAAGGTGGCAGGCAAGTATCAATCTCGGGAAAGCACTAAGGCTTCTAAATAAATTCATTGACACTGAGAAAACGATCCAAAGAATTGTAAACAAAGTTGTTGATTCAATAGTTAGATGCATTGAGGAACAATAAATAGGCAATGGCAACAGATTAAGAATTATCATAAACATAGATTCATGGATTCCGTTTGCTAGTCGATTGGTTAAAGCACAACCGTTAATTAGCTATTAAAAGGCTTGGCTACAAGCTTGATGTCATAGTCATGTTTTTGCTGTACATTATCTAGCTTAATCCATAGTATAAGCTTGTAGCTTGGGTCATCAACCGCACTGGGTAATTCGTGGTAATTAGGAAACGGAAGCATATCAATAACAAAATGTCCCCATACTCCACTATTGCCAACACTCCTAAAGGGACCATAAGAATATGCTTTTGAAGCCACGCCAGTACTTATGCTCGTTATTTTGATTGGTATGTTCCCCTCATTTGAAACAACTAGGCCGATCCATAGGGTGTTCTCGTTCCCTTTCAGCGATTCTACGTGTAGATGTACAGCCAAAGGATCATCACTATCAATAAGTAATGATGCTTCGCATTTGTCACATACGATTTTTGAAGAGGTTATTCTTGGATCAATTTTCCCGATGTTGATTACACCTTCTATTCTTAATTGCTGGCTCCATAAGGCATATGCCGCCGAGACTAGTACTATAGTGGTTGCTAGCATCATTGGGAGAAGAATGCTTGTGTGATGCGTATACACTTTCGTTTCTACCCTGGTATGTACAATGTTCTGCAAGATAGTTAACAGTAGTGTATGAACAATATATACTCCGGGTATACTGGTGCCACACGTCTTAGCAGCCCTACTGGAATTGATTATGGGCTAACAGACATACGTGTTAAAGAACCTATATAAGGGATTTTATGAAGTGTGTGAGTGAGGGTCTGCGAAGCATTGTTACCAGCACCACTAGTGGCATTTCTGCTGGTTGTACTATTCTCGACGATAATTGTTAGAATAGGCGCTAAGGCTTTCGAGAAAACCGGTTTAAGCAAGGATGTTGCAATATTCCAGGCAACTTCAGCATTTACCGGCGTCGGATTCACGACATCCGAAGCAGAGTATATTACAAATCATCCCGTAAGAAGACGGATAGCATTATGGCTCATGAAGCTTGGCAGTGCAGGACTAACATCAGCTGTCGCATCACTAGTCTTAACATTCGTCGGCAACACGTCTAGCCAAATGCTTATCAACGGTATAGCAGTCCTAGGAGGCATTGGCCTAATATACTTGTTTTCGCGATCAAACCTTATGGATAAGGCCCTCGGCAAGTTTATTGAGTGGGCTAGCACAAGGTGGGCAAACCTCAAGATAATTGACTACGAGCACGTATTAGGTTTGAGCAAGGGCTACACAATATCCATTATACGTGTCAAACCGGGCTCGTGGCTTGACGGAAAGTCGCTCCGCGAAGCAAAGCTTCGCGACGAAGGAGTAGTAGTTCTGGGAGTCTATAGGCAGACACCCCAAGGCGAGATTTTTATCGGCGCACCCCGGCCGGATTTCAAGATCCGAGGCGGCGATAGGCTGGTATGCTATGGCCCCGAAGACGTGCTGGAAGGTCTGCCGGAGCGAATCAAGGGCCCACGCGGTGACCTTGAGCACGCCATAGCTGTCGCAAGACAGAAGATAAAGGAGGCGGTTGAGGAGGAGGAGATAAAGGAGGCAGAAATAGCGGGGCCTGCAACCGAGGCTCCAAGCGCAGTTGCCATTAGAGACAAGAACGCTGAGCTAACAGCGTAGCAGCCTCGTAATACTTCTTCGGGATGCGTGTTTTTCGAGGACTTATAAGACCACGGTCTATCGCGATACTTATCCGCTGCAACACGCCTATTCCTACACGGACTAAGTTAATCCATTACGCCGAGGCTTGATTATTGTGTCCTCGCACAAAGAGGTTCTAGCTCCTCCTAAGACGCGCGTAATAATGCTGGGCAACGTTGCAATAGCACGAGGCTTCCTTGAGGCCGGGCTGCAATTCGCGGCAGCTTATCCAGGAACACCTAGCACGGAGATAGTTGAAGCGCTATCTACTGCATCAAGAGTCCTAGGAGGAAAACCGTATGTTGAATGGAGCACGAACGAGAAGGTTGCAGTTGAGGCAGCCCTCGGCGCAGCCATAGCAGGTGTAAGAGCCGTTGCAACGATGAAACATGTTGGACTCAATGTCGCTGCTGACCCGTTCTTTAGCAGTGCTTATCTCGGAGTAAGTGGCGCCCTCGTTATAGTAACTGCTGACGATCCCTGGATGTGGAGCAGCCAGAACGAGCAAGACAATAGATGGTACGGGCTTCACGCATATGTACCCGTCATTGAGCCTACAGGTGCGCAGGACGCTAAGGAGGCTGCCCGGCTAGCGTTAAGCTATAGCGAGAAGTATAAGCGCCCATTCATACTTAGGACTACAACACGTATTGCCCATACCCGTGTACCAGTTGATACAGGGGAGATACCTCTTGAAAAACTTGAACCACAAGGCGAGTTCATAAAGGATCCCTCCAAGTGGACCCTTGTACCACAATATGCTCGAAGAAAACGACTCGAACTACTTGATTTCTGGGACAAAGTGTCAGAAGAACTGGCCGACTTTCCGCTAAATAGTGTCGAGGGCTCAGGCGATATCGCAGTAGTGGGGGTAGGAATAGGTTACCGCTATGCAAAGGAAGCTATATCAATGCTAGGCGCACAGGATAAGATCACACTGTTTAAGGTTTCGACAAGTGTTCCGCTCCCGCGGGCTCTTGCAGAAAAGATCTCGAGCTATGATACAATACTTGTCATTGAGGAGGGCGACCCTGTAGTAGAGATGCAGCTAAAAACTGTTCTCCAAGAGCTTGGCTCGAGAGCCAGAGTGTATGGAAAGCACGGCAAACCTCTCTTACCGCGATACGGCGAACTCGGCCTAGAGAAGGTAGTATCAGCGCTCTCAACTGTACTGGGCATAGAGCCGCCTACCTGGGCGAAAGAGCCGCCCAAACCTAGTGGTCAAAAACTGCCTCCTAGGCCGCCAGTACTCTGTCCTGGTTGCCCCTATAGAGGATTCTTCTACGCGCTCCGGCGTGCAGTGAATAAGCTGCGTCTCAAACCAGTCTATAGCGGCGATATAGGCTGCTATAGCCTAGGTGTGAACCCGCCATTCTATGTTCAAGACACGATAATAGAAATGGGAGGCAGCATAGGTGCTGGGAACGGGTTCTCACACGTACTGCGCGGTGATAGAGACATAGTTATAGCCATAATAGGAGATTCGACGTTCTTCCATAGCGGTGTCCCACCACTCATAAACGCAGTTTATAACAAGGCTCCTCTCTTGGTTATAGTGCTCGATAACCACACTACAGCTATGACAGGTCACCAACCGCACCCAGGAACAGGTGTTCTCGCAATAGGGGAACAAGTAGAGCCTATGAGTATTGAAAGCGTGGCACGAGGAGTAGGTGTTGAAAAAGTACTGGTAGCGGATCCTTTTGACGTAAAAGATTCGGAGACAAAGCTCGTAGAAGCACTACGCTATGTAAAAGAGAACAAGAAACCAGCAGTCCTTGTAGCCAAGGGTGCATGCATACTGGTAGCTTTGCGCACCGCCGCAAAGAACGGAATACGCCCTGTACCATACCGTGTCAACCTAGAGAAGTGTACTGGATGCGGAATCTGCTACACAGCCTTCAACTGCCCAGCAATCTATCGCCGTCCCGACGGCAAGGCCGAGATAGACCCTGCACTCTGCACTGGATGCGGCGTGTGCGCTGAGATCTGCCCATTCAAAGCATTCGAGCCAGTAGAAGAACCTAACCCAGAATGGTTCAAGATAATGAGAACAGCCAGACCAGTTTATTAACATAAACTAGCTCAAAGGGGTGAGACGATATGTCTTCAAATACACTAAACCTGGTCATAACGGGTGTTGGGGGCCAAGGCCAAATAACACTTGCAAGAGTAATTGCAGAAGCTGCACTGCTCAGAGGTGTTAATGCTATAGTTGCAGAGACGCATGGATTAAGCCAGAGAGGAGGAACTGTAATAGTTCATGTAAGGCTCGGTGAAGTAGAAGCACCACTTATACCTCCCGGTACTGCTGACGCAATACTAGCTATGGAGCTTATAGAGGCTGCGCGTTATGCGTACTATCTTAGAAAGGGCTCAATAGCTGTCGTGAATGACTACCTTGTTCCACCACCATTACCCAAAATAGAGGTGCCAAGCCGGGATGAGCTACTAGGTATTGTTAGAAGTTATTCAGATAGAGTTGTACTAGTGCCAGCAACTCATGAAGCGCTCCGTATAGGTGACTCAAGAGTGGCTAATATGATATTGCTCGGGGCGGCTATAAAGTCAAACATCTTTAAAGACTTCATAGATTTCTCTAGCGCCGAAGAAGCTATTAAGAGAGTGCTTGGAAGGGCTGCTAAGCCGAACATAGAGGCCTTGCACCGGGGAGCCGATCTAGCTAAGTAGCTTTTTCGTAATGATTTGGCTACGTTTTTCGTCCTCTATTTACTCTTTGCTCCTCTTTCCGGAAGTTGTAAACGACTTTATTGAGTACAGAAGCTTATTGATTTGAGAAACACTATTCTTCCTTATCCTTCTAGCACAGATTCCGGAGCATTAATGCATGGAACATTATGGTGGCAGATTGTACTGATAAGGGGAGGAGTTTGCGATGGCGCGTTCTCATACAATAATCAAGGTACGTGTTCGCGGAATCTATGCTACGGCTTTAACAAAAATACTCATGGATGAAGGGTTTCAAATTGTCCAGCCTTCTCGCATAATTGCAGATAGGTTTAAGCTGCCTGACTTAAAACTCCCTGCAGATGTTACAGTAAAGTCAAGCGAGAGAGACCTTAATGAAATAGTTGTTGTCGGCTATGAGGGTAGCGCTGATAGAGTCCTCTCAGGGCTTCAACGTCACTTACGATACGCGTTCTATTGGGTTTCACCTCTAGCGCTTCACAGCACAGTTAAGGCAACTGTCGCGAAACGGCTTGGAGATAGATGTATTGCCAGGGTTGGCGATATAGAGGCAGAAATAGCTCTAGATAATTGTACTGAAGGCACCGAGATAATTGCATCCGTCGTGCGCCCAGGTGTTAAACCTTTAGAGATGCCCCGGCTCGTTCCCGGCGCAAGAGTAATCGGTGACTACGCAATAGTTTTCGAGAGCAAAGAACCCCGAGTGACCATAAGCGAGCATGTACGGAGCGCGGCAAAAAGAGCTGAATTAGCAGCCATAGCTACCATTGCTACTTCTCGCGGGCTAAGTGTTCATTGGAGAAGCAGCAGTCAGCACGCAGATAGAACTACTCTCGAGAACCACCTTAAGGAGCTAATGGATGAGCTTCAGAAAGTAAAGAAAGAGGCCAGCGAAGGAGCAGCCGGCAGGAAGTATAGTACTGGCGAACTAGTTGCTGTGGTGCGGCTCAGTCTTCCAGACAAGATATACCTGGATCGCATACGGGATACAATTGTGCCAACAATCCGCCTCCATCACTCAGTTAAGAGTAATCTACCAAGCCTATCCACCATTATTGATTATGCAGAGAAGCTCAAAGGCCTTAACGTTGATGAAACAAAGCTCCTAGAAGCACTCCTCGATATGATCATTGAGCACATCACCTCACTGAGAAGAATCAAGATTCTTCACGTCAAGCCAAGCGGCGAGATAATAGAGCTAGGTCAAGGCCGTCTTAGGAGCATCTATAAACAAGGAACAACGCTTTCAATCGTTGTTGAAAGAGAGGTTCGAGGTCGCGGCGTATACGACGGTATAGAGGTTGAAAAAGAGCCGGGCGACATAATTGTCACTGAGATAATAACTGATAACTGGTATATAAAACACACCTATTACTCTCGTAATGGAGAAATCAAAGGTTATTATGTAAACATTAATACGCCACCAGAAGTTTATGAAGAAGGCATAATATACCATGACCTTGAAGCGGACATAGTGAAAAAGCCTAATGGTGAAACAAGGATTATAGATACGGACAAACTCGAAGAAATATTCAGAAAAGGAATAATAACTTCTACACTTTACGAAAAAACACTAAGCATAATAAACGAAATTATGGGAAATAAAGCTTCTCCAAGGACTCAAACAAATAAAAACGCAAACACGCAGACATAATCCACCCACTTGGGCGCGGGGGTGCCCGAGCCAGGTCAAAGGGGGCGGGCTCAGGACCCGCTGGCGTAGGCCTGCGTGGGTTCAAATCCCACCCCCCGCACCATGTAACATAATCCTCGAGAATGTCCGCAATTTGCTGCCCAGGCTCCTAGCTACTACTCGCAAGAGCCTTATCCATACGAACTTGCACAAGGCTTACATTCATCTCTATCAGCATAGATTGGATGTTTAAGCTCCATTATACTGTTTCGCTAACTTGTCAGCCCCCTCCCAGGCTGAGCGGAATCTCGACTATCTTTCCCGATACGAGTTCTAGGCTGCAATGGCGGCAAGCTACTGAAGCCCTAGCATACCTAGATACTGGTACTATTCTTACCTTACTCTTACGAAGCACACCTAGAATGAACTCAACTATATCGTTTGCTTCACCTAAACAATACTTCTCTATAAATACACAGCACGTTTCAGACATCATTGTTTAGACAAATGATATTTGTTATAGTTGGTTCATATAGTAATGTCCTATATAGATGTGTGCTTCGCAGAAGGCATAGTATTACTTACGCTCTGCTCTCTCACCCACTGTAACTCGCATCCATAACTCCTTCTATACATTGTTCATGAAAAGTAACACCTAATTAGGGGAATCAGCCGTGCAGAGAATAGTCACATTTAAGATTGATGACAGTCTATTAAAAGCTCTCGACATGTATGCCAAGAGGAAGGGATTATCTCGGAGCGAGGTTATAAGGGCTGCAATTGAGTCTCTCTTAAGGAAAGAGGGCATAAAGGTTCCAAAGCACCAAGATAACGTAAAAATAGATCCGCGTGTCCAAGTAATTGAGATAGTGGTTTAGAATGACTTGCTTAGCTCATGCATTACCTGTTTTAGTCCTTGACCGTCTCAAGTAGCGTGATAACGTTCCATATTATTGTCCTTGCATAAATGGGCATGTTTGGATCCTGGCTTATTTCGTCAAGAATACTTATAGCGTTAGCTGCGCGTACCGCTGGGCTTAGACTCGTGTCCTTTAGCTGTTTTATTGCCTCAGTTGCTGCCCGCCTTATATTTCGAGGAACTGCAGTATCATTTATTATTCTCATAAGCATTACTATTGCCTGTCTTATTTTTGCCTCGTTGTCGTACACGGGGGCTGCCAAGACTGCCCACCCCTTGCACTATTCTAGCTCCACCGCCGGTTCCCTTAATTCAGGAATCTAGTTTATACGTAGCGCTCACTAGCCTAGACCTGGCACTCGGGGTAAGCAAAATGAGCGAAACCAGGTACTCGAGAAACCAAGATGTTGTAAAGAAAATGGCTGATCTACTGCGTGCTGGTGCCACTATGCTTTCAGAACGTTGCCCTATATGCGGTCTACCGTTGTTTAGGCTAAAAAGCGGCGAAGTCATATGCCCTATTCATGGCCGCGTATACATTGTTAGAACCGAGAGCGAGGTAACTAGGGTAACAGTTCAAGGCGTCCTAGAGAATCTCGAAAAGATAGCTGCAGAGGAAATAGCCCGTCTCATGGAGAAGCGGTCGGAAGACCTTGACACTTTGCGCGAGTGGCTTGACGTGTTAGAGAGAACTGAGAGAATACTGTCAATAATGCGTGGCAAAGAACAAGAAAAACCCAGGAAGGATGAAGAAAGCGGCAAGACAAAGTAAGCAACTCAGGTACTATAGAAATAGCTAGGACTTGCATGTTATCAGCAAAAATGCTTCTGGAGGCTCTACTCGCAGCTCCCCCATACACTCATCGCTTACCTTCTCGAAATATTTCTCTGGAAACCCGCTTGCGAGAGGAATTGACGACATAACGCAGCCAGCCACGATCATAGGCTCAATGCTTGAGACAACTATTGCTGCAGGCGCTAGACCTTTTTTCTTCAACCCATATATTATATAAGGTGCAACGGTGCTTCCTCTCGTTCCTTTGGTAATAAGTATTCTGTTCGCAACGGATCTACCATCTAGTAGTAAGCCCTTATCCTTATCGACCTCACCGTAAAAAGATATGCGCTTATTTACAACGAGCAACGGGGCTCTTGCTGCTCCTCTAACATGCCCTTTAAGCCTCAGGATAATTTTCTCAGACACCTCTAACACCATCCTTATTCTGCAAATCTTTTTACAAAATCCCATAGAGACGTAATTGCAACCCTAACTCCATGGCGCTTTGGAGCATAAAACGCTGTTTTCAACGAATCTGTGGCTATTACATCGACTTTGCCACGGAGCCTCGCGACAACAATACATGTTCCTGGGAGAATGTAGATATTTTTCCTTTGTAGCAGCCGGGCTAATTCACGTATCTTTTCATCTCCTGACGCATAGCCGGGAATAGATATCCATACTTCTCGTCGTAGACGCTCTATATTCTTCGAGCTAAGATAGTCAAAGAGCTTGTATACTATGCTTGGTTCATGGTGTGGACACCCGGTGAAGAATATCTCAGCTTCTTCTATGCTTGCGCTCTCGATATCCTCTTTTACGTATTTAAGCTCTTTTTGATCAACATGCGCTTTTTCAACCCCTATGGGCGGGCCTTCATCCTCAGGGGATACGTTTCTCACGATGCACATAGCTATATTTCCGCTAGCGGCTGCAGCCGCGCACATTGATATGGCTTCGCGCTTACCGAGTTTCTTATTTAAGTCCACATATGGTATCGTATCACTGAAATTCTGGCCAATATAGTATCCGAGAAGGCCTGCGGAAGGCTCCTCACCGACATCTGCATTTACTTTAACATGGATTGTTGGTTTGCGGTTTTCATCTATATGGAGGCCCCAATAATAGGTTCTACCAACTATTGCGGCTGCTAGGGCTAATGGACCACCCTCCCTATTAGTGCGCGCACCATACAGACTGTTTGCAACAGCTATGGCGCTTGATTCACCCCATGCAAGGTGTTCTCCGAGCCTTGGTTGACGCATATGATAAGGTATACATGTAACGCTCGGCACAAACCCCATGGAATTCAACAACCTTATTATCTCCATTTGCTTCCTAGCGAAATCTCTATCAACATTAAGCCTCGGGGGCGGATCAACATTAAGACTAATCCCAACAGGATTATAAGTTGAATAAACAGATACCTGGGCGCCTGCAATGAAAAGTGACTTAATGAACTCTAGGCCTGCATCACCTATGTTGTCGTACGAAATCCCGCTTGCATGTGCATGATTTATCTCTATTAATCGCTCTGCCCCTAGAGCTTCTCCGACGCGTACTACAAGCTCCATTGCGATCCTTCTACCTTCGCCGTAATCACCTTGGAGAATCTTCTCCTCTTCGCGAGTTAGATACATGCATAGCCCACCGTTTAGGAATTATTATGGCGGCCGCGGCCTACGGTACAAGTACTTCTTATCTAGAGGAGCTGTTGCATCAATTATCATCTTGGCTGTGAGCCCCTCTTTTGCACTCGGGTCAAGGGTTGAGCCTCGTGCATTCTTTATAATAACGATGTCTTTATCGGCTTGAACACGCGTGGCTATGGCCCATTCTACTTCAAGCAGATTGTCGGGATCCACGTCCTCGTCAACAACAATTACGTGCTTCACGCTAGGATGGGCTGCGAGTGCTGCAAATGCAGCTGTTTTTCCATCGCCATCATGTATTTTCTCTATTGAGACGACTGCATGGAGCCACATACCTCCACCAGGGGTTAGACGTACCTTGTTCACCCTTGGTACAGCCCTTGCCACCGCATCGTATATTGAAGCTTCCCGCGGAAACCCCATAAGTAACATGTGCTCGATACCGCCAGGAATGATTACATGTATATATGGCTCGTATCGTTTATTAACATAGACAGCCTGCGGCTTAATCACGGGCTCCTCCCTAACACCGTCATACAGCTGAAGCAGGTCAACAAACGGACCTTCCTTTTTACGCTCAGGACCAATGATGGCTTCAACAACCATTGACGCACCACATGGAACCGGGATACCATAAATCGGCGTCCGGCATGTCATTAGACAACCTCCTAGAAGAGAAGAAGCTATCTCAAATTCAAATACTCCGAAAGGAGGACTCGTGGCAGCGGCTAGAAGGACGAGGGGATGAACGCCAATAACTATTGCTATAGGTAGCGAGCCTCCACTTTTCTTCATCAATGTATATAGGTGACGAGGCACTATCCTTGCCGCAGCATAATCCTCGCGTTTGTTAACCATTATCCTGTGTATGGATGCGTTACATATGCCCTCTTTGCATGCTATAAAAATCGAAGAGGTTATGTAGTCTCCTCCATCATCTCTGTAGAATCTTAGCGCTGGCAGCACATCTACACCTATATTGCTCCCCTTCTCTACAAAATAGTCCTTGAAACTACCCTCTACTAACTTACCATGCTCATTCAGTGCTTTTGAGAATTTGGCATAAGCTTCGCGATCGTTACTCACGCCAAGAGCATTGTAGAGGGCCTCTCTACTAGCCACGAGGTTTGATATAAAGCGCTCCTCTCTACCCTTAACCTTAAAAATTACTATATCCTTTAGCCCCTCTAGCGTCTGAACAATTCCAGAAGGTTCTATTTCTTCATGGAGTATTTTTATCTTTGTCTTATCAAGTTTTCCGAGATACTCCTCTATAGATCCATTAGAGCATTTATCTATGGCTAGATCATTCATATCACACACCTTACTGGTCTTCCTGCTTCTTCATAGTTTTCGGCTAACCTGATGCTTCCTAGGACTATTCCCCTTATCTCGCCTGTATAAGGTGTTAGTACTGTTATCACGCTATTTTCAAAATCAATATCTTTTAAAATGCCTATGGCTTTCTCCTCGCCATTCTTATCTATGAGGGCCAGCAACGCGTTTCTTGCAATGTTTAGGTCTAAAACGTATACTTGTTTCCCATACATCTCTGCAAGCCTACTAATCATTTGGGGCTGGGGCTGGCCATCTGTCACGACATATAACGTGTCTATGGTCTCGCTAGCAGCAACCACTCTTATCTTAAGCACCTCAGATATTTTAGCGAGATCATTAACATCGACACGTCTACCACTGAAGAAGCAACTTCCAAAGATGGAGATTTTTCCTATAAACAATTTACGCTCATAGAGAGGCTCAAGGTAACGCTGATAAGACATACTTCTAAGTACACGGCGATCTTCACGACTGCGCTCTCTACGTACACGCGGACTCTTCATGAACACGGGCTTACATTTTAGCCCGCTAAGCATAGTAGACACAGTATCGAAGAGTGCATTATCACCAACTACTATAACCCCATCAGCATTAATGAACCTAATAATTTCCATCTTATACTCAATCGAGTTAATACCTTGTATCCACCCATCCGTATCAACTATTATTACATCTGCTCCTTCCTTCCTCAGCCGTTCAGCGAGACTAACCACTGCAGCAACTATTCGCCTCTCATTTCGCTGCGGAGTTATTGATCCTATAAACCTCATGTACTCGGCTCTCAGACTTCGAAGCCATAGTATAGGGGACGTTACAAAGGAGGCCGAGACAGTTACAGGCGGCCCTATATCAGCTTGGCCAACATCAGCATCAATTACTGCAACCCGGTAGCCCCTTAAGAGCGCTCGATTTGCCACTAGCGCAGCAATACTAGTCTTACCAGCATCCGTAGGACCTATAACAACTATGCTTGTGCAGTCGTTTCTCAGCAAATTGTCAGCTATCGAGACCCATTCATCTATAACCTCTTCGTCTGGCAATGGATTTTCAATTGATCCTCCTTGCATTAAGTTTAGCTCCACAGTAGCCTCTGTTAATGCCTTAAGTGCGTAGCTCCTGTACTCATCTATATGGAACTCATCTCCGGCATTGAATATAGCACCAAGCACAAGAACTTGTCCACGTATTACACGTGCTGTTAAAGGGCCGTTAAGCCGTACAATTTGGCCGGGTTGGAGTATTAGCTTGGTAATCATTTCTTCAGCCCCCTTATCACGTTAGCCCTATCGTCAATGATTACCCCGTAGCCTTGATCTTAGAGCAACAGCAACCGCCGCTCTTAGGTCCGTTTTGCGAAGTAATTCTGTACCCTTTAACCCAATAAGTATTGCCTTGTTAGACTTCCGCTCATCAACAAGTACTGCTTTAATACCACATTCTTTTAGGCGTTCGTATAGCTCGATTGCCTTATCATACACGGCAGGAGTTGATCCTATTCCTACATAGACGTTGTACCCTTTTATGCTACAAACTTGTAAAGCAAATTTTTCTAAGCACTCACTACAGATCCCATAATCAATTACGGTACCGTGGGCTAGCACTACATATGCGAGAGAGTTTGAGCCAAGATCAATACCTATGACTGTTTCTGATGAGGGTCCTTTTAAGGCTTGTAGTACCTCTATTAGTGCCTTTAGCTTATTTGATGTTTCAATAAAGAGTATTTCACAGTGCGATGAAACAGTCTCCTTTAAGAGATCATCATCTGTTATTACAATGGTGTTTTCATCGCACAAGCCGTCTAGTCGGCGCGGTTTCTTTATTTCTAGACCTAGAGCATTAGCTAGCCTTAGGAATTTATGGGCTAACTCGCTATCACGTAACCAGGCAACTACTTGACGCTGCCTTGTCAGCCGCAAACCCGTATACCTTTAGTCACCCACAGGGGAGGATATGTGGCTCTCTGCAAAAAATTAATGAAGCTCGTCAAGTGGCCGGGCTTATTAACGATATATGGTGCTCCAGGCTCCGGTAAAACAAACATAGTGCTTACATTTCTTAAACAGTTTTGTAAATCAAAATGTATGTACGCATCAACGAATACTGCGCTAATTCCTCAAAGACTTTATGAAATCGGGTTCAAAGACCGCATGGTTGATATAATTACCCTTCATGACTACATAGATTTAATTAGACTTGTATTGCTAAAAGACATACATGTAAACGATATTATTGCAATAGACCCTATTAACACATTTGCACGTGAAGGTGGGCCTGGCTACAATGCAGTTGCGTTCTCTCTTGCCGTGCTGAGATACTTGTCCGATAGACTAGGTTTACCTATTATTGTGACAGCGGAAGTGCATCTCGCTAAGGATTCTGGCGATATCAGGCCCGTTGCTGAAAAACCTATTATGCTCTGGAGCCATAACGTGGCTCGCCTGGAAAAAATAAAGTCTGGCATATATCGCTTCACTTTGGAGAAACCCTTGAAGGCTACGTCATATTTCGAGATCGTGCCAAGGGGTATAAGATGGCTACAGTGCTGAGCACTTTGGAGTCAATCCTTGTTCTTATTCCAGCTCTAGCTGCTAACGGCTCACCGGTTCTACTTAAGTCAAAGGGCACACCAATAGATGCCAACATGAGGTTTTATGATAGAAGACCCCTTCTTGGGCCAGGGAAGACTTGGGAGGGGCTGCTTATCGGACTTATATACGGCTCCATAGTTGCGTTCTTGTTCTCAGCAGTGACTTGCAACATCTTGATACTATTCGGAGGTATACTATCCTCACTCGGAGCTCTACTCGGAGATATACTGGGGGCATTCATTAAGCGCAGGCTCGGATTAGAAAGAGGGGCTCCCGCTCCAGTCCTTGACCAGCTTGATTTTTATTCAGGAGCTCTCCTAATGCTGTATGCAAGAGGCTTAATAGTAAATCCTTTGATAATTGTCTCTCTGGCACCTATAGTACTGATACTCCACAGACTAACAAATATCGCCGCACATAAGCTCCGATTAAAACCGGTACCTTGGTAACAATTCAGCTCCCAACAAAAATACAGAAAACTATTAGTCAAGAAAACGCGACAAACACGGATACAATGTCATTTAGCTTCTTTACCCATGGATAAAAGCTTCATCTTATACCGGTACGCAACATACTTATCTTCGGGAGAGAATCGAGGAGGATGCGGCACCACTAAGGGGCCGCCACATACGGGGCACTTATCTCTGCGCAGCGTGTATCTGCCGCACACACTACATTTCCTCATAAGCCACTGCACGATCATCACCTCTCATTGATTATTGAAACTATCGGATTTTTACCTGCGTTCGCGGCTAAATGCAAATTCAACTCCGAGAGTTTTTGCCTCTGCTTTTGCTTTCTCTAACGCATCTTCAAGCGCTTTTTCTATTGTCTTGTAATCATATGCCTCTAGTTCGAGTTTATACCTCGGCGCACCTATCGTATATAGCCTAGCACTTATATCCTTTGAATATTTTAGAAGATTGTCTTTAAGTGCCAACAAGACTTTTTTAACTCTCTCAACACCATCGCCTGCCCGCGAGGTCGCAGTTATTATACCTTCTACTTTCACTCTCTTGACATGCACATGTCGCTTCACTTCCTCGAGAATTGGGTTTATCCATTCATCCGGTATGTTTGCGGCCTTCAGTGCTTCGGGACCGCGGATGACTGCCTCCTCGAAAGCAGTCATGAGGTCTCCGTAGGCTTCCTCTAGTTTTCTGCCCACAATTTCATAGGCTTCTTCAAGTGTTCTACCCATTTTTTGAGCAATTATCTCTAATATTTTTAGGGCTTTTTGTTCACGCTTCCACTGCGCCATCTTTCGTTTTCTTTCACTATCTGTTACTCTCTTGAGGGAAACATCAACTGTTTTCCTTTTCCGATGAACTCTTATTACTTTCACAACCACTTTTTGGCCCGGCTTAACAACATCATGTATGCTTCTAACCCACCGAGAAGCTACCTCGCTCCAAGGAAGGTATGCCTCGATGCCACCATACTCGTCAAGGGTTAAATAGGCGCCGTAATCGTATACTTCTTTTACTGTTGCTACAACTAGCTCGCCTACATCAGGTAACTCTTTCTTCTTTATCACCATGATTTATCACCTTCCTTTTCCCGTATCGTTAACGACTTATGAGCGAAGGTTAAAATAATGATGTGAGAAGCATGCAGCAATATGTTGCTTTTTCGCAACTACTCTAATACTGAGCCACAGTAGTATTTCACTTGTACCAATTCTATATCACTATGCTACTGCTGTGATACAAATATGATGCTCTAAAAATTATCCAAGAACACGCACTACTTGGCCAAGTATCTTTGCCTTTCCACCGGTTGGTTCTACTAGTTGGGCCCCGCACACTAGACAGCGCACTGGGAAGGTCGCATGACTAAATACTACTTGTTCATTGCCACATACAGGGCATCGGACTAAGAGGAACCTACTTCTGGGCTGAGGTACTAGAATCTTTAGACGTTTCACCATGTAGGTCTCACCTCACTTCGACGAGCTCTACCTTCTTAAGCCTAATACCTCTACGATGGAGTATATATCCACATTTTTGACACTTGAGCTTGAGTACAACCTTTTTGGTTACCTTAGCAAAGCGTTTTTGCTCTGGCTTTCTTTTGCTACCATAACCTTCCTGCTTTCTCCTATATCTACGCTCACCTTCTGCTAAGCTGCGACGCTTCCCATGTTTATATATCATAACAGTATGTGGCGTATGTGTACGGCAACGCGGACAGTAAGTCACTATTACCTTTGGTACCTTCACTGCCTTCTCCCCCGGCTTGCTCTGTAGTACCCTCTTCTGCTCTCCGCGCTTAGCCCAACTTAAATTTAGAGCCCTTTAGCCTCTATGAACTTCTCTAACCCGGTATAAAGCGGCTCAGCAAACCCACCAAGTATGAGATGGACAGCCTTTTCTTTTTCAACACAAGCAATAGAGCCAGCCCGTCTCCGAATACCTCTTAGCGATGCATCCATGGTAAAGCGTATGAATAAACACTTATCTGAAGAGACTATCATCCCCATAAGATATTTTGAGACAATTTCCGACTCTTGACGACCAAGCCCGGTTGCAGAATAAATGGCCTCTGACAAGAGCCTCAGTGCCTCTAGAACCATTTCTGCATATTTGCCCAGGATGCCGACATGACCATAAGTATTCTTGTCCAGCAATGTCCTAGAAAATACTTGTCTAAACTCTTGAAAACCTGGCTCGATCTCCTTTAGACCCTTACCGTCTCTCATCATGGCGTTTATAGATTCAAGTACTATTTGAAGCCCAGTACTATTTATTGACAATCGAACCACACCTCTTCAAATGGCTCCTATTAGACAAGTAGTGCTAGGCCCTTACTCAAAAAGTATAAAGCAAGTGGAGCATCTAGGCGTGGTCTATCGTTTTTTCTAAAGCGTATACGGTTTCCGAGAATCCTTATCTGGGGGATATCTGCAAGTATCCTTACTCTTATCGGCTCTTCGTTAATGAATGGAGATAGTCTTGGCGTCATCCTGAATTTTTCAAGCTCTTCCTCGCTTAATGGTTTAACAGGCAATAGACTCTTACCGTGAAGGCTGAGAGGAGCACGAATAAGTCTTGATACATCTATTGAGACTTGCTCATCTATTTCCACCGATATATATTGTCGTGCCTCATGCTCTAGTTCCTCAAAAACCTCATCGTATTTTGACAAGTCTTTTTGTAACAATATTTTATTCGCGATACTCTTTAACTTTCTTTGGTGTGCAAGCCTATACATGATGCGCGCTATTCTACCCCTTATCCCAGCTTCGTTAAAAGATGGCAATATTGGCATAGGTTTGGATCGCGTGCTAAGCTTTGTCCAAGGCATTAACGTCTTCTCATCAATATCCACGGCCTTTATATAGTTCACTATTTCTCTTCTAACATCACTAGAGCTGCGAGCAAGATCATGACTATCGTCTAGATAAGCAGTTACGTGGAATCCTCTATTACCAGAAAATTCTACTGATATACTATTCTTGTCTATTCCTAGCTCATAGACGAGTATGTCTTTTAGTATTATTGCCCTAAAAGCTGCTTTTTCAATACACTCGTCATCTACTAATTTAACTTTTTCATCATCAATGTTAATTTCAACAACTTTTTCTTTGCACTCCGGTAAATGGTCTGCATCTATATCGAATACTAGATCAGAGGAACGCCATCCTTTCTGATCCATAGATGGTGCTTCAGGCTCATTATATCTTGCAGAAGAGAAGTAGAAATGACGAGGGGCCTTCTCTATGAGGAATTTCCTAATCTCTTCAATACTATGGAAAGACATGTGCCGTATGTAGCTCTTGCCGTGCCATGTTTGTGCGGCGAATTCTCTCAGCATAAAATCCTTTGGTATTATTGGCATAATTTTTCTGTAATATGTCCGGGTTATGTTTTCAAGAAAGCGTCTTGTTTTGACAAAGACGTCTTCAGGCATCTTGGTAGCCCTTATAAGGCATTAAGGTGATATTGTTATATTATGCTATAAAAATTAAGCTTACTCTACGCGTGGAGCGATAAGGAAACTGAATTTTGCTCCCTGAGGTATTTCGTGCTCTATTAGTGCTGGCATCTCGCTACTGAATCTTATTGTTATAGTATCGGCTACACGGGCTGCTCCCGATAAGTCACTGAAATATTCTAGGGTATACATTGAGGCTTGTGTATCCTCAACGGTCATCTCCAATATGCTTCCACTCTCCATAGTGTATATAATCTCTGCTTCAGCTAACTCGCTCGATGACTGTACCCTAAACTCGTTATCTGAAGCCACAAACTTTATGACATCGCCTACAAGTTCAACGTCCTTTATAGTATCTCTATAGACGTCGCTCATAACCTTAACATTAGCCTTAAATTCTAGCTCTGGTTCAGGTATTTCTTCGGTAGTTATGTCAAGAAGGGGGAGTGTAAATTCTCTATATCCTTTGCCAACGAATGCAAACGATATTGTGTTAGTATCGGCACGTATTTCGAGCTTATCTTCTTTACGTGCCCTTCGTAGAACCTTAGCAACGTCCTCGAGATTCACTCCGAGCTGATACTCTTTATCAACCTCATATACTTCAAAGGATTCACGAGGAAAACTCATATCAAGTAATATTACATGCGAAGGATCCATAGCCCTAAACCTAAAACCTTTTTCTGGGTCAACAACGAAGACGCCTTCCTCTATAACCTTCGATATTGCTGATACAAGGTAGCGCCACACTCTTGCGTCAAAGAAGACTAGCCTCAAACTGCTCCCCAAGTCTAGTATGGCTCTATTAGTTGGCTAGAAAAGGTCTATGCATAAAAGACAATAAAACTATATTCTAACAAGTCTATTTACTGCTCTTATAGCATTCCTCCATAAGCAATCTAGATTCGCTTAAGCCAGCCTGTATAAGTCTATACATTCGCTCAATATAGGGTCTAGACGATACGTGGATCGGCGTACGAAAGTACGCTTCTTCAACGTCTTCAAAGAGCTTTTTAAATAGCCTATGGAAGTACTCTACTTCGAAACAAAAGTCTCTATCGCTAATCATACTCTCTCCACACATAGCCACATCTTACACATTTGAAGAACCTCGTAGGCGGCTCATCAGCTCTACGTGTTTGTACAACCCAGTAGTAAGCCTCATGATATCCGCAGCGCGGGCACGTAACCCTTGTCTTCGGCATTGCTTCCCAGTTAATATCCTTAGGTATGACGACGAGCCTTTCTTTCTCACTATGTTCTATCTTCTGCTTAAGTACTAGGGATGAACCTCCTCCAGATGAGTCAACTTCCTCGGTATAGCCGCAGCTTGGACAAACCCACATGCGTTTCCCATTCACCGTTTTCAAGACCATTAGTGAGCCACACCGTGGACAGAATCTCAAGGCTTTGCACCTCTAGTACTCTTTTTGGCTTTCACTGCTAGATTACAAGTGTAGCCAGTAAACATAATCGGATAAACTCCTCCTCTTATCGTTTACTCTAAGCTGTTTAAACTATAAGCTATCCTTATAATTCTTTAATTTATCAGTGAGAGTACAGATCGATTCGAGAAAAACACTAATGCATTCTTTACATTTTGAAAAATAAGCATCAATTTCTACCGGCGTGAGGCATGTACGGGAAGCAAGGCGCGGAGGCCATATTAGGCGGATCTCTTTGAAAACACTTTGCCTAGATATTTCTGAAATAACCTCGTCCTCGCTACCTCCTATAAGGATATATTCTACGCGAAAAGGACCTCTAAAAACTAATGCAACAACGTTATCATTGCGCTGTAAAGACTCACAGTTATGAATGAATAGGAGTCTAGCTTCTCTCTTCGCACTTAACATTATTTGCTAAAACCTCTTCAAGTCTCTGCCTAAACTCATTAACATCCTTTATAATATCGCTAAGGACTTCTTCTAAAACGTCAAGAGGGTCGCGTGAACCGTCGGTTGTAAGCACTATAACAGGATTACCTATTAGCGGATGAGAGATTATGTAGGAGGAATAGACTACGCCTTTCTTATGTATCGCATACTTAGCTATTAGATTCGCTATTGTATGGTCCTCACCAGCAAGCTCAACTTCTATCGAGTCCTTTTCCTTCTTTAATATACGAATACTTGTTGAATCCGTAAATGCCTCTACACTGCTCATTTCCTACACGCCCCGCTTATTCGAAACCCAGCTCTGCCCCCTTAAGCATCACTGCTACTTTGCGTAGTGCCCTACGCCATTCTTCTCTCAAAACTATGCCCTCATCGCTCTCCTCCAGGACTCTAGTAGAAATACCATATTCTATTACCTTCTCTGGATCTACATCAAGCCCCGCAGCAATTGCAGCAACCATTCTTTTAGCAGCTGTGCCTTTAACGCGAAACCTTATTTCATCAATTATCTCTGCGATCCTCCGTGCAAGTTCTACGACGACACTAGGTGGCGCATTGGTATATAGCACTTGTTTATCGTCGCTAAGTCTGGCATCATATCCTTTAAGCTTTAAGGCGTAGACTAGTGACTCTGGAGGAAATGTTCTGCCAGCCTCCTTTACTATAGACTCTATAAGTGCTTCCTTCTCGGTCTCAAGCCTATAGAGTTCCCAAAGATCTTGTAGGGCGTTTCTAACCCTGTTCCATGAATCCTTTATCTCAGCCTCTGTTCCGACTATCTCTATATATGCACGTCCTCCTCGTATGCTAATTTCTGCGTAGGGTGCACGTATACTGCTGGCAATCTTATCATAAATCTTTTCGATGGAAAGCTTCGGCGGTACTGATATGACGTAAAGCTTCCTTTTAATAACCTTCCTCATTTCCTCAGCATTACCTCTTTCTCTTTTCTTCCAATACGTAGTGTATAGCTATTCTACGTTTCTCCTTATTTCCGCACCGCTTACATACAAGATAAGGACTTCCCGGAACCTTGTAAAGAGGGGCACCGCAAACAGAGCAATAGGCTAATATTACGCCGTCTTGGGGCCGCTTTATTGAGAGCACATAGGGAGAGCTTGGGGAAGTTACAGTTGCTCGTATGAAGTCACCTGGCTTGACGAATTCGTATATACTTCTCTGTGACGGATTATCGCTAACTTGTGACACGTGTAGGACGCCAGTAAAGAATCCATTAAAGGGAATCATACGTTCATCAGCGAATATCTTTACTAGTGCGAGTTCTTCCCGCGGTACCCCCGTTATGACGCCATAGACTACTCCACCTTTCTTTGGAAGTCTAGGCTTTTTTCCTAGTGGTCTTACGCTTATCTTTCTAGACACGAAGTCTACTTCAACAACACCGAACTGCGCTGCCCTAATATATCCATTGTCGACATATACTCCTTCGCCTGGAATGAATTCCTCTATTGTGCAGAGTATGTCTCCAGGGTATACTTTCCTGCCAACGATATCTGCCAGCATGCTGCTCATCCTAATTACACCCGCTTAAACATCAATAATGCAGACTCAACATAATATACACGCCGTACATGCCCTTCATACATAGCAGGGATTGGGAACCTAAAATAGTCTTTAGCTACAAGCTTGTAGCCATACCTCTCCATGAATTGCTGAATGTACTTAGCATTTCTTTCCCCGCCATGATGTATAGATATTATTGTAATTGGGTTTAGCCCCATAGCGTTCTTCAAGAAAAGAGTGTCTGCCCTCCTCTTAACAATCCCGAAAGGTGGATTCTGAAGGACACAGATTCCTTTGTACCTTGGTTTACGCAAGGGTAGGGCATTTACATCGGCTTGCACGAAGTCTACAACGAGGTACTCATATAGAGAAGATGCCCTCGCATCCTGAAGTGCATCATAATCTATCTCAATGCCGATACCATATAGCCCGAGCATTGCAGACGCATAAATGATCATTCCAGTGCCTGTACCGAGGTCAACTACAATATCACATCCTACTCTATTAGCCCATAAAGCCATTTCTACTGCTATCTCGGGGGGCGTTCTATATTGCTCCAAATGCTTCTTTGGCCTGGAAAAACGGGGCACATTCTTCTCAAGAACTATAACTATATCGGATAGCTTCAAACGATCACCTAAACTCGCTACCACGGAAACGTGTAGCGCTCTGATCCAATTCTGTTACTTAGCCATAAACGCGCCTCGGCTGGCGTGAGGACTGGTTTCCAGTAATCCCCTAGATCTTCTATAGCCAAGCGCGGACATGAGGTCACGACAAAGGCGTCATAGTCGTCTGGACTAAGGTTATCAAGGTATTCTTTCGTGACGTATCGCGCATATATTCTTCTTACATAGATGCCTCTCTTCTTCGCCAACGACTCGATGAAATTAGCTATCCACGGCCGATATTGTCCTGGGAGGAGGCCAGCGATTACCCCGACTCTTTGAGCATTCCGCAGCATATTGAATAGCCAATATCTTTTAGCAAGAATGCCTTGAATTTTTCCTCCTATGTCTTCAATGCTGTTTGAATAAGGATCTGCCCGGAGAACCCTGCCCTCTCCTCCAAGTGCTAATCCGAGGCCAAGAGCGTGAAAATAGCCGCCTGCGACAACAACATAGGCGTCTACAAGGTTTTCAAGCCTTACTAGTCTGTAATAGTAGCAGCCGAGAACCGGCTCCACGGCCCGGACAGAGTACCCACTCCTTGAAAGCTCGAGAGCAAGCTGCTTTGCAAGAGACTCGTGCTGGACAGAGTATCCTACCGCTATCCTCGAATTGGTTCCTAGTAACTCCTTTATCAGGGAGGCCAGCTTTGATGGATCTCCGCCTATGTATTCGCCTGGAACAAAGTGAACGAGCTTGTTAAGATAGTTTTTCGCAGAGTAGCTACAATTGTTGCCAATACATATAGGATATGCATATGGGCCGTGGCCGAGGTGCACTATGAGCACATCATTGCCGATATATTTTACATCATCAATACTAATAGAGCACGAACCAAATACTGGCTCAAGCTTTAAGCCGATTTCCACTCTAATATCATTGCTTAGTAGGCACTTTTCAAGAAAATCTGCCAGCCTTCGGGCAAGCCGAACGAAGCCTTGAGGAGCCTCAATATACACATGTTTTAATCGCGGATTAGCGCGCTTTATTCTTTCAACGACACCATCGAGGTCAAATAGATAAGAGTCAACTATGAACTTGCAGCCAGTGGTACCCAAGGCTAAGCACGCTTTATAACTACAAGGTACAAGAACCATACATGACTAACTATAAGCTTGCTCAAAAACATACCAATATTGAATATGGGTCAGAGAAAGAGTTACTGGCTCGCAGATTTCTGGAGCTCAGGCTTTAGCGGTATAATCCTTATTCTACTCGGCAGAGGTAGCTTGGACGCTCCTCTGCGTAATGCTTCTTTAGCGTGGTCTAGGTGTTCCTTGCGCACTCTTACCTCTAGGACTGCTTGGCCTGGATAGACACGGGCCGCTGTTCCAACAGGTTTACCGAATGCTTGCCTCATACCCTCTTGCAGACGGTCTGCACCAGCAAACGCCATCATTTTATGCTCGCGTAGAACGTGGTGCGGATATACACGTACACGGAACAAGTAGTTCGTGTCGCCAATAGTTGTTGAGAGATACTTGTGAACCATTACACGCGCTGCCTCAAGGGCGTTATGCCTTATCTGCCCTCTCTCCATCACGTATAGTTCTAACACATAATCATAATCACCGTGAGGGTTACCCATAGTGAACTTCTGGATCTTGGGCGGCGGTACACCATGGATATACTCCTGCCTTGTATAGGCTGGGCCGGAGAACGCCTTGGCCCTTCTCTTAGTAAAGCATCGTGCAGGCTTCTGTGGCATAACCCAGCGCCCTCCTTAGGTAATTCCCTGCTCTAGGCTCCTATTAGTGTACCGAGGTAATAAAGATAGTTGAGAAGGATGCTATTGCTGCGGCGAGGCAACAATTATGTGAGGATGAAGATTACCGTGAGAAACAATTCTGTCCTCTACTATACGCCATCTATTCTTTGACACAACTTCTTTTACTACAATGTGCTCCGTTGTTATCAATGCTATGCTTTTTCTAACAACACTTACTGCCTCTTGGAGGAAGTCACGATAAACTCTCCTCACCTCATGCGGGCTCCCTAACCTTATACCATAAGGAGGGTTTGAAACAACAACATCAGCCTCATCTATATAGCTACTCAGCTTCCTTGCGTCTCCCACAATGAAGCGTATGCGCTGATACACTTGCGCAGCCTTTGCATTGAGTTTTGCGCCTCTTATGTGACGCGGATTCTTATCCATACATATTATCTCCGAGTCTTCAAAGAGATACGCAGCTTCTATAGCAACAGTTCCACCACCACACATAGGGTCAAGTATTACATCTCCGTCTCTTGCCCCTGACAACACTAACATGGCATAGGCAAGTGTTGGCTTGAGCGCCGCTGGATGATCATATATTCTATAACCACGCCGATGCCATGAAAGGTCGCCTCCAAGTTCAATAGAGACTAGGACATCCTCATTTATCACATCAACAGCCACTATTATTGATGGGTAGTCAAGGTCTACTGGGGGTCTTTCAGAGAAGGCCTTACTAACAAGCTCTATAACAGCGTCCCCAGCTACGCGTGCTATATCAAGCGAAGTGTACTCGTGTAACCCGCTTCGTTCAGCCCTTATAGCGAAGGACGTTAATGGGGTTATGTATTTAGTTAGATCGGGATGCGTAACTACTTTTTTCAGCCCGTTCAAGCATTGTTGCTCAGCGCATACCTTTCCCCTGGAAACAAGAATTCTTGCACGATGGATTGAGCGAAGAGTTTCGATAAGTTCAATGCTGTCTCTAGGAACCGTCGCAACAACTCTTCCAAGTCCCTTACGAATATCTATGATTCTTGCCCCAAGTTTTGCAGATATTTCATCAGCAGCTATATCTTCTATGCCCGGATTTGTTGTAAAGATTACCTCAACCATACTCATTTCCTTCACCGCACCTTTCAACGAGACGTCTTATGCGCTTAAATAAATAGTAAAGCATCGACGCTTCTCCGATGGTTAGCTGAGATTTCCACAACAGGTGTTTTACTGCTGCCAACACGTGAGGTTGACGCTCCTTATCAATTATGTTTGCAACAATGTTTTCGATGACCGAGTACACTCTTTGTATTTGTTCCGACGGAGCAGATTCATGTAACCGTACTTTTCTAAGGGCTCGCCAAAGCTCGTAGAGAACTATCGCTACCGCATGGCTAAGGTTAAGTACTGGATATTCAGGGTTTGCAGGTATATGTATAAGTAGATGGCACTTAAGGATCTCTTCCCGTGTAAGACCTACACTTTCGCGGCCAAACACGATAGCTATGCTTTTGTATCGAGGTGCTATTTCTTCTGCAAATTCTCGTACATCGACAGCGTGCCGCAGAACGTCACTCTTTTGACCTATTTTTGCACTCGTACAAGCAGCCACATCGACGCCGGCAAGCGCCTCATTAAGACTGTGAACAACTTTTGCCTGGTCAAGCATATAGGCTCCATTGGCTGCGAATCTTCGAGCTTCATGACTTTGAGGATCTACCTTTGGATTGACAAGGAAGAACTCATCTACGGCAAAATTTGCTGAAAGTCTCGCTATAAATCCTAGGTTTATTTCGCCCTCAGTACCTACAAGTACGAGCCTTATCTTGTGCTCCGACATATAATCACCGCCTTTATATCTTCAAAGAAAAAGTGCTCGACGATCTCGCTGAGAGAAATCCCGTTGCACAACATATCCCTAAGTTCTTTATCGTTACCGCTGAGAGACGAGTATACAAGCACCAGGCAACCCTTACCGAACTTTTCAAGAAACAATGCGAGTGCGCGTTTTGCCTCGCGCAGGCCACCGCTCCATGATAACCCGATAAGACCTTCATCGCTTACCGGAAGATATGGCGTGTTATAGACGATTATAGCTGGTTTTCTCGTGCTTCTGAGGCAAGTCATGTTGTCGCACTGGACTATATCTACGTATGCGTCAAGGCCTAGTTCACGTATATTGAGCCTTATGCATTCTATAGCGCAAGGATTTATATCAATCGAGATGCCATATTTCTCGAACATTCTCAGACAATAGATCCCTAGTATGCCTGTGCCGGCACCTATGTCGACACATAGCTCTGGGCCGATGTCTTCCTTGCCGAGTTTCTCAATAGCCTTAATTGCTAGGAACGTATCCTCCGCCGGCTCATACACGTTGCCACATGTATATATGTAATCGTTTTCTATAAAGACCTTGTACATTTTGCTAAACTCGCTGCAAGTGTATCCAATTTGTTTCAAGCCTTTGACCTCTACAATCGTATAATAATTGTTCCCGTTTTGCAACTGCACAACAATTCATGTATTCAATTCCAATATTTCTGTGAAGAAGTTGGGCGGTAATTCATATACCCTCTTATTAGAAAGATCATATTTCTTCACAATACTTTGTGGAATCTCGCCTAGACACTGTCTTGCTATCTTTAGGGCTTTCTTATTTCTCTGCGAGAAAAAGCATCTAGTTACCTCTTCAACCTTGCTTACTACTCTGTTTTTGACACCATTTTTGGGCACTAGTTCAACAATCTGCGAAAACACCTTAGGGCGAGGCTTAAAAGCCGAAGGCGGAACAACCATATGCTTAACGACATCGTAGACTAGTTGCACAAGCACTGTGATTCTTCCATACTTGGGTGTTCCTGGTCTAGCACCGAGTCTATCAGCTACCTCTTTTTGAATTAAAAGAAGCACAGGCTTCTGGAACTCTGAGACAATAAGCCGGATAAGTGGCCCCGTTATATTGTATGGAATGCTCCCGTACGCAGCGTCAAAGCCTTTAAGCCTCAGGGGAGGGGAAAGCGCGTCACCATGCACAGCTTGAAGTGCCTCGGCGATAAGGCTTAGAGAAGAAAGATTTTCTAGCAGCCTAGTATCAATCTCCAAGCCTACTAATAACTCTACATTACATGTTCTTAGGATTTGGGCTGTGAGAGACCCTGTTCCGGGGCCTATCTCAAGAAGCCTGCGAAAACGGCATGCCCACTTAGCAAAAAACGAGCTTACACGACGTGATACGAGAAAATGCTGGCCAAGCCTCTTTCTAGGCCGTATTCCCTCCATAGTATTAGAGTTCCTCGTCCTCTCTTTGCTTACCTACACGCTCATACAATACTTCTAAATAGTTTAGGAACATGGGTGGCACAACATCTTCTCTTTCACGGCGCGGAGGCCGTATAAACAGGTAGTATTTCTGTCCTCCCTTAAGCTCTTCTATTATCCTCTCAGTGATGACTTTAACGGGGTCTATGTGAACACGTTCCTTTATGTCCTCATAGCTCTTAAAGGGCTCACGCTCCCTAGCCTTAATTATCTTTTCAACAGTCTTCTTTCCCACACCCGGCAAGAGTTCAAGACTATGAAACCTGATGTTTATCGGGCCTGCTATGTTAAAGAATTCCACGAAGACTTTTTCCTTTTTACGCACAATTTCCTCCACTATTGTAGGAAGCATGCTCTTGGCGAAAGACGTTAAGTCATCGTACTCTATTTCCGCTTCGACACGGAATATTTTGAGGCGCTTCTCCGCTATAGGTCCAACATAGACTCTCTCTCCTACTTCGAGAGAGGCTCCACGCCTCGGTAAAGCCTCAAGTAGGAGGAAATAGTCTTCACCTATAAGTTGGACTACTGGCTGAGTACGGTGTTTGGGATGCTTATCAGACGGGTTTCCCATCGGTAGATAATCAAGAACGTATGCATACTCCTCGTGCGGCTTACGTTTATGTCGTGAGCGCTGGAAATGTTGTCGCTGCTGAGCCAAAGAATAGTCCCCCTCCTTTTATCTTTGATTATGAAGGAATATAAGCTAACTCATTAATCGTGGATGACTAAGGCTAGAAAGAATTGGTTCTTAACAATCGTGTCATTGATTAGAGTTAGAATAAACATTCTCGAATCGTAATATTTTTAAGCTTATTCAGATTCTTGACAGTATTTTCGAAGGACTTCTAGGGCTTGTTCTATTTTTTCCTCATCATAGCCGCCATCGATGTCGCCAAGAAGTGCCTTTGCTTCTTCGAGCTCTGTCGGAACCGTGTTTATAAGCATAGCAGCCGCGAACTCGCTGAACCCTACTTCTTGTAGCTCTTTGAGCGCCTTTTCCGCGTTCTCTGGGCTACACTTCGAGAATTTGGCAACATACTCGTATGTTCGGGCAACTATAGGGTTTTCATTTACAAGCTCTTTTATGTTCTCGAGTATCTTCTTTGCCACTGGATTAGGCACATAGTTTGAAGATATAATTTCTACCATTGAGTCCACCTTGAAAACTTAGCTAATGTCTATAGAGGCTAAAGCCTGGATAGAAAATTCGCAATCGGTGCTTAGGCTTTTTCGCTGCTCGGCGGCGTTAGTGCTTCTGGCGGAACTGGCCGAAGGTGCTCGGGGCGTATGAAGAGTGTTTTTACTTTGCTGCCAACCTTGACTTGTACTATGTATGCTTTTCCGCGCTTACCAACAACAATACCAACCTTGCCGTGGTATCGTCGATGCGGCATTCCTTTCATTATCGACGGGTTCACGATGATGTAGACCCTGTCTCCCGGCTTATACTCATGCATTAGAAGGCTTAGCGGTGGCACTGCTCCTCTTTCACGTATGTGTTTTTTGAACACCTTCCTTGTTCTATGCCGGTACCCCTTGGACGGCTTCACGCTTGACCCCCGCTCCCGCCTATGTGCACCGGTACGTTATATGCTTGACCGGGAGCAGGTGTTAAATCTTAACACCAATAACGTCAAGTTCTACGCACAAGGCCTTGGCTCCGAGATATTCGGAGAAGCTTGGAGAAGTGTCACCCTCGTCTCCACTTACAAGCTCTTTTATGTAGAGTCCTCCCTCGGCTACGATAATCGCTTCGAAAACATTTGCCGCAAGTTTTCTTGCATCGACACTGTACACTATCCTTTCGCGCACAATGTCTGGGCGACGATGCCTTACCCTACGCGGCGTTCTCTGCCGTATCTCCCTCATCCTAAAGAATTCCTCGAGACCGCGCAACTCTTCATCGGAAATCTCTTTCTCGACAACTATTAGTGCTTTATACACTTTGGCCTTCTTCTGGTCGCTAGACTTAAGCTCAACAACATCCTTGCGCACGGCTTCCCCACTAAGCTCGACACTTACTAGGCCATTCGTGCTTTTCTCGACAGAAGCTGCAGCCTCATGAAGACCGACAAGCCTCTTTCTAGGCCTCTTGAGTTCTACTATGAATGGTCTCCCTGTGCCAAGCATTCTCGCGTCGGCGTCCTCTCTACCCGAGGCATGAAGCACGAGTTCATCCGCGTCGTAGAGGTCTAGGAGAGGGCTAAGAGCCTCCTCAACGCTTAATGGATAGCGTTTCTCTCCTCTTCGCGTAATCCAGAAGGACTGCGATATTCTTCTACTAGTTTTCCAGTATCTTCCCTTGAGGAGCAAGGGCATTATCTGTAATTCTACATCGCCGCCCGGAATATGTACAGCTATCACGACATCGGGGTTCACAAAGTTTGGTTTTAATTCTGTTTTTGCTTGTATAATTTTACTTACTTCACGTTTTACCTCGGAACCTATGGACTCGGCGTGGGATAGACCATAGCGCTGCTTAAGAGTGTCCTCACGGACTCTTATCTTTTCATCTATTTTTGCAGCTACAAGGAAGCTCCGGGTCTCTATGAGGCGGAGCTGCTTAAGACTCTCCTCGCCGGCTCTCTGTATCCATTTATCAAGCTCTGAGCCACAGATATAGCATTTCCGAGGCTCTAGCTGTTTTCCGAAGAGTTCTTCGTAGAGCTTTGAGGCTTGGGGCCCTATATTCGGCGCTAGTTGTTCGAAGAGCCTGGCCGCTTCCTTGTCGCCTTCTCTTATACGCGCATGAAGCCCCATTACTACCAGGCGCTTAATAGCATCACCACGCTCCTTGTTACTCCACCCTCTCCCGAGAAGCGCGAACATCCTGCCCAGGCATCTATCACAGAGAGGATAATCCCTTAGTATAGCAACAGCTTTCTCTACTATATCACAGGCCTTGCTAGCATCGCTTTCTGCACTGTTCATCATTCACAACCATTATTGCTGAGAGGAGCCACCAGGGCTTTAAACCAATATCCTTAACCTCTTCTTCGTCAAGCATGATGCAGTTAGGACATGTTTCCTGCCCCTTTAGGTAGCTTATTATGTTAAGACAGCCCACCTTTTGAGAAACCATCTCGTTATCGACTTTGCGGAGAACGACGCCCGGCCATGGCTTGCCATTCTTAATTGTGTTTATGAATCCTTGGAGATTCTTCTCACCGGGTCTTAGCCACCTAACTCGTTTGCCATCAACGCTTAGAACATATCTCAGACAGTTGCCCCTAATGCGCTCATTTATCATTGCTTCATATGTTACCCAGTATCGAATAGAGTTAGAGAGGAATAGTGCTGAAGAGAGTCCAAGGGCGGCGCGAAGAAATGCTTTCTCATCGCACCGCGTAACGTAAATTACCTTAACCTGGTAGTCTCCCTGACTTGACGAGTTTTTCAAGTATATCCTTCCTCTTCTTAAGTGTCCTCATCATCCTTTTCACCGTCTTATAGTAGTTATAGAGTTCTCTCACGTCGCTTGTTTCAACACCCGCACCTATCGCGATCCGCTTGACGCGTGAGCGTTGTTCAAGCAGTTCAGGGTTATCGAGCTCCTCATACGTCATGGAATTGATTATCGTTATCCACTTCTTTGTCTTCTCTTCACTGAGTTTGGCCGCATCATCGACAGACTCTATGAGGGACGAGATGCCGGGAATCATTTGGAGGACTTTTCTAAATGGTCCCAGCTTGCGTACCTGCTCTATCTGCCTATATATTGTTCTAAATGTTATTTTGCCAGAGAGCATCTCGGCAACGGTTTTCTCGAAGTCTTTTGCGCTTTCAAGCCTCTCTATTCTCTCCAAGAGAGACTCTAGGTCTCCCATTCCAAGCAATCGAGCTACGAAACGCTTAGGCCGGAAAACCTCTATCTCGCTAATATCTTCGCCTGTGCCGATGAACTTTATCCTTGCACCTGTCGCCGCAACGGCTGAGAGGGCTCCACCGCCCTTAGCTGTACCATCCATCTTCGTGATGACTATGCTCCCAATAGGTGTTGCCTCATGGAACCTCTTTGCCAGGTCGTAGCTCTTCTGACCCATAGCCGCGTCTATGACGAGCATGACTTCATCCGGTTTTACTGCCGCCGCAATATCCTTCATTTCTTTCAACAAGTACTCTTCCTCACCATAGCCATGGCGGCCCGCAGTATCAATTATTATCACTTCAGCACCCCGCTTCTTCAGCTCCTCTACTCCTCGCTTAGCAATTCCTATAGGGTCCTTAGATCCCGGCTCACCATAGAACATTGCGCCAGCGCGCTCAGCAAGCTGTCTCAGCTGGTCATATGCCCCAGGCCTATACGTGTCAGCAGCCACAACGCCGACCTTGTAACCCATATCTCGATAAAATTTCGCGAGCTTGCCCACAGTGGTCGTTTTACCGCTTCCCTGAACGCCAACCATCATTATGACGTATGGAGTATAGGGCGGCTTCACCTCTGGTTCGTAGTCTCCACCAAATAGTTTGCTCAGCTCCTCATAGGTTATCTTGACAAGCCATTCTCTCCTACTAACGCCTGGCGGAGGCTCACTCTTCAGAGCCTGCTCGCGAATACGCTTTGTGAGATCAAATACTATCCTAACATTCACGTCAGCAGCTATCAGTGCCTTCTGAAGATCCCTTATGTACTCGTTAATTATGCTCTCGTATGGACCGCTTCGTCTAAGTAACTTGCTAACGGCCTTACGCAGATCCTCGAGCCCCGGCAACTGCTAAACAGCCCCATTATTGTATTCTTACCGATCCAGCAATAATAAAGCTAGAAGAAAAGGAACAGATACAAAGGCCAGAGAGCAATAGAAAGCTCATACAAAAAGACTGGCTCCCTAGCATGGCAAAAAGATTAGCTCTTTGGCGCGCTCCTGACCTTTGCTATATAGTACTTACCCATAACTATCCAGTACTCTACCTCAGCACCTGGCTGTAGCTTGGAGCGCAGATCCTCATCCTTGGGCTTCTCGACCTCAAATGTGTCAAACGTCTCCATGTCCATGATCTGAACCATGTCGCCGAGGTCGGCTATTACTTGGCCAACCCTCTTATCGATTATCGGCACCTCGACGCGCGTGTCAACCGGAGCCACAAGAGTCTTCTTATTGCCCGAGAACAAGCAAACAGCAACAACATGTGCCTTAGCGCTACCATGTTTGCCCGTTTTCGCCTTGCTCATTTCAACTATTCTACAAGGCTCACCGTCTATCACGATATAGCTGCCAACACGTAGTTCTCCAAGAGTCGCATAGTTGACGCTCATACTAATCCCCAAGCTACCTAGCAAGAGCCACGGCCCGCATTTATAGCTTAGCCCCACATCTAGGCAATGATCCACGTTAACTATTTAACCCGGCTAAGGTAGAGGAGAACACCAACATGGTGCCGCGGTAGTATAGCCTGGCCTAGTATGCGGGCCTGTCAAGCCCGTGACCCGGGTTCAAATCCCGGCCGCGGCGCCATCCCTTCCTCCTTACTTCTTAATCGTACTATCACTACAGCAAATACTCGATTCTTTAATCACGGCTTAAGCTGAAAGAGTACCCCGATTCTTTTTGACACTTAGAGCGCGGATTACTACACAGCGTAATAATTCTACTACGCTGTAGAAGAACAATATAGCGAGAAAATAGAAGCGTCTTCCCTTGAGGGATGAACAGCGGGTTGCAGTCCGCACAAAGACGAAAAAGCATTGCTATGGTTGTTGGCCTAATCCACTTACTAATATTTAGTTCTTTCGTTATTGCTGAAAGCAACCAAAGCCGTAACAATTGTGAATTTTACGTTATAGATGCTTGGAAACTAGGTTTTGGAGAAAGAATATTCGTGGAAACCCTGCAAGGTATTGTTAATCGGGATAAGCCAGTTCTATACGTTTCTCACACTCCCCTAGACAAAATGATTGCACTCCAAGTCTTTCAAGACACTTTTGGCTGCAAGCCGATACCAGTTGAGCCTAACCCGGCTCTATTATTAAGAATGTTCTCAGATGAGATAAGAGGGTTAATTATCTACGATGAGAACATTCCCGGGGAAGCATATCTCGCAGCCAGTCTCGGAGGCGTCCTAGACTCCCTACCAGTTTCTCAGTACATGTTAGAAGAGCTTCAACATACAAGATATCCTATTGTTCTTGACTTACGTGGAGTTTTTAACGACACAATTTCTGTACATACATATCTGCTTAAGAATATAAAGATGTTCAACACTTCTTCGATAGTAGTTCTACCTTCGGGAGCTACAGCCTTAATCGATTTCGCTGTAAAATATAGGTACCCAATCGTGTCTCTGAGCCCTATTCCGCAGAAGGCTAAGGAAAGAGAGCTGCTAGACGAATTTCTTAGTAAAATACATGGCCTTTACGTGTATGGGTTCTTTCCGGATGGTGGAGCAGGTGAGTATTATGGTGTAAGACTTGTTAGTAGACACGGGTTTAGCTTAATAGTTGCATCGGACGCGCCTAGTCTTAGTTTTTCTGAATGGTTTAGAGACCACATAGGCAAGTTACCGCGCAAGGCTGCACCAAAGGGGAGACCGATAAATATAGACAATAACGGTATCTATGTTGCACTCGTCGTGAGCGATGGGGATAACATAGCATATTTAATGAATACATTGCCTTCGAAAGAGCGCTGGGGAAATAATCTAAGGGGTACCATACCCGTAACATGGACTATTAATCCCCTTACTGCTAGGCTAGCGCCACATCTACTACTATACTATTTACAAACAGCTTCGCCGAATGATACATTGGTTCCAGGGGTAAGCGGCGATGGCTACTACTATGGCTGCGATATGTCTCTTCGTAGCCTGAAACTACACGCTGCTGCCGCAAAGGAGCTTTCAAAAAAGATTGAAGCCGAATATGCAGTCTTTATCACGCCGGTTACTCGGCAAGTGCTTAATCTACATGCCTTCTATAGGGGCATTATAAGCCCTGTTCACCAGGCAAACGGGTTATGGGGCTATGTTCAAAGCGAACGCTTACCTCTACTCATATATGCTGTTCCAGTTACATACCATGATTACCGAGACGTACTAGGAAAAATTCTATCAATTAAGCAGAGACCTCTGGCGCTCGTGATTTATCTTGATGCTTGGAGCTTCAACATGAACCGTATATATGAGTTGACAAAATATCTGGAAAGCAATGGAGCAAGGATAGTTAACTTGACTGATCTCGTGGAAACCATTAGAACAGCGCCACAGCGCTTCAAAACTCCCTGGTGTAGCATCAAGCCAGAGCCACAAGTCTTTTTGGAACTCAGTAAGGATTACCACCAAGTACGAGTATATAGCTGGATTTCAGGAGAACTTCTTGCAGTCAGCCGTGCAGACCCCGCGATACTCGTAATTAATAATTCTGCACAGACTCTGAAACCTCTTGTACTAAGAAATTCTTCGACAAACATCACGTTAGTATTTAAAACGCCTAGTGCAAAAATCATTAGAATGTACCTTGTTAATGACCAAGGAGTATTAGTGAAAACATTGATAATTACTCAACACCCTATAAGTGTTAAAGTCGTTGATGCACTCCTTGACCAGCTTGACACAATGGCTTGGTCTCCTCACGGACCTCCAGGAGGAGGCTGCGAGGCTAAGGGGCCTAGATATTTCTCGATAATAGGCTCGCAACAAGTTATGCAGAGGCCCTTGGGCCCAGACCCTTACATTCTATGTGAAAATTGTAAAGGGGTAATCGTGTTTGATGATGGTTTTCCTCATCCCAAGGCACTGGCTCTTCTAGTAAAGAAAGCGCCTTATGACTATCTCCTCATAGACGCCTTTAGTAAAGGCGACACGGATAACGACAACGTGTCTGAATTACACACAGTCTCTATAAGTATAAATCTAGAACTAGAACCCGATAATTACGCAGAGTATGATGCGCAAATAATCCCGCTAGGACATGGGTGGAACGCCGAGCTCCCAATACTTAGCCCGCTTTTATTCCATAATTGTATTCTGGAGCCGCTTCTCGAAGATATAATATTTAAAACAGGGTTTTCTAAGGCAATACAATCATCATGCCAAATACCCTTATGTACACAGAAAGCATTAACAGTGACTACAACAATAACGACTAAGAGAATCCAGTACTATACAAAGACGCTGACCACTATAAGTAAAACAACGAGAACGATAACCGTGAAAACTACAAACATATTCACTATTACTAACACAGTAACAATAAACAAGACAATAGTAAGCAACACAACGATTACAGAGCCTGGGACAACAATAACTGTATTCGTCCCAAGCTCGAGCCCAGCACTGCCATTGCTGCTTCTTCTAATAGTTTTAGCAATAGTGCTCGTCTTTTTACAAATAAGGTGTACAAAACATAAATAAATCTTGCCATATAGCTGGTTAAGCAAGCTGTACTCATGGACTAGTTTATAAAGAACTGTAGCAGAGCCAGGGCTATTGAGAAGGGAGTTGATATGCCTATTGACTTTGCAACTACTTTATAATCTAATCCATATATCACTGCCACGACGATATTCATTGTTGCCGGAGGCATAAACGACTCTATTATGAGGCCTCGTATCCACAGTTCTCCTATCGCAGGGTTCACGGATAAGATAACTATTAGCGTAATAATTGGCTCTACTATGAGCCGCCACAGCGTTATCACGAGTACTGGTTTATCTAGTCCGAGTCCGCTTTGCCTAAGGGCAGCACCTACGAGGTAGAAGCTGATAAGCGTGGCTTCAGCACTTATTGTATAGAGGCTTGAAAGCGTTGAAACAACTTGATCCGGACACGTCGTCATGAATCCTCTCGACGCTAGGCCGGCGAGCAGTGCTATGAAGGGCGGGTACGCGATAATGGATCTTAGAACAATCCTAGCAACGCTTCCTTCTTCATTTCTCTTTTCTGCGCGATAGAGTCCCACTATTATCGGCACTATTATTGACGCGTGGATGCTTGCTATTGTCGAGTAAAGGGCTGCTGGGCCGGCATCGCCGTAAAGCATGAGCATTAACGGGATCGGCAAGAAGCCAGAGTTGTGTATTCCTGCAGCAAGGATAGCTGCTCCAATCGTTTTCTCCGAATACTCCCTAAGAATGCGAGGAACGAGTATCGCGGCCGAGCCTAGCGTTAGCCAGAACACAGCTGTGACTAGCACCGCGTACTGTACTATGATGCCGAGCTGCGTAGACGCTACCTTATAGATTATTATGGCGGGTATAAACAAGTAGAGCAACAGCTTAGCAATAATGTTTGAGACCCGGCGCCCCTCCCTTGTCGACCCAAGGATGAAGCCTAGGAAGAAGACAAAGAGTGCTGCAAAGAGCCTCACGACTTGCTCCAACATTTCTGCTAGGTACACCTCGTCCTAGCAATCACTTCCCTTACTCATATCGCAGTTCTATGTGCTCAACCTAGTCAAATGCTACTAGCAATGCGCATCAGATACCCGTTAACGAAGAACACCCCTCTGCGCTATACTCTAGGAGACACTCTTAAACAACATGCTACCAGTTGCGGGGATCGGGGCAGCTGCACGCCATAACTCCAGCCAAAATATATTCAATGCTTGTTTAAGCAGAACCAAGAGTTGGGGATGTGGACCAAGTGATAGTTGTTGGTGTAGATGGTGGCGCTACTAGTACCAAGGTCTTAGCCCTCAGCACAAGCACAATGGAGGCTTCAATAGCTCGTTCGGGCCCTTCAAACCCGGTCAACGTGGGGCCGGAGAAGGCAGGAGAAAACATTGGTAAGGGAGTACTAGAGGCTGTGAGGAAGCTTGGCGCGCGACTGGATGACATAGTGCTAGTTTATGCCGGGCTTGCTGGACTAGACTCTCGTAGGGTCAAAGATGCCCTGGCCGATACAATCAAGCATGCCTCAGGACTTGGGGAGAGACTTGTCTTAGACCACGATGCATACATCTCTCTATTGGCTGCTACTCGGGGAAGGCCAGGAATATTGGTAATAGCTGGGACAGGGAGCATTGTCTTCGCATACGATGGGGCCAGGAGACTGATACTGGGAGACCGAGGCTGGCTCCTCGGAGATGAGGGAAGCGGCTTCTGGGTGGCAAGGCTGGCTTTGAGGAGACTCCGGAGGGCGCTAGATGGGCTAATAGGACATGACTGTATGACGTCGTTTCTTACAAAAAGGCTCGGTGTAAGGGATACCGACGAACTAATGTATTGGTTCTATAACAATCAAGGCGTAGAGCAAATAGCGTCTGTTACGAGATATCTCGCAGAAATAGCGGAGAATTGTGCTCCTGCCAGAAGCCTCTTTGAAAAAGGGGCCCGGTTACTCGCCGCGCTGGCTCTTGAGGCTGCAAAGTGGACTGGGCTGCAAAACGTCTATGTGACGGGGTCCATGTTTAGAAGCAACGTGTTTATGAGTACTTTTCGCAACGTGCTCGAAGCCAGAGGGATATCGGTACACGAGAATATTGTTTATGCGGTGCTCGGCGCTGTGTATGAGGCTTTGAGGCTAGCCGGCGACCCAGAACCAGATAAGGCGTTCTCCAATGAGCTTTACACTGCCGCGAGAAATCTTTACGAGTAACAAATACAGCTATTGCTCGTGATGTTAGCCGTATAGCTCAGGGCGTCTAAGACGCAGCAATGGGAGCATTCTGCGCGCCTCCTCTAGCTCTTCCTTGGAGAGCTCTGCCGCAATGACTTTCTCTCCAGGGCCAGCATCAAGCCTTATCACGCCATAAGGGTCTGCCACGAGGCTCCTACCGGTAAAGTTGTCGCCGTAGAGCACAGGGACTACAACGAACAACGTGTTTTCATGAGCACGCGCCGCGGCTAATAATCGAATCTGGTCCTCCTTTACTGGGCCACGATACCACCCAGCAGGAACCACTACTACGTCTGCACCGCGAAGCGCCAGCGACCGAAAGATCTCAGGGAATCGTATCTCAAAGCATATCGCCACGCCTAGCCTGTACCCATTTACGTCTATAATCCTGCTTAGCTCGTTGCCCGGTTCAAAGAGGTCGCTCTCACGGTACCCGAGTATGTCGAACATATGGGTTTTTCTGTAAACTAGTAACTGTTCACCACTGGGAGACACTAGTACAGCCGTGTTGAAGGCTTTCCTATAGCCGGGTCTCCGCTCGAACATCGTATACAATATGTAGAAGCCGTTCCTCTCAGCGTGTTCGGCAAAGAATCTTGACCAGGGCCCATCTAGTGGCTCAGCTTCATTGACTATATCCTCGGCACGTAGACCCGTAGGGTCAAACATAGAGTACTCAGGCAAGACAACGATGTCAGGCTTATGCTTTGCCGCCTTCTCTAACAACTTGCTAATCTTTCTAGCAGACTCCTCCTTGGACCTCGATGCAGCTAGCTGCACGAGCACCAGTCGGAGCGAGTCCATATCTCCTCCCTCACTCTACGAACAAGAAGAAAAGGTCTCATAGCCTAGACTTTATGACCAGGTAGGCTCCCATTATAAAGTAGTACAGCGCTGCTATTATGTATAGTGAGCGGGCCTTCAGTCTCACGAGTACACGCGACGAGACCGTTGCCCCAGTATAGGTTCCTACCAGTAGAAGCACAGCAAGAAGCCAATCAACATTACCTGTAGCTACATGGCCTAGCAGGCCCGCCAAGGCCGTTATACCTACCATGAGCTTGCTCGTGGATACTGCAACGTGTATCGGGAGACCAAGAACGAGGACAAGTATTGGAACCTTTATCACTCCGCCGCCTATGCCGAGCATAGCTGAAAACATTCCGGCCGCGAAGCTCGCTGAGAGAGCAGCTGCTAGCCGGCCAAGCTTGTCCCTTAAGCTAATCGGCGTATAGCCTCCTGGACCCTTCTCCCTTCTTGCGACAACCCTTTGCCTCACGAGGAACAATATGCCGGAAAGTACGAGCACGAAGCCAAGTATTGCTATTAGCTCCTTGTTGCTAAGCTTCCCGAATACAGCTACGCCCGTCAACGCGCCCGTCGTTGAAGCTAATTCCAATATAACTGCTAGCCTGTAGTCAACAAGACCCCTGCCAAGGAGGTATCGGAGCCCGCCAGCACTTGTGCCAAGTATTGCGAAGAGACTAGCAGGCACAACCCTCTTGATGTCGAAGCCTAGGAGCGTTAAGAAGGGCACCATTATGGCGCCGCCGCCTATACCGAGCATAGTGCCTACGAAGCCGGCCACAAACCCAATCAGCGGCACAATAACTAGTTCCTGCACTTATCCGTGCACCAAGCACAGCGGCGTAGCCCTGGATGGGAGAAAAACATAGCTACGCTGTCGGCGCAGAGGCCTCCTCTGCTTCCTCGGGGATAACGCCTAGCCAGCTCCATATATGCTTGTATAGTTTTTCCCAGTACTCCCGGTGGGCCCTGTATAGTTGCTCCGCTAGCTCTTTGTCCCCAAGCTCTGCTGCAAGAGAAACAATCATGTCAATGCTCTTCTTTGAGTCCCAGGGCCTGGGCACTGCTCCCGCCAATACCCGGTACCTTGCTATGGATCCTAGTACGCGGCGCGCGTGGCTAACGAGGTCGATTTTTTCGCCTACAAGGCCCTCGTAGAGCTTCTCTAAGACCTTCTCAGTCCACTTCCGGTAGAAGCGACACGTTCCAGCATTGTCAACGAGGTACTCATTAACCATTCTATTGATTATTACTTCAGCGAATTCACGGGGATCGCGCGGTATCGCCGGGCTATAATAGCTCCAATACCTACCTGGAACCGGTATTGGAGCTATTAGGCCGGGCGCCCAGTACAAGTTTGGAGTCATATAGGCCTCGTCACCGTATGGTGCACATACTATTAGGTCGTGGAACCCTAGGCCGTACATACGGGTCCTTGACTCAAACCGCTTGTTAAGCTCTAATGATGCCTTTCTAAGCCCCTTCTCGGCTACTAGCTTCAATATCTCGCTACGATGCTCTACTAGGCCCTCGAGTACTTGTTTGGCTAACTCATAGTTAACGTCGCTCTGGTCTACAGTATAGCTCAGCGGATCGAAGAACGGTCTCTGGCCGAGCCCTACCTCCTCCGGCAGCAACATTCCACGATGAACCGCGTCGAAGATCCATGATATTATGTGGCCCGCCTCAATAGCGTCGATACCTAGGTCGTCGGCGAGCCTTATCAAGTCCGCAACTTGGTCTGCCTTCACAACACCTACTAGACCGCCAAGAGCGTTGGAGGGCTCATAGTCTATTTTCACGCCGCGCCATATCTTCTTACAAGCCGCTATACATGGCTCACCACACGTCCTCCAAGGCTTCTCTGGCGCCTCGAAGACTTCTCTCTGAACAAGTTTCCACAGATGCTCTAAGATTATATCAAGTATCCGAAGCCTAGCCGCCTTCGACAAGTAAACAGTATTGTAGCCAAAGAATGGCAACATGTCCCTGTAGTGCACGTAGTTTACTCCAAAGGTGCCGCCTGTGCCAAGCTTTTCGTCAAACCGGTACTTCGTGGTAACGCTTCTAGCCACGACCGCATAAGGCTTCCCAAACACCTCTCTAGTAACATCCTCGATCATCTTGTTTATAGTAGGGGCCTCGCGTGTGAAGTCATAGTCTCCGCCGAACACGATGCCAGCAACACCATGTGCCCTCAGCAAAACACTGCCGCCACCAGCCCTCGAGGCAGAGTCCACGACAGGCGACAGCCATTCACCCTCAACCATATACGAGAATATTCCGCCAAACATTGTGCGCGCCGCCGCAGGCCCGACAACAGCTACTCTGACCGGGAACTCCGCGCCACCTACTACTTCGCGGTAAAGGTATAACGCAAGAGCGCTCGTGCCCCTATAACCCTCGAAGCCGCCCCATATGTTCCAGAGCTTCTCCCAAGAGACCCCAATGAAGTCAACATCTATTCTTCCATCGCGCTTACCAAGTACCTTTATAATCACCGGCTCCTCGCTCCAGCCTTCGACTACGAGGCCACGAAGCCCCGTCCTCATAAACTGGTAACAGGCACCCCCAAGAGTGCTTACATGAAGCCCCATTGTCTCCGGACTCCTAAACACAAAGACCATTCTGTGCCCGCCGAAGACCCTTGCGCCGGCGAAGGGCCCGCAACCAGCTACTACCACGTTGCGCGGAGAATCAACCGAAACTTCATAGCTCTTATACTTATCAACATGCAGCCTTACACCATAGTCAATAATGCCTAGAATACCGCTACCTATATTCTGCTCCTCGACACGGTAATTCCGTGAAGCAGCATCCACAACAAGTACTCGAAACACACTCATAGCACATTGCACCTATTAAAGACCAGTAAGAAAAACCCTCCTATACCCCTCATAACGAGGATGACGTAGTGCTAGGTATATGAGTGTACTGCTGAGCATCCCTTTTAGCCAGGTACAGTAACTTGGACAACTCCTTCCCTGCCGAGGCGCATTTGCATAATCCCTATTTTTACTCCATACGTTACTTTAACGCGGGGGGTCTCTGTGCCCACTCTTACAGCCTATGACCTAGTACGTGACACCAAGCCCATATACGCTACACCGGATAAAACAATACTTGACGCAACAAGGATAATGGCCGAACACAATATCGGAAGCGTACCAGTGGTCAAGGACGAGAAACTCGTAGGCATCTTCACGGAAAGAGACCTCGTTAAACACATTGCAAAAGGAACTCCCCTGGAAACCAGGCTAGAAGAAGTAATGACACGCGACCTAGTCGTAGCACATCCCGCCGACCCCTTGCCGCTCATAGCCCAGAAAATGATACAGCACAACATCCGACACATACCAGTAGTCGACGACCGGGGTAGGCTCCTCGGAGTAATCAGCATCCGCAGAGTACTACAATTCCTCCTAGCAGAGAGCGAACACCCCTAACAGTCTCGATCAAGCCAAACAACAACATAGCCCCCGGAAAACCCACCTTTTTCCTCCCGCTTCCTAGCCCTAACATCCTCAACAACACGTAGAGAAATACCCCTCAAACCCAGCCACTCATAGAGAGCCTCAAGAAGATCAGCAGCCTCTTCAACACTACCACTCTCCGCAAGCTCCAACGCCTCCTCAACAATCTTGGCACGCAGCAATGCATCAAACTGCTCCCCGGAAACCCGGAAAACACGGACACCGGGCTCTCCACGAACCTCCTCGGCAATCCTATCCCTAACGAGCTTCCAACAAACCAACACATAGCACCATAGAAGAGAAACTCAGGACAAACCACAAGGGCCAAGAATAGAACCAGGAAGAAGCAATACTGCAACATAGAGGAGAGAGGCAACACGCTAACGACGGGGGCCCAGACCCCGCGCACACCACCCAGGAGCCCTAAGCCCCGGGCCCTGGGCCCCTGCGGGCCACGCAGACCCTATACCCAGCGTGGCCCGCCCCTGAGCGAGAAGCCCCCACGGCGTCCGGGCGATTGGGAGCGGCGGGCTAAACCCCTCGGGGCACAAGGCCCCTCGGGGCTTACACCCCCGCCCCATCAACCCCGTCTTCTACGGGAGCCCGGGCCGCCCCGGGAAACCCCGAGGCGGCGGCCGCCTCTTTTCGGGGAGGGGTTCCCGCTTAGATGCTTTCAGCGGTTACCCCCTACGGCGTGGCTGCCCGGCGCTGCCCTGCCGGACAACCGGTACACTAGAGGCCGCGGCGCCCCGTTCCTCTCGTACTAGGGGCACCTTCCCCTCAGGCGGCCCACACCCCCCGCGGGTAGAGTCCGACCTGTCTCACGACGGTCTAAACCCAGCTCACGTTCCCCTTTAATGGGCGGGCAGCCCCACCCTTGGGGGCTGCTGCACCCCCAGGATGGGAAGAGCCGACATCGATGTAGCAAACCGCGGGGTCGATGTGAGCTCTCGCCCGCGACGACTCTGTTATCCCCGGGGTAACTTTTCTGTCATGCCCGGCCCCCACCGAGGGGGGCACGAGCGTTCGCTAGGCCGCGGTTTCCCGGCCGGACCCGTTGCTGTTCGGGGTCCGGTCAGGCCGGCTTTTGCCCTTGCACTCTACGGCGGAGCTCTGACCCGCCTGAGCCGACCTTTGGGCGCCCGTGTTACCTTTTCACGGGCGTGCCGCCCCAGCCAAACCGCCCACCTGGGGCTGTCCCCCCGGCCTCCCGCCGGGGGTAAGCCCCCCAGGCCCGGGTAGGTGGTGTTTCATTGGCGCCTCCCCACCCCCCGGAGAGGGTGGCTCATCGGCTCCCACCTACGCTACGTACCCGGGCCCAGAGGGCAACCCCAGGCTGCGGTAAAGCTCCACGGGGTCTTCTCGCCCTGCGGGGGGATGCCGGCCTGTGCACCGGCTCCGTGGGTTCACGGGGCCCCGGGCCAGGACAGTGGGGACCTCGTTGATCCATTCATGCGCGCCGGAACTTACCCGGCAAGGCATTTGGCTACCTTAAGAGAGTCAGAGTTACTCCCGGCCTTCAGCGGCGCTTCGCCGGGTTGAACCCCGGTTTCACGGACCGCCAGTGGCCAGGATTCGGCCCCCGTACACACCCTTTCGGGCTTGCGGGGACCTATGTTTTTATTAAACAGTCAGGCCCCCCTAGGCACTGCGACCCGCGGTCCAAGGGGTTTACCCCCAGACCGCGGGCACCCCTTCTCCCGAAGTTACGGGGCCAATTTGCCGAGTTCCCTGGCCCGGGTTAGCCCCCAGACGCCTGGGGCTTCTCACCCAGGGGCACCTGTGTCGGTTCTCGGTACGGGCGCGGGGGATCGTTCCCCGCCCCCTTTTCAAGGGCCCCCGGGATCGGCGGAAGGGCCCTAACGGGCCCCCATTCCCGCCTTCGGCCGGTTCTCGCCATTACGGCTCTCCCCGGCCTTCGGACGGTTAGCCGGGTCGCGGCCCTTCGGCCGCCCCCGGTCCGCCTACCCGGAGGCGTCGGAGGCGGGGCTTGCGTTGCCGCACCTACCCCCGCGGCACGGGAATATTGACCCGTTTCCCTTTCCCCGGGTCCGTGTTACGGCCCGGGTTAGGGCCGGCTCACCCTCGGCCGACGACCGTTGCCGAGGAACCCTGGCCCTTTCCGGCGGAGGGGATTCTCACCCCTCTTCGCTGTTACTACCGCCGGGATCCGCACCCGGAGCGGCTCCAGCGGGCCTCACGGCCCGCCTTCTGCGCCGCCCCGGCGCCCGCCTACCGGATGCGGACCGCATAGCGGTCCGCCCCCGGGGTCTCGGCGGCCGGCTTAAGCCCCGACATATCTTCGGGGCCCTCGGCCTCGGCGGGTGAGCTGTTACGCACTCCTTAGAGGATGGCTGCTGTTAGGCCCACCTCCCCGCTGTCTGAGGCCGAGGACGCCCTTTCGTTGGCACTTAGCCGGCCCTTGGGGGCCTTAACCCCGGTCTGGGTTGTTCCCCTCTCGGCCCCCGGGCTTACCCCGGGGAGCCCCACTCCCGCCATCTACGGCGGCCGCGGGTTCGGAGTTTGATAGGGGGCCGGGGGCTTTCGCCCCCTGCACCCCCAATCAGTGCTCTACCCCGCGGCCCGGCCTCCGGCGGGGCTGCCCTGCGAGGCACTTCGGCGGGAACCAGCTATCACCGGGCTAGATTGGCCTTTCACCCCTAGACGGGGGTCAGGGGAACGAATTGCACGTCAGAACCCCTTCGGGCCTCCACCGGGCTTTCGCCCGGCTTCACCCTGCCCCCGCCTAGATCGCCCGGTTTCTGGTCTCACGGCCGTGACTCCGGGCCCTTTGGGACCCCGCCCCTCGCCGGGGGATAGCCCCCGGCTGCGGGCTCGTCGGTTTCCCTACGCCTTCGGGGGTGAACCCCTTAGGCTCGCCACGGCCGTGAACTCCCCGGCCCGTGTTTCAAGACGGACGGGGCGACCCTGCTCCGCCCCCCTCGTACTCCCGGCTCGCGCCGGTTTCCTTCGGGGGGCCTCCTCGCTTTCGGGCCGCCCCGTGCTTAGCCGCCCGGTTTCAGGCTCTTTTCACCCCCCTTCCGGGGTGCTTTTCAGCTTTCCCTCACGGTACATAGTACGCTATCGGTCTCGGGACGTATTTAGCCTTGGGAGTCGGTGACTCCCAGCTTCCCACGGCAGAACCAAGCCGTGGTACTCTGCCCCGCGGCGCGGGCCCTCCGGGTTTAGCCTACGGGGCTGTCACCCTCTACGGCGGGGCTTTCCAGCCCACTTCGGCTACCCGGAGTCGGCCCGCTGGGGCTCGAGGCCCCAGCCGCGGGGCCGCAACCCCTCATCTCTCCGCGGTTATCCCGCGGAGAATTGGTTTGGGCTCTCCCCCTTTCGGTCGCCCCTACTCAGGGGATCGCTGTTGCTTTCTTTTCCTCCCCCTACTAAGATGTTTCCGTTCGGGGGGTTCCCGCTCGGTACTCCCGGGGAAAACCCCGGTTTCCCGAGCGCCACGGGCTCTTCGCCCGTGGCAGGAGGCCCCATTCGGGGATCCCGGGTTCAACGGCTGCATGCGCCTACCCCGGGCATATCGCCGCTTGCCGCGCCCTTCGTCGGCGCCCGAGCCGAGCCATCCACCGGGCGGCGTCCGTGCCGTGAGGCCCGCTCAGGGGCGGGGCCCAGGGCCCGGTCTGGCCGGCCCCTGGGTGCTCCCACCGCCGAGGCCCTCTAGGGAGCCCCGGGCACCGGATAGTGAAGCGGTCCGTGAGTGGCCCTAGTGACGGGCCCCTGCAGCCACAGGAGGTGATCCAGCCGCAGGTTCCCCTACGGCTACCTTGTTACGACTTCTCCCCCCTCGCGGGGGAGGGGTTCGACCCCACCTCCCGGGGTTTGCCCCCGGGAGGCAGGGCCTCACCCCTCCCCCGCTCGGGTGGAGCGACGGGCGGTGTGTGCAAGGAGCAGGGACGTATTCACCGCGCGATGCTAACGCGCGGTTACTAGGGATTCCTCGTTCACGAGGGCGAGTTGCAGCCCTCGATCCCAACTGCGGCGGGGTTTAAGGGATTACCTCCCCCTTTCGGGGTCGGATCCCGCTGTCCCCGCCATTGTAGCCCGCGTGCAGCCCGGGGGATTCGGGGCATGCTGACCTGCCGTGGCCCCCTCCTTCCTCCGCCTTGGACGGCGGCAGTCCCCCTAGTGTGCCCCCGGGGTGGCCCCCGGGGTAGCAACTAGGGGTGGGGGTCTCGCTCGTTGCCGGACTTAACCGGACACCTCACGGCACGAGCTGGCGACGGCCATGCACCTCCTCTCAGCGCGTCGGGCAAGGTCGTCAGCCTGGCCGTCATCCTGCTGTCGCCCCCGGTAAGATTCCCGGCGTTGACTCCAATTAAGCCGCAGGCTCCACCCCTTGTGGTGCTCCCCCGCCAATTCCTTTAAGTTTCAGCCTTGCGGCCGTACTCCCCAGGCGGCGGGCTTAACGGCTTCCCTGCGGCACTGGGCGGGCTCCAAGCCCGCCCAACACCTAGCCCGCATCGTTTACAGCCGGGACTACCCGGGTATCTAATCCGGTTTGCTCCCCCGGCTTTCGCCCCTCACCGTCGGGCGCGTTCCAGCCGAGCGCCTTCGCCACTGGTGGTCCTCCCGGGATTATCGGATTTCGCCCCTACCCCGGGAGTACCCTCGGCCTCTCCCGCCCCCTAGCCCGGCAGTATCCTCCCCACTCCCCGGGTTGAGCCCGGGGCTTTAGGGGAGGACTTGCCGGGCCGGCTACGGGCGCTTTAGGCCCAATAAGCACCCCGACCGCTCGCGGGGCTGGTATTACCGCGGCGGCTGACACCAGACTTGCCCCCCGCTTACTCCCCCGCCTTCCTACAGCGGGGAACAGCCGCCAAACGGCGGCACTCGGGGTGACCCCGTCACGGTTGCCCGCATTGCGGAGGTTTCGCGCCTGGTGCGCCCCGTAGGGCCTGGGCCCTTGTCTCAGTGCCCATCTGGGGGCTCCCCCTCCCAGGGCCCCTACCCGTTATCGGCTTGGCGGGCCGTTACCCCGCCAACTACCTGATGGGCCGCAGCCCCATCCTCGGGCGGCGCGCGGGGAAGCTCCGCGCGCCCTTTCGGCGAGGGACCCGTTCCAGGCCCCCTCGCCTATCGGGGATTAGCCCCAGTTTCCCGGGGTTATCCCCGTCCCGAGGGTAGGTTGGCCACGTGTTACTCAGCCGTCCGCCGCGCCCCCGCGTCCGGGGGCGCACGACTCCCATGGCTTAGTCCCACCCCGATAGCGGTCGGGTCCGGCAGGATCAACCGGAGTCACGGCCGCAAGGCGGGCCCGTGGCAGGGCCACCCCGGTGCCGCTCCACTATCCGGTGCCCGGGGTCTTTCCCCGGGCCCCGGCGGTGGGTGCGCGGGGTCTGGGCCCCCGTCGGGCCCAAGCGTCCCAGGGGTACTGCCCCCGGGTTTGCTTGGGCCCCCATTACTATCGTTAGCGTGATGCTGGGCCCGCGTCCCGGGCTGTTCCCGGGCGCGGGCGCCGTGTATGTCTGGTTACCGCTCTTAGTGGGGATTTAAGTATTTCGGATAGGTGATGCTTTAACTCTTCAGACTCTATGTTTCTGATGTTTAGCCAAGTGTTACTCTATGGTTTCTGTCTATTATACTTGTCTGTGGAGGGCTTAACGGGAACCCATAGAGTCTGAACGCCCGGGAATACCGCTACTCCTTCACTAGGGTACGTAAAGCATTCCAAAACACTTCTTAAAGCATGGCGGGAGTAGGGACAAGGAGTAAAAGAGATACGCGGAGCAGGATTACAGAACAAGGAATGGCCCCCGGCTTCCCGGCGGCGGCGCAGCCGCGACACCGGGCAAAGCCCGGGGCTCCTTGGATGGGCGGGCTAGCCTCCAGCCGGGGGCACACTATTATTATAAATTATGACATTATTATTGTGAATACAGTCCAGCGTTTTGGTGGCGCAGAGCATCTACACGGCCATGAAAACTCTCTGCGTCGTTCTAGTATAATGTTAGGTTCTTAGCTAAACTAATTGCTTGTAGTTATATAAAAATTCTTTTTATACAGTGCCTTTTTGTTTAACAATTATGCATGGGTATAAACTTGAGCGATGATAGCACTATAGACGAGGAGGGCAAGGCTGCCTTCAGCTGGGGCATTGACGCTTTAGACGAGCTGCTTGGCCAAGCCCTCATTCCTGGAACAAGCATACTCGTTGCTGGCAATCCTGGCGCCGGCAAGACGACACTCGCGGCAACAATCTGCTATCATAACGCGAGACGTGGAAACCCGTGCCTCTATGTATCGTTCTACGAGGAAGAAGACAGATTCATAAACCAGATGAAGCGCTACGGCATGGACTTCGGGGACCCTAGTTTAAAGGGCCGATTCAGATACGTTAAATTACCATTGATACTCGACGTTGATGCCTTGGAGACAATGCTCGAAACAATACATAGTTATAGCGAGGAGATAGGCGCCAGAGTCATCGTGGTTGACAGTTTTACGCCCATGGGCATGATTGTCCGGGAAGAAGCTAAGGCTCGTGAACTCGTCCAAAACTTCTTCTACACCTTGGCACGCATGATACAAGGCATAGTCGTTATAATAGCTGAAATACCTTACGGGCGTCAACGTGTCGAAATAGGCGGTGTAGAATTCGTAACCGATATCGTACTTATACTTAAACACATAGTGGTTAATAGACTCTTAACAAGAATACTCGAAATAAGAAAAGCGCGTGGCGCTCCGATAACTGTAGCCGAGTTACCGTTCTCAATAGTTGAGGGAAGGGGAATAGCTGTCTACGCTCCGCCAGTAATAAGGGAAATACCCCTACCTAGGCGCGATATAGTGTATGAGCTTCCCTGTAAGCTTCTCAAAAGAGTGCTTGGCGCAATTCACCCAGGAGAGGTAATATATGGAGAATATCCGGCTGATGCGCGTGTCAGGCAGCTACTTCTTCCGTTCACGTTTGGATTTATTTATAAGAACAAGCTGAAGACATTGATTATAAGCTATCGTAGATCGCCGCAGGAAATAGTTGAAGGCATAAAGTCGCTACTACACTTATCTGACGACGATCCCTGTACACAAAAACTACTAGACCTAATAGACGTTGTTGCACTCAATCCCTCAGCAATGAGCGTTGAGGAGAGTTATGCAACAGAGATTGAGACAATAAGGAGGAAACGCCCACAGCTGGTCCTCTTCGAGAGAATTGATATACCTGCGCGAATGCACAGAAGTAGCGAACTATTCTTTAAGTATCTCCATGACCAGCTCCTCGTTCTCCGCGGCCTTGGAGTAATAACTATACGGGCCTCAGCCTACATAGATAAGGAACACTATATCAAGAATAGCAGTATTTCTGATATCGTGTTTAAGATGTTTAGAATTATCCATGGCGACAGAGTTGACCTAAAACTCTACGTCTGGAGGTATGGTGCAAAGCCGCAGATAGTCTCGGAGAAGGATATTGAGGAATGCACTCAAGAAATACTATCAATGATTAAAGCAGATTGTGCAGAGAGTGCGTAAACAACGTGAAAAGTACTTAAGTGTTTATTCTCTCGTAGCTAATGATACTCTTTTAGCAACGTGTTTCGGAGCTTCCTTACACATCCCTCTTGAAGCGATACTTTGTTTTCTTCGCCCTTTATGCACTCCTTGGGAGTAGCGTCTTGTTTGCCAAACATTGAAGATATCTTGTTTATAATAGTAGTATCCATGCCCGCACTGTATAGTTCGCTGCACGTACTGCTTACCATTGTTTTGAGAACCAGCTGCTCTACTGCTGCACCGAGTATTAACGACCTTAGCTTGTCAATGTTGAAACCGAGGTGATGAACCACTGTCCCCCCGACACGTTTCTTATGGAGCCTCGTTTCATCGATATATGTTGAGGCGCTCTCAGCGAGTATAGTAGCTATTTTCCTTAAGGGGTCGAGTGAGCCGCACGCCTGGTATGGGAGGAGGATGTAGTAGCTTTTCTTCGCTGCAAGGGCTGACAGCACTGTCAGCTCTATTTCCCTTGGCTCGGGTCTGCCACCGTATCTCCGTGCTCCGAGAGGTGTTCGTGGCACCAATAGCTTGTTCCTTATCGCTTTCTCCGCATCGATGAGCTCTAGTTGAGCAAGTAGCACTTGAAGAGCTTCGTGTTTCTCGGCTTCCCTTACCTCTATGATTGGCTCCTTTGTCGTGGGATACGGTGGCTGCTCTGTGCCAAGAATTACTAGCTTGCTATGCGTTAGTGCTGCGAGAAGCTCGCCTAGCCTTATCGAGAGTGATTTAAGAAATGGCTCCTCCGTCCCCCCGATAACTACGTACACTGTGTCTATTCTCAGCTTAGGCCTTTTCTCCAGGATAGTTTCTAGTATTTCTGATAGGGCTAGTGCTAAGGCGTCTGCAGGATAGGCGTCGAAGGCCCAGCCTCCGACGATCCTGCTCCACGGAACAACTACGTAGTGTACGCGTCTACATGTGCGCGGAGATAGGCGTATCGAGCACCTTCTGGTGGCTGCTTCTTTGAGCTTATCTATAACCTCTCTATAACTTGTTGATTTCGGGAAGGCGCCTACTTCTGGCCACACGCTGTGCGTGTCAGGAACAACTATGAACCCAATGTTATCATATAATGCCTCGTTGAGCAAGGGTGCAACAGGGTCAACGCCCTCGTCTGAGACAGCACCGTACTTGTACTCAGCTCTGGGTGCTCTGCGGAAAGGATTATCAGAGACATATATAACGATACCAGTCACTTCATCCACCCTTGCCTCCTGTTGCCTCCACGCCAATAACGCAATGTTTTCCTCGACTAGAAACTGTTCGTGCTAATACAACGAGACTCGCGGAAGCATCCTTAGCTTTAATAACCTAGCTACATAGATAACGTCAATACTAATCAAGGGTTCGTGAATGGAGCTGCGCTGCCTTCAAGAGGCAATGAAGAAGGCGTTCTATGAACGTGACTCTGCAAGAGGGCTCTACGCAACCTTTACTTGGCTTGTAGAGGAAGTAGGCGAGCTTGCTGAGGCGCTACTGAAGAGAGATAAGTCGTCGATTGAAGAGGAACTCGCAGACGTCCTTGCATGGACTCTCAGCATTGCGAACCTTGTAGGCGTTGATGCGGAGGAGGCTTTTAGAAAGAAATATGGCCGTGAAATAGATGCAGCAGGCTGTACTAGGTGACGGAAACCAGCATTGTTCTGCCTAACGCTTTTTGATAGCTTGTAGTACCTGGAGAGCCTTTTCAGGATCTTTCTCTGCAAGCGTACCGACAACTATGGCGTCTGCTCCAGCCCCGATGAACTCCTTAGCTTTTTCAGGTGAACGTATTCCACCACCAACTACTAGGACTGCGTCTTCGGTCACCTTCCTCGCATATATTACCGCTTCTTGCGGGACTGGGCGTGGTGCCCCGGAGCCCGCCTCTAAGTATATGAATCTGTATCCCAGCATCTCTGCTGCAGCAGCGTAGGATGCAACTATGTACGGGTTTTCATACGGTATTGGCTGCGCTTTGCCTACGTGGCCCGCCGCGCCACCATGCCCCACAATTATGTATGCGGTGGGTATTGGCTCGAGTCCTAGCCTCTTTATGAGGAGGGCAGCCGAGATCTGTGCGCCAACTATCCAGTATGGATCAAGGCTATTCATTAGCGACATGAAGAATATGGCATCTGCTTTCGACGATATGTTGTTGAGCCCACCCGGGAACAATATTATTGGAAGAGCGACGCCGTCTCCTCGCAGCTCGTCTATATAGGCATCTATATCGTATGGTAATACGTTAAGGCTTCCGCCTATGAGGAGCGCGTCTGCGCCACCCTGCTCAAAACGCTCAACTACTCTAGGAGGAAGCGGCGACTCTGGGTCTGAGAGAAGGAAGAATAGCTTCTCCCCAGACTCAATACGTTTCCGGAGCTCCTTCTCCACTCTCCCCGGCTTCAAGCTCGCTCTCCTCTGCTCCAAGCTCCTCTAAGCTTATGGTCCTTTCCTCAGCCTTCTTTAGGAACTTAACCTCGATCCTGCCCTCAAGATAAGCGTCAAGAAACTTCGAGTAGACATCGACCGGCTGGAATATTTCTGGAACCCACATCTCGGCGTAGAGCCCACAATTACCGCACCTTATTATCGCCTTGACCTCGCCTCTCTCATTGCGCTCCTTCTTCTTAATCTCAACACTTATAGCCCTAGCACCACAATGCGGACACTCAAACACCGTTGGCATACGTGGCTGTGGGCGCAGCAACTGCGTCTTACGATACTTTCGCCTACGTCGACCCATTCGCGCACACCCATGCATAGGCCAAGCTATGCTCACTAATATAGTGTGAATAAAATAAGGGTGCACTGGCGGCGGGCCCCAGCTATAACCCGCCTTCTGTACCTTCGGCCGCATCCGACTAAGCGGACCCGGCGCGCCAATCGCGCGGCCCTCATCGGCGCGCCGCCTTGCTCCCCGGGGGACGGCCGTTTCAACGCACCCGCCCAGGTCCTCTGCGGGTTACTGGCCCCCCGTTGCCGGGGGGCCCTCGCCGCGTCATCGTCCTCCCTAGGCGGGCGTGCCGTTTCTGTGCCGTTGCCACGGGGTCTCCCCGTGCACCATTTCGGTGCCCCGGCGCCGCGGGGAGGGCGGAGTTTCCTCGGGCCAGTAGCGGCCCGTTAGCGGCCAGCTGAGGCCCGCCATTACTTAACTGACTGAAATAACGGCTTATAAGCATTCAAATACCTAGGCACAATAACCGTTTGACGCTAAACAAGATGCGTATCTTTGTTTGTCGATACCTCGAAGGCTATATGGAGTTAATTCATGAAACATCCGGAAGCAGGGTTAAAATGAAGAGAATGAATGGGGCCGCCGCCGGGATTTGAACCCGGGACCTCGGGGTCCACAGCCCCGCGCTCTCCCGGCTGAGCTACGGCGGCCTCACATCCTTCATCTTTCCGTCTACGAGGCCACTGCGCCTCATTGCCCGGTACGGGGCCGGGCTCGATGGAGGCGGCCCTTACTCCGGGAATAGCGTAGCTTACATGGCTCTCAGTTAATATAGCTTTACCAATGTACTAGGGACCTAGTGATCGGGAGGAGCGGGTGCAGCTTCATAAGCCTCTCTAGAACTATTAGCGATCCCGGAAAACCGGGTGCCTATAGAGTGGCTATGACGAGAGAACCCGGGTTGCCGTGGCACCGCGCAACCCGCAACGAGCGGGGATGGCGGCAAGGCCCGCATCCGAGCCTCTATAACGAGCAGAATGAGGTTGTCTTGTCGAAGCATTAACCCTTGTTTCGAATAGGCATAGCAATGAACACCGCATCGATACTACTAGTAATTTAGCGACGAAGCCTTTATAGCCCCGAGGACGATATGAGCCTTCAACATACACGGGTGGGCCGGTAGCTCAGCCTGGAAGAGCGCTCGGTTGGCATCCGAGAGGTCCCGGGTTCAAATCCCGGCCGGTCCACCACCCCCAATCTTTCCAACAGAGCGGTGCCTTGTTGTGGCCGCTATAGACACACCTCAGCACTACATACCACTTGGCGGGAATCCTGGCAGCATTAATTTGTCATATCTTCGACGCATAGGAAACGTGTCTATACTCTTCCAGGATAATACTCGTACAGGGGAAGTAGGTCTATCAGGCACTAGTACTCACCACATCATATCTGGCTCAGTTATCGTAATCCTTGTTGTTGCACTTGTTGCTGCAATTGTAATATACCTCGTAGTAGCGAGATATGGGTTCCGACAAAACTTTACAAGGCCATCAACAGCTGCACAGGTATTTCTATCCGACGTGCCTAGGCCGATATATTTCTATGAAGCAGGCAAGAAGAGGCTGCGTGCTCTTTTCGAAACAGTACGTGACTGCGTGAAGAACAATCCAAATTACAACGAAGGCTTGACAGTTACGGAGATAGCCAAGCTTTTCGACAAGAGAGGCCTTCTATCAAAATTTGCTACAATATATAACGAGACAGTGTTTTCGCCCATAGTTCCTGACGACAAGGTTATCGAGGAGGCTGAGCAGATTGTGGATACCTGGAAGAACTACTCTATTGCTGATATCAATTCTTAGTGCTCTATACCTTTCAATAGCTACAGCTAATATCTATACGTACCAGGGTTCAGTATACTCCACGAGCCCTGATAACATATACTTGACTGGAACTAGCGACTTCTACTCAATGCTGGCCAGAATGGGTCTGAGAGCTAGTCTTGGCTCCCCATTCGACTTGGTATCATTATCAAGCTCACATAACAGAATATTATACGTTGTGATTGGGCCCGAGAAGCCTTTTAGCGATGAAGAAATTGACGCTATCGCCCAGATAGTTAGGAGCGGTAAGGCTGTGCTTCTAGTAGCTGACGAGGTCGGTGTTTCTAATAACTTGTTGGAGAACATTGTAGGCGTTCGCGTATCGGGCAAGATGCTTAGGAGCAATATTACTTCGAGCGGCTATATAGTCCCAATACTGTGTCTTAATAACGTTATATTATCTACCAAGGTTTCATGGATAACTGGTTTATCACACAATACTAGCGTTTTCTGCTGGGCAGAGCCCCGTCCAGGGAAGCGGTTTCCAGTAGGAACAGTTACTAGAGTTGGAAGCGGCTATGCCATAGTTATTAGCGACTCAAGCATCTTTTCCAACTTTGAGATGAATGGCTTAGAGCCCTTTATCCCAACTAAGAAAATTGTTGCCAAGCTTGTAAGTGAAATAATTAACAAATACGGCATAGACTATGTCATAGTAGATGATGAGCATTATAGCAAGAATGCCGTGCTATCTTTGTCTGCAGGCGCACGGAAAGCATTGGCAGCTTTTGCATCAATATCTAACGCGCTATCCAGCTTTACGAAGGAGAACATTATTGCCGAAATTATAGCACTATTCCTATTGCCGCTCATATTGTCCATAGCATTTGCAGGTATACCACCGAGGACAAGGAATAAGGAAAAACCCGTCATAACACTTGATGAACTTTCTAGAGAACTCTCAAAAGCGCTAAGTCATCATAGAGCAGGAAACAAGGATAAGAGATAATAGCTAACTATGCACGGCGATAAGTAGGGCACGTAACGAGTTGAGCGTCTTTTCCAAGATCGTTGACGAAGTGTCTAAGGTAATTGTTGGAAAACGTTCAGAAATAGAATACATCGTCGCAACTATTCTTGCTGGCGGCCATGTTCTCCTAGAAGGTGTTCCGGGAGTAGCAAAAACAACCATAGCTAAGGCGATCGCGTCTGCCATGGCTCTAGAATTCAAGCGTATACAGTTTACGCCGGATCTTCTCCCGAGCGACATAATCGGTACCTATGTCTACCGTAATGGGAGATTTGAGTTCGAGAAAGGCCCGATATTTGCAGACCTAGTTCTCGTTGACGAGATTAACCGTGCTAGCCCGAAGACTCAGGCAGCGCTTCTAGAAGCCATGCAGGAGAGACAAGTAACAGTTTGGGGGAATACCTTCAAGCTTTCACCGGTATTTATTGTTATAGCTACAATGAACCCTGTAGAATTCGAAGGAGTATATCCATTAAGTGAAGCACAAGTAGATAGGTTTATGTCAAAAATCATTATAGGTCTTCCTTCACGTGATGAGCTTGTTGATATTCTTGCAAGGCTGCGCCGGATCGAGGAGTGGCCCGTTAAGCCGGTTATAACTAGAGACGAGCTAGTAAAAGCGAGAGAAGAGATATGGAATATCTATGTCGATAAGAACATATTGTACTATGTTGCCTCGATTGTTGAAGCTACGCATAAGAGCCCGTATGTGCGTCTTGGTGCATCGCCTAGAGCTGCGATTTCAATGGTCCAAGTGGCTAGGGGACTTGCATATATAGATGGAGTTCGCCATGTAACAGCTGACCATGTTAAGAAAGCTGCTTGGCCGGCTCTAAGGCATCGTATAATTCTCAAACCTGAAGCAAAGCTCTCCGGCATAACGCCGGAAAAGATAATTGAGGAAGTACTAGCAACTATCCCGCCGCCATGAGCGCTTAAACATACATGACTGTCCCCAACGGTGATGCCATAGGTGGACGTGGCTTCAACTTCTAAAGCAATTGCTATGCTGTATGCAACCGTTTTGCTTTTTGTAGCCGGTTTTCTCGGCGCCTATCCCCTCGTGACTCTTTCCCTGTCACTATTCCTTGCATCAATAACGGTGTCGGAATACCTATTAGCAAAGAAGTATCTACATGTTCTTCGCCGCCTTAGCGTTAAGAGGATAGCTAACCCGTCGTCGGCACCGGAAACATTACCTGTAAGAGTGTTTACAACAATATGCAATGGTTCAAGCGAGGGAATAACCGATATCATTGTTGATGAGGAGAAACCTCCAAGAACGAAAAGGATTCCGAGCTCAACAGGATTCATAGTGGATGTTCCGCCTTCATCATGCACCAGCTATGCCTATGGCTTGACCGGTGCTCCAGGCCTTGCAGTCTCGCGAAGAGTGGTGCTGGAGAAATATTCTCCCTTAGGCCTATTTGTAGCTATTACTGAAAGAGAGGAAATCCTGACCATCCGCTATTACCCGTTATTCGCCTCGGTAACTCAGTCAATATATTCTGGCGAATCGCTCGGACTCCAAGAAATTTATTCGAGGCGTATCAAGGGTGTAGGCACAGAGTTCTACAGTATAAGGGAATACGTTCCAGGCGACGATCCACGCAGAATCGTTTGGGCAGCCGTAGCTCGTACAGGAAAACTCATGGTTCGAGAAGATTTAGCAGAGCTGCGCCTCCGAATACATGTATTCGTAGACGTGTCTAGGCCCATGTGGGTCGGCGAGCCCGGCAAATCACCAGGCGACGAGGCACTAAGACTTGCATCATCACTGGCAGATAATGCTAGGCGTGCTGGAGGACTCCTCGGCTATACGTTCTTCTCGGGCGAGGTATGGTTTAACCGATATCCTGGAAACGCTAGCGAGGTCTTTACAGAACTCTATAACAGGACCTCCATGGTTGATCCCTACATTGCTACGCCTCGAAGAAGCCTGCGACGGGCTCTCGAAGAAGCCTCGATTGCTGCAGAGCATATGCCCTTGATAATAATTACTGGTCCAGGAATATCTATCAATTCTGACGACATTGCAGAAATTGCTCGTAATCGCCTCGCGCCAACAGTCATAATTTATCTTAAGCCTCCAGAAAGTATTGAAGCCATAGAGGCTGAGGCAAAGAGTTTACGAAACAAGTTCTCCAATATCCCAGGCGCCTTATTTATAGACGCCAAATCGCTTGGAGAGGCGCTCGAGGCGTTACGAATATACGCATGGAGGATTGCCAGATATGCGGCTTAGACTTGCCACAGTGATTTCACTTATCTTAGCAATTGCGTCGCTCATACTCCTCGCGGCCAATGCTGAAGACATCAAGGCATCCTCGAGGCTTCTTGGATTAGCCTTTAGTATCGCAGCCATCGCGTCATCGTTTAGCATGAGCTGGTTTTCGCTCATGTTATCGCTAACATCAATTACAATAGTATTAGTTGAGACTAGTTCCCTTATTTCCCTCGCCATACTTGTTTATGGCGTAGTTGTACTGGTTTTCCTTAACGAGCCGTTTATAAATACTCGCGAATCCAAACACGTTGTTCCAGCCGTGCTTTTTGTGTTGATCGGAGCAGCACTGGCATCTTTATTTAGCGCTGAAATAGTCCATATCGGTATCAGGGAAATCGCTGTTTTTGGGAGCTCAAGCGCCGGGCTTGTTCTCATATACTTGTATTTTATGCTGCTGACGATTTATCTTACAGGTTGTTATTATTCTTCGGAACGAATACTTCCAAGGATAACTAAGAATATTTATCATATCATTAGTCCGAGCTACGGCTTTAAACTGGCGCTATATGGTGCTAGTTTTGCGCCGTCGGTAGTGTTCAAGGACCCATTATATGCTGTCGCAACCTTGGTAGCCATCTTGGTGAAAACTCTAATCCCTATCCCTTCACGTCTAAGGTTTATGGATGTAATTGTTTATAGTGTTTCATATGCTTTCGTAATAGTATTGCTAGGCTATAGGTGATTAAGGGAATGAAGAGGGATTTGAAGAAATTGGTTCTGCTTGTATCAGGTATACTATTCTTTGCTTCTAGTATATACTTGTTACACGTAGGAGATATTGCATCAGCAATTTTAGCTGTAGGTATAGGCTATATGCTTACTGGACTCGGCGTAGAAGGAGAGTCATGAGGAGCAGTCTGCCGGACAGCTGATATCCCCGATAAATATAGGGCAACGTGATGATAGAGGCCGCGAACCGATAAATAATGCTCTTCTAAACCAGCATATTATCAGATTATTGAAAACGTTAAAACTATTGCTATAAGAGCAATCGTTGATATTAACACATGTATAGGCTTAAGCTTAATGACTGCTTCTTCCTCACTGAACGCTAGGAGTCCGGCTGCTGTAAACACGGTAGGTGAGGTATCTTTCGCCTTCTCTTCCTTACCGGACGGCTTAGTGCGTCGCCTGCTCTTAGGCATAGTATCCCCAGCTCAGAAAACACTTCCTAGTCGGCTAAAAACACCTTCCTCTCCTAAGCACTCCTACGCTGCTCCCACTCCACAGGAAAGCTAGGGGTCCAGAAGCAAATACTTAATATGATTTTCTAACAAGTATACGTATTATTAAGAGAGACACCCCTTGTCTTCTCTTGGAGCAATACTGTCTTCTACATTACTCTAAAGGTGTTGCTAAAGGTATTGAAAATAATAGTTTATACAAACAATTATTAGAGTTTAATTTAATGCAATAGCACTAGCTCATTATACTTCCTTATTTTGCCTTGCACTAAAGTTAAGCATAGATTCCACTTGAAAACTTAGGGTGCCCTGGCTTTCTTCCGGTAAACATGTCCAGAAACGCAGAAGTTAATTCTTTCCCACAATTGTGGGCTCCAGGAGAAACTGAGGGGTCAGTTACAGTTTAGTAAAGGCATGTAGTAAGCAATTAGCTGTACTGAAGTCTTTCCGGCAATACATCGTCATTAGTTCTAGGGAAAACAATTGACGAGGATGTGTACATTACGTGTTTGCGCTCTAAAGGCCTCATTAGGTGGTGAAATGCATGATACGGCGGCTTAACGGTGACGGGAAATCGTTGAGAACATGCATATGCATCAATGCATTCTCTAAGAATCATGATCTCAGCATTAAGGGTTACTCGGCCAGCGTGAGGCTTTACTTGTCCTCCGATAGTTACCTTAAATCTACTTGCAGCACGGTAAGCAAAGTGTCTGAGCCAGCCTGTTTCTCGATAGAATGCGACACTTATACATCCTGTATTGTCGCATAGCTCTCCTATTAAGTGACCTCCGCTAATCCAGTATGCCTTCCTTAATATTCCTGTTACAAGAGGATTATCGTACGGATGTATATCTTCAACCATTTTTTCTCTGAGGTGCGCATCTGTTGCTTGATTACTTCTATGTAGGATCCAGTGCGAAGGATCTTCTCCTGGATCAATTATTTCTAAAGCCTTTTTGAGAACAAGTGGATCGTCGCCGCGCACCGCGTAGAGAACAGGGTCATAACCGTGTGGTGCTATTAGTGGCTTGTTTATTGTGTAGTCATAGTTCATGAATGTTAGAGGCTTTGTTCGTATATCGAACTCCACAACGCTTTGGGGGTCTATTCTTCGGGGTTTTGACCAGTTTTCGATCTTTCTGTAAACTGTTAGCTCAAAGGTATAGTCGTCTAGCGTCATTCCAAGGGCTGCTGTTGCTCCTATTATCCCCCTATTAGTATCTCCCGTGATGCTTAATATTCTCCCGTCACTGCTCGCTCTAGTCTCCCTAATGCATTCATGGGCGATGTCAAGTGGTAATGCTTCGTGGACTGCCCTGTGGTAAAGCTGTGTAAGACACTTGGGCCTGACCTCGTCCAAGTATTGACTCATATCATCGATACTAAATAGAATTGATACATAGGAAGCCTTTGGGCTTATGTTATACGCTTTTCCAAGGTCATGCAATATCCTTATAATATCCTTTGCATCGTTAAGCCCGTCAACATAGATGTGTAGTGCTATAGCTCCGTTTCCACGTGTTTTCCAGGGCACAGCAGGGTTGAGCCTTACGAGCCACGGATAATCTGCTAAGATGTAACCATTCCTTGAGATAATGTAGGCTAGTATTGAGGAAAAATGTGTGGTGCACCCAGCAAAGGCGGTATCAAAACTATCTATTCCTATGGCCAGTATCAAGGCATTCCCGGGTTATTGCTGTTTACTTCCTTTCATGATCTTTTACAACTATCATTGTTAGCGTGGATCTAACCTTTCCGTGACTCCTTATACTATTATAAATTATGTTTCTCAGCTTGTTCATATCATCGCTTTCTACTATTGCTATTATGTCGTAGAGCCCGTATACCATGTAGACAGCCTTTATCTCGGGAATAGTCTTGAGTTTTTCGAATACTTCTTCATCTGCACCTATTTCGGTATTTATTAAGACTATCGCTTTGGGCATAAGACGCACCCTTGCACTACTAGAGTGGGTTCAGGATAGTACTCCATGTTAGCTAAGAGTTGTTGAGGATAATAAAAATGTGGCGACACCCGTTAAACAAACAGAGAGGAACTCCTCGGACACAGGGACGTTAATTGCATCCTGGTAGCTGAGAGGCTGATGAGATGGTAAGGCTTTACGCTATTTACTATCGCCACGATAATCCACATTACAATACTGTTGTAAAGCTAGCCAAGACTGGTATAGTAAGCTTAGTTAGGAAGCCGCTGCCCGGTACCCTGCTTCTCGACCCGCTATCGCCTATACCGGTATCCAGAATGGATAAAGGAATTATCGAGCAGCGAGGCATTACAGTAATAGACACGTCTTGGAGAAAATTTACCAACATATTGAAGCGTTTTAGAGGCGTTAGAAGAAGGTTGCCACTCCTCCTTGCCGCGAATCCAGTGAACTATGGGAAGCCATATCTGCTCAGCAGCGCAGAAGCGTTAGCAGCATCGCTAATAATTGCGGGGTTCGAGAAGGAAGCAGATAATCTGCTATCTAGGTTCAAATGGGGAGAAGAATTTATGAAAATAAATAAGAGGTACCTTGAAAGATACGTGGCAGCAACGACATCGGCTCAAGTAATTCAGGAAGAGTGCAACATAATTAGTGAACTAGCGCAAATAGAGGAATGCAATACGGAGGTCTTGGAAAGAATTATCGGAAACATATTGCTTCAATATGTTGAGAAAGGAAAGTAGAGAGTAACGACAAAATTATATTTAGCCCAGAATTACTATGGTCGAATATCACTGGAGGGTCGCAGCCCCAGGTGCGGGGGTGCCCGAGCCAGGTCAAAGGGGGCGGGCTGAGGACCCGCTGGCGTAGGCCTGCGTGGGTTCAAATCCCACCCCCCGCACCATAGTCTTTCTCCGCTATCATTCCTCGTGAACACATTGTCATCTCGTAATGCTTGAAAGGAGCTTTGCGACATCGTCGGCTATTCTCTCTACCATCTCTATATCTCTTGTTTCTTCTAGGAGATCGTATAGGGTCAGCCATAGTGTTTCGGCTATGTATTTCAGTATTTTTTGCCTTGTCTCTTCATCTATTCTAGCTATGAGTAGGCATATTGACCTAGTGCTTGGCGATAATGTGTCGTGGATATATCTTGAAACGGCTGGCGGGCTCACGTTCATTAGTTCTGCGACATCTTTTACAGCATATCCATTGTTTAGCGCTATTTCAATTATTGTTTTTCTCGAATTCTTGTCGAGGAATTCCACAGCTTTACATATATTCTCTGAAAGTGCTATCACGGCTCCCTACCTTGCCTTGTTACTTGTTCATACATGTAAGCGTATCTATGATGTTGATGGCTATGCTTGCCCTTCGTTTTAATCGCGTCTCATTTTTGTATTGTTTTAACAAGGTCTTTATCTCCTCGCTAATATCCTTGACGCAAATGTTTCGGCTTAGGACCTTCGAGCGCAGTATTCCTCCTACTAATTGTGTAAGATTAGATGGCCTTCTTGAGACAGTTGCTGACTCGAAGTCGATAATATAGGGTTCAAGGGTGTTATTTTCGACTATAACTTGTCGATGTGGTCTTGCAAGTTCGTTATGGCTAATGCCTAGGATGTCTAAGAGGAATGCCTTCCAGAGTAGTCTCCGCATTATCAGTGTGGTTTTGGCAGTGTTGTTGCACGAATCTAGTGCTTCGTCTAAGTGCTTGCCTTTAATGTACTCCATTGCTATAAATAAGTTGTTGTAGCTGTAGACTTGGGGAGATATGTTAATTATTGATGCTGTTATGAGCATTGCTGCTTCGTGAAGCAGGCTTATTCTTCTAGAGCCAGGTCGTAGAGCTTTAACCGCGACGATTCTTTCACCCATTAGTGCTAGGAAGACGTTACTTGCCCATCCTTTTCCTAGGAGCATCAGTTTTCCTATTCTTAGATTACCCCTATTTACATAGTGAGTTATCCCATGTTGGGTCAGAGCATCTATTAATTTGTTGCAGAAATCTGTTTCAGGTCTTGGAAAACATATGGCTTCTTTGGCTACTTCCAGCGGTATGGCTTCATCCAATGCGGTGTCTTTTCTACGAATTTCTCCAGCCATGCTAATTCGTCCCTGTCAAGGTTCTCTATAAGGGCTAGAGCTTTTCCGACACGTATAGTATAGCTCTTTGCTGCTTTTGGGAGCAAGTCTCTAATAGTGCTTGCTAGGAGTTCTTCTGGCCTGCGATATCGTCTCTTCTTCAGTGCTACGAGCCGCCCAGCGTCGTCAATCCAGGGCCCAATAGTGTCCTCGCTACTGAGGTGTTTCCGTAGAAACCTTTCAGCGTTTTCACCCGCCCATGCAGGTGGGCCTCTTCGTAGCTCGTAGCTTGGTAAGACCGGGTTCTCAACCTCTACCGAGATATAAGCTCTTGTGCCGTCTTCCTTGGCATAGACGCTGTAATCGTCTACGATGAACCCATTGCTCTCTAAGATGCGGGTTATTATTCTCGCCACGCGTTTGGCTATCCCCCATAGATTATCTGGGGCTTCTTTCTCTGGTGGTGTTAGGACTATGAGTACAGTGTGGTCTATGCGGTCGGCGGCTTTTGCGCCTATCTGTCCCGGATAAGGAGTCTTATGTGGAGTAAATACGTGGAAGAACTCATATCTCGGAATTCTGAGATACATTTTGGCGGCAGTGATGAATAATGAGAACGATTTGTACGATAATGCTGCGGCAACGTTTCGTTTAGGGTCTACGGGGTCAGGAAATATCAGAGGAGCATTGCTGTAAGTTTCTAATAGCCTATCCACGTGTTGTTTCTCTTTCTCGCTAAGCGTTATAACGAGTCTGGGCTTCCATTTCTTTGATGCATTGTCTAGTAGTGATCTAAAGCATTTATACTTGATTATAAGCAATTCAGCTAGGTATCCTGAGAATCCTTGCACAGCTATTTCTGCCCCATAGACTCCTATGCCCTTTAAGAAGGATTTCAGCAATCGTATCTCGTTTCTTTGCTCCGGGGACGTGTTTTTTAGCACGAATTCTCGATGGTAGGGGGTTCTGTCAACAGCTGTTATTGGTTTTGATGGATCTTTTACTCTACATCCGGGAACAATCTCTATCCATACGCCGCTGTATAGTAGTCGTAGATATGGGTGTTGTGCATATCTCTTTTCGACACGATAGCCCATATTCCTTAGGCTTGATTCAATCCGGGCTACTAGGCCTTGATTTATGATGCTAAGGCAGTTTTCATGTGGTAAGAGAATAAATAAGTCTATATCGACGTCTCCTCGAAGCCAAGTATCCTTGGCAAAGCTTCCCTCGGCGGTGACCAATGCATCGTGGATCCCCAATCCTTCTAGAATTGAAATGATTAGTTTTCTCACCTTATCAACTACTCTTTTAAGCATTTCATAATCCTCGCTGCGGGGTACAATTAGCTCAAGTACTTTTTTCTCGACATCGTTGTGAAGACACTCCAAGACTCTCCTTGCACCTTCCACTATGCGTGTCGTTATCTGGATAGAGATATTTACGTGTCCTTCGCGATATGGTATAAAACATGGCGATGAAGAGGGCTGGTATTGCTGAACAAGCCTAATTGATGACGGACACCAGCTCTGAGCCATGGCTTGCTTCTAGCTAGTCGTCTAGCTATGTTAGGAAAAGTTATGAGTGCATAGCTGATTGACGCGCTTGTTAGGGTGTATACGAGTTGAGCACGTTCGATAGACGCGTAAAAATAGTCTATGAAAAGCTTAGGGCTAAGGCAGAGACTATAAGCAATGATACTATCAGGAGACTCGTGCTTGAACTCCTAACAGAGCCCGTGATAACGTTTACAAAGGTTGAGCCAAAGATAAGCTTCTTTGAAAGCCCTGCCGCGCCCAAGAAGCACCATGCTTACCCCGGGGGACTCCTAGACCATACTCTCGGTGTTACGGAGATAGCCGAGAAGCTAATGGATGTCTATAGCAACATATATGGTGCTAAAATCGATAGGAATATAGTTGTTGCCGCAGCTCTGCTACACGACTTATTTAAGTATTATCAGTACGAGAGGGATCCATTGACTGGCGGATATAGGCCTCGTTCTGATTGGTACTTTAGCCACGACTTTGCAATGGTTGCTGAGCTTAGTGTACGTGGAGCCCCTGAGCGCTTGATAAGAGCCGTAGCAGAGGTTCACGGCACGGTTCCTTTCACAATGATAGAGTCACAGATAGTTCACCAGGCCGATTCGACAGATTCTGAGATGATCGCTAAGATACAAGACATAATATGGAGAGTCTGTATGGATATAGAGATAGAGATACCGGAGACAAAGGCGATAAAGGTATTCAATGAGGCTCTTAAACGGTTGCCGATATTTGAGTATGCGCGAATATACTATAGTGAAGGCAGAGACGCGCTGCGCGAGTACATAAAGAAGCTATTAGGACTTGAGACTAAGTCCTAGAACATGCTGAGATGAGGAGGCCGACATAAACCTACACCCCTGGAGCCAAGGGGTGGATGAAGAAGGGTCGATTTGCCGAGGAGATGCATAGCAAGTTCATGTAGATAACGACTTTAAGTATCTTAGCATTCGTTGATTATAATGTGGCTGTGCTTGGCTTGTCCAATCCATGTCTTTTGCCGATGAAGACCCGTCGGACGTAGACGAGCATATGCGATGAGATGTCCCCTGGCTCCTCTGAGGCAGAAATCGTTGCAGTGGCAAATGATATACTTGGAAACGCTCAGACGGGTCCAGCTACATCATGTCTTCAGTTGACCGATAACCGTCATCATAGCCGTGATGATTAGCAAACCATCAGACTCGGAAAAGGGATGAAGAAGAGCTCTCTCTCTGAGCCCTTTTGCATCATTAGAGAAGAGCTTTTAGCACCCTAGCGACAGATAGTGGCATCTTTGTGATAATTCGTAATGTTTTCTTAAGGTTAAGTTCTCCCAACCCTATTGCAGTAAACACGTCAAGCGGTATAGACTCTAGTACTGCTGCTCGTGTTTTAGGAGACACGGCCTTTACTCTATCTAGTAGCTTTCTTTGCCTCGATATCCACTCTATTATGTTTGATATCACTGAGACTCTATCCACGCCCTTATCTATGCTCTGAAACAAAGCATATGATGAAGCAACGCTTGGCCTAATTCCCTCACCTGTTAAGGGATAAACGAATCCTGCTGCTTCTCCTACTACGGGGCTTCTTTCTCTCATGAAGAGTTCTTTATTCACATTTGATGCAATAATCCTTGCTCCCTTAATGGCAGAGGATTTCTCTGCTTTCACTGATCTAAGATACTCTCTCGTAAAGACTTCAAGCCTATAAACAAGTTTATCAAACGATTCAAGCCCCCCAACACCTATATCAACGACACGTTCACCTCTAGGAAACACCCAATAGTATCCGATTAGGTTCTCGTCAAACCAGAACTCTATTGTATTCACGTCGTCTAAAGGCTCTTTGAGCTCGAGGATGCGTTGTACTGCATTTATTACTTCAACTCCATTTTTATGAATGTATCCATACGCACCTATAGAGCCTACAGCTATTATCGTCTCCTCGCGAGGATCTACACCGATAGGTGATAAATCTTCGCGAAGACGTACAGGTTTTCGTATGAACTCCGAAGACGAAATTAAGTATTTCAGGAACCCCGGTTTATTGATAATGTAGCCCCAATGTCCTCCACTATGTTCTTTTATGAGTTGGTTGTTTAGATATATACGAAAGCCTTTTATCTCTGTTAATATAAACTCCTTTGGGATTTTTATGAAATGTTCTATCGAGCCAGGTACCGCCCAGCCGCATGGCTTTGAGCCAGGTTCGTGAATGTCGTAGACTATGACTTTGTAGCCCTTGTTTGAAGCGTAAAACGCAAAGGAGGCACCTGCTGGGCCTGAACCTACAACTGTGAAATCGTGCCTCATGAGTTATTTCCCGTGGTACAGGATTGAAACGAATTAGCGGATAATTGTTTTTAGCCAGTGTTTTGTCCTAGTTTAGTTTTCGGAGTATCGATTTTGTATCCAGTTCGCCTAGCATGGCACTGACTATAAATGAAGGGATTATGTGAATAAGTGTACTTTTTGTTCCGAAGGTTTTGTTGATTAATGTATTTGTTTCTTCAAGCAGTTTGTTTATTGTCAAGTAGGCTTTTGCTATTCCTTTGCCGTTGATCCATGCTCTAAATAATCTTAGCCCAGGCTCGGTTGACTTCTCCGGGTCCATGCTGTCTCTAATATCGTCGGCTATTTGGTACATTATTCCAATGTTCTCACCTATTGTAGATAAAGAATCTAGGAGATCATACGCCTTTGCGGCAATGGCGCCGAGCTCGGCTGAAAGCCTAAAGAGTGATCCGGTCTTGAGTCTAACCATCTCAATATATGTTTCTGGCCTTAAAGGCTCGGTGTAGAATGCATCTATAACCTCTCCCTTAGATATATCAAGCCAAGCCGCTACCGTCCTTAATAGTGCTAGTGCGCCATATTTTTGGTAAATAATTTCCTGCGCGAAAGGAATGAGTAAATTAGATACCATGACTGTCTTCTTTAATCCGTGCTTTATCCATGCAGCTTCTTTCCCCCTGCGCCGTGTGTCCTCGTCAATTATGTCATCGAGTGCCAGGCTTGCGGCATGCACAAGTTCAACTGCCACGGCAGCGTCAAGGGCATCTTTAATGCTTGCCCCAAGTGTTTTTGCAAGTTCGATTACAAGGAATCCTCGCAGCCTCTTACCGCCCATAGCAATATAGTGTGCAACGTTTATTGCTTGAGCTTGCGGCAGCTCTCTTAGTCTATTTTCTATCGCTGTATCTATGAGTGATTTTATTGACTTCCACCGCTCCAGTAGCTCCGTATAAATACTCAGATCCGTCATAGTTTCGTTCGCCATATACATCCCTACAATTGATGTCGTCTAGAACAAACTTCATAATAACTTTATTAGCTTTCGCTTAGCCTAAATCATTGAGTGTCCAGAGTAGACGTTGTTCCCCCTCACTCTTATACCCTTCCATCCACTAGATTACCGTAACTGGGGACAAGTGTTGGGCAAGGCGCACTTATCTTATCCGGATGCAAAGTCGTTCTACAATATATTAGACTCTCTTTCAAAAATAGTTGACGAAGTGAACATGACTATATCAAACGAAGGCGTAAAGGCTGTAGCTATTGACCCCGCACACGTGGCGCTTATAACGATTGAATTGCCGCCTGAGAGCTTTATAGAGTATGAAGTTGAAGGCGAAAAAGTTGAGCTTGGTTTTAATGTAGCAAATGTTGCTAAATTAGTGAAAAGAGGTAAGAAAGGAGACAAGCTCGAGATAGATGTTGAAGAGGATAAAGTGACGTGGTCGATTGTTGGTGCTGTGATAAAAAGATACAGGTTGAATAATCTAGAAGTAGCTATACCTGAAATACCTGAAGCCCAGCTAGAGTTTAAGATTCATGTAGCGATGATAGTGGATCCATTCAAGAATGCTCTGCGTGATGCAGAAGCAGTTGGGGACACTGTTGAACTTGAAGCGCCGAACGAGTCAATGCTGATCATAAGGGGTGTAGGTACAGCTGTAGCCGAGGCCAAGATTAATAGTGATTCGCCAGCTGTTGTCGAGTTTAAGGTAGAGGAGCCGGGCAAGTCGGCATATAGTATAGACTACTTGAAGCACGTCTTGTCATTAACAAAGGTTGCGGATACCATAGTCATCGAGTTCTCTCCGGAAATGCCGCTGAGGCTTCAGTTTAGATTACCCGCGGGCGGCAATGTAACGTACTTGCTCGCTCCTAAGGCCATATAACGATTTTACTTAGCCAAGTTTGGTAACCAATTCTTCTCAGTAATGAGGCTTAACTAAAAGCAGGCCAGGAATCCATATATTTGTGGATGATGAGTACTCACCGGCTCGTCGTAGATCGCTTTAAATGCAGAAGGCCAGGACAGCTGACTCATCACCTTTTCACGAGACCTATTATGAGTTTAGCTATTTCCTCGGCGGGATCAACTCCAGTTGCACTTTGAAGTCCGCGCCAAAGAGGAGACGCATTTACTTCTATTACGTAGAACTCATTATTGGGCGTCTCTATTATGTCTACACCTGCGTAGAAGAGGCCCAGAAGTTTTGTTGCCCTTACTGCCGCTTCAAGCACCTCGGCCTCTGGGTGTGCAGGTATGGGTTTAGCCCCTCTCGCTATATTTGTTTTCCATCCACCAATTGTTTGGCGGTACATGGATCCTACGACTTTTTCTCCGACAACGAAGACTCTTAGATCCATACTATCCTTTTTCTCAAGATATTCTTGGAGATATATGGGTTGGTTAACTCTGAGAAGGAGATTTACTACATGATACGCTGTGTCTATATCAGCTACGCGAAAGGATCCTAAACCCAGGCTGCCCATGAGCGGCTTAATTACTGCTTGACCTACTTTTTCGACAAAGTGTAGTGCCGTTGATGGGTTCTCAGTTATGATTGTCCTTGGCACGGGTATTCTATGTGATTCTAGTACTCGTAGACTGGAAAATTTGTCACGTGCAAGGAATAGAGAAAATGATGGGTTCACAACTAGGATGCCGGAATCTTCAGCTGCCTTGAGTAATGCTAGGCGAAACTGGTATTTCTCTGCAGAAAGACCTTGTCCCATGCCTCTCACTATGATTGCATCTACGTTCGTGCACTTCCCTTGATACTTTATCGCACAGTCGCCTCTTATCTCTGCAGACAAGTATGGCCATACTATGTAAAGTGTTGATGCACCTTGTTTTGATAGAGCTTTTAGGAGCTTACGTGAACTCCAGGTTGGTCTAGGTGTATAGTGTAGTATGGCTACTCTAGGCATTTTTGATCATCTTCTCCACTACTGTGGTATAAATCTTGTTCGAAATAAGAGACGCATACAGGGGTGCGGTTAATGGATCGGTATGTATCACTAGTTCACTGAGATGTGATCTTATATTTGCTAATGAAGCTTTGAATTTTGCCTCTCTTAGAATATCGGCCTCTACGTCAGTTGATATTATTAGTGAAAGCGTTTCCATGAATAGGTAGTTAATAGAGGTTGATATATCTGATAGAAGAGTTGATATTGTTGCTAGTTTTGATTCTATAGCGACTGTGTTAAGATACCAGTGAAGCAGATTACTTGCGGGTTCCAGTGTTGGTGAAGTGTATATGATTACTTTTTTGACCCGGACAATTGTATCCGATATGTCTGCTATATTGTTTTTATATTTATTTATTAAATCATTATATATGGTACTAATTTCACTGTATTCGCTAATAACCCTCTCTGTTCTAATCTTTATTTCTCCTATAGATTTTGATAGCATTGTAGCGAGCTTTGCAGCAGCGATAATGAAGGCTAGCGGGAGGTCTTGATAATCAATAGTAATTGATGGGCCGGTTATTCTCGACAATATTATCTCCGGTAACGGGTGAGCTATTACGAGCATTCTTGACCCGGTAAGCCGTACGGCATCTGATGTTTTGGCTACAAGGTTCTCTGTACCGGGTTCCGCAAATAGTATGACAAGGGAGTCCTCATCATGATATGGAAGTGTATGGTATAATATTTCCTCGCCTGGCGTAAGCCGTACATCCTTATTGCTAAGCTGTCTTAAGGGCCAGTACAGAATTCCAGCTGCAGATTTTGCAAAACCAGAGCCAAAGTAACCTATGTAAAGGGTTTTGAAAAAGGTCTCTCTGAGGAAATCTTTTGCCTCCTCTTCTACTTTCTCGTATATAATCTTCTCTAGGCTTGCCAGCTCGGATTGCGTTATAGGAGTGCCGTTTTTAATGCGTTGCAGCAGCTGCAAAGCTCTGAATCCGGTTCCTCAGGTATCTTCGGGATTAGTTCATATAGTATTCTGCGAGCCTTCTCCGTGTTCTCCTTCATAACTCTTGCTACTTCGTCAGCTGTCACAGGACGTTCAGCCCACACATCATAGTCCGTCACCAGAGCCAGTGTTGCATAGCAGAGCTGTGCTTCACATGCAAGGTTTACTTCAGGGACAAGTGTCATGCCAATTATATCGGCCCTGAATACCTCTTTCCAGATTCTGCTCTCAGCCCTTGTTGAGAAGCGGGGCCCTTCTATGCATATGTATGTACCTTTTTCGTGAATTGTATAGCCCAGCTGTTTACCTGTTTCTATAATTAGCTTACGGAGATGTTCACAGAATGGATCAGCCATACTGACGTGTGCTACAACTCCTTGATCGAAGAAAGTGTAGTCTCTATTCTTTGTCATATCTATGAATTGGTCTGGGACAACAAGATCACCCGGCTTATAGTCTTCTCGGAGGGAACCTACAGCGGATACAGCAATAACCCACTTTACTCCAAGCGATTTTAATGCCCATATGTTTGCTCTATAGTTTATGCGATGGGGAGGAATACGGTGTCCACGTCCGTGACGGGGGAGAAACGCTACTCGTCTACCTTTCAATGTTCCTAATATTATGTAGTCACTTGGTTCGCCATAAGGCGTGTATACTTTAATTTCCTTAATATCTTCTAATATACCCGGATCATAGAGCCCGCTTCCACCAATTATTCCTATTTCAGCCTTCTCGTAAGGCTTTGGAGGAAAGTCAGCTTTTTCCACGTCTTGACACCGATAGGTAGAAAGATGTAATTGTGGAAGGATAAATCCATAGTGGTTTTACCGGGTATAAAGCCTAGGTTTGACTGCTACAAAACCTTCTGCTATAGAATCATAATACTTTACTACGAATCCAGCTTTTTGAAGCCTTTCTTTTATGCCACGAATTATTGGTCCAGAGCCTTTTCCTCTTTTCCTCATAGGTGTACCTGTATAGTGAAACAGTACGCCGCCTGGCCTTAGTACGCGAAAAAGTTCTTTGTAAAATTCAAGACTATATAATTCGCCAGCAATGTTGAATCTTGGTGGATCGTGGATTATCTTATCAAAAGTATTATCATCAATTAATGGAAGAATTTCTGTGGCATCGTTATTCAGTATGGTTATATTTTTTGATCCTAGAAAATAGCTCCAAGGATTAAACTCGGCTATTCTTAAAATGCTACCATTGAGTTCAATTGTTAGTATCTTTTTAGCTCCTCGCATCAATGCTGTAATAGCAGTATATCCTAGGCCAGTACATATATCAAGTACATTCCTATTCCTAATATTGCCAAGTAGTTTTACCTTGTTTAAAGCATCCCTATATGGACTCTTATTTATAATCTTGTGCATATGTATGCCATTTATTACAATTGTTGGGGACAACATATCCTCAGTCATCATTAGTTTGAGATATCCGTGTTCTGAAAATGTTTCCACTCTTGTAAGAATGCTATCATTGTTTATAATATACATTGATGAATTGTCTATGTTTTCTAGTTCTATTTGTGATTTAGGCAAATTTATTTGTTTTGTGATTTTACCTATATTTAGAATAATTATTATATTATTGTTATTATTAATAATTTTATATATAATACCTAGATCGAATCGTATCTCAAACTTTTGTTTATTGTTGAGCTTCTTTATATTGTTAATTATGAAACCCGGTATTGGTACACTGTTTCTGGTAAATTCGTAAACAAATACTTCAATCACTTTACCTACCATGCCACATTGTATAAAACTGCCTTATCCTTGTTTATTAGCTTAGGGGTAACAACGGTATATCTACAATTGAAGAGCGATGAAGACCACGACTCAAGCTGAAGAATGATGAAGGAGGTTTCGACGGAGCAATTTCAAGATAGGGAAATGTATCAGAGGTCTATTAAGAGGTTGCCATACTTTCGTTCTTCACTTTTGAAGCTCTAGCTATATATGTACGTAAGATGTTCCTAACGGCTATGATATGTTTACAGTATCCTTTATAGTAGAACCCCTTGCATGTACAGGTAGCCTTTCCGGAGTCTATGTTTATGTGAACAATGTATATGTTAGATGAGCCTCTAACAGCTGCAGCAACTGTATTCTCATTAATCCAACGTAAATATAGTACTTTTCGTTGATTTACTATTCTGGCAGCCTCTATTGCTATGTTGCTTCTGATACCCATAATGCCCGTAGTACCGTACTTCGTGGAAAAGTTGTGATTGGGTGATAAGTGAAAGTATTCTGTTAAAAAGCTTAGCTTGTTTTAGAACTTACTTCAGAGATAAAAGTTATAGCATTGCTTTATAGAAGGGAGTCAGCGGAAAGGTCATGGCATCCAGCGAGACAATAAGAGGATATATAGAGTTACTTAGACCTCATAACTTATTCGTATCAGCAATTACTACGCTTGTCGGTTATAGTGTTGTATCGAAGCTTCAGGATGGTAGTATAGTAGGCTTTGATTATCTTATTGCAAGCACAATAGTTGTATTAATTGCTGCTGCTGGATATGTAATAAATGATTATTATGATATTGAAACTGATAAGATCTCTAAGCCTTGGAGACCCATTGTCCGAGGCTCCGTGAAGCCGGAACATGCAAGATATTTTGCATACCTATTGTTTATCCTTGGTATTACAGTCGCACTTCTGTCCTCTCTACTAATAGGGCTGTTCGCCCTAATTAGCGGCTTACTCGTACACGAGTATTCACGGTGGATTAAAAAGACCGGATTCATAGGTAATATAGCTGTTTCTATCGAATCCGCAGCCACTATATTATTTGGAGGATTCTTTGCAGCAGTATACCATGGCGCATATGTACCGTTAATAGTTCTTATTCCAACCATCTATGCGTTCCTATTTGTGCTCGGAAGAGAAATTGTTAAAGGAATCGAAGATGTTGAGGGAGATAAACAAGCTAATATATACACACTTGCTGTGACCGTAGGGCCTCATCGGGCTGCAATCATCGCAACAATAATATTAGCGATAGTGGTACTTATAAGCCCACTGCCATGGATGGCCGGCATATATAATGTACTATACCTTATCTTCGCCGCAGGTGTCGACTTGAGTATAATTGTTTCGATACTCTTACTTGGTCGGGGAAAAACACTAAATGAGCTCATAGAGGCTTCTCGTAAGGCTAGAAGCTTACTAAAAATTGGATTTTTAATGGGTGGGTTAGCATTTTTGCTAGGAATAATATGAGTCGAATCGAGAATAAATGTAAAAACAAGAAATTATCCGCGAGGTCGGTTATCATCATCTTATCAGAATTCAGAATAGGGTAGCTTCTTCACATTTTTCCTCAAGTAAATGTAGAGATGCTGCTAATACTCTTTTAAGTCGTTGTATTTTCCTTTTAACTAGAGAAAGATAAGTGTTTAAAATATTTGTTATTATGGCAATATTATTTATATTTAATTCTTTTATAAATATATTTTCTCTTATTTTTATTGGGATATCTATTCTTTCAGTCCCCAGGACAAGGATATTATAACTATTCTTATGGGGCTTTATGCCAGAGTACTTGAACCCTATACTCTCTACAAGACGTACAATAGTACTCGCCAGGGAGAAACTGCATGTATGTATACTCAAAATTATCGGCTGAGCAGATATCCAAATAAAATCATACTTATCTCTTTGGATAAGCCTATCAAGGACTGGTATTAAATCATGTACTGTTATCGTAGTATGCCATTTTGCCTGTATGCCTCCTTTCTTCTTATCTCCTGGAGATGGTGCAGCAATTACCACTATGCGTCCACTACAAGAACTTGATGTCGCAATACAATCGATGCTGTTAAGGAGCATTAATATATCAACTATGTCTTGATCTACTTCGTTTTTGCTAAGAGCATTTTTTAGGTTCGATTTCAGCCTATCCCTAAGCTCAGCCCATTCAATACTAGTGCATTTATTTGCTTTATCCCTATCCATATTATTCTCCTTCACTTGAACATGTGTACAATATACCCAGTATGAGTGCTTTCCTTATGACGTCATTTAGTCTAAGCGGTGGACACATGTGTATTAGCAATATTTCTCCCAGACCCCTATATAGCGTGACCAAGTGTTCGCCATCTATAGATAGCAACGGGTAAAGTCTTCGACTCAGCGGCCCTACAATCTTGACTACATTGTCCACGCAAGCCTCTACTCCTAGCTTCCCAAAGACAGAGAGAGAGTTCAAAGGATTAGGCGTCGATATCGTACCGCATAGACGGCCTAGTTCAATGAATTGAAGAGGGTCAATATCCTGACATATGGGGGCAAACCCCCTAATCTTACTACGAGAAACAGTCTCGATAAGTTCATACATATCTAGCTCTGCTATTTTGAGCTTGTTTACTAGCGTGTTCGATATTAATTCTAGTAGTTGTCTTCCTTTCTCGCGGACAGTCATACACTTAATCGAACCGGTCACAAGCCTACCGTATACCCATGATGTTGATACTAGTTTTGTGCTGGAGTCGATTTTACATCGGCTACTGCACACTATACTTCCTTGTCCAGCTACGATATCTATTATATCATTTCCATACTTTGCAGTTACTATTGATGGATAATCAACTATGGTGCATTTGCATTCGTCGGGGTTAAGAAGTATGCTTTCAATTATTGATTCTAATGTTCCGGAATCAAGCCTCATTATCTGTTCTATGGGAATCAGAATATCGTCTTTCTCATAGCTCGGCATTACGTGCGGCCCTCAGCAGCCTGGTTATAGATCATTGCTTAAAGGCTCATACCTTACATGGCTCCTCATCGGAGCCGTTTTAATACGGGAATAGCCGGTAGGGGGTTAATAGATGCTAGGACATAATAGTGTTAATGGTGATGTATGGAAGTGGGGTTTTTGAAGAAATGGCCCAAGCGTAGGGAGTTCTTATCCTACTATATGCTTTACAAGTATTTTGGCTCGAAGAATAGTGCTAATTTAGGAGAAATTATTGACGTTCTGACAGTACTAACCGGGTCCCGCAATTTAGCAAGACGTGTTGCAAGAATTCTAGTGAGACAAGGATTCCTTAAGCGAGAAAAACCATTTGTGTATACTGTTGTGGATATAGATGACTTGCTTAGCCGCGCTCTCGGATACTATATTGCCGGAAGGTTTAGGCGTCGGGGAATCGATGCGGAGTATGATGAGAAATCAAACACGCTAATTATTGATTCCGATGAATGTGAAAAAGTGAAAAATATGCTTACCCGTATTGGATTTAACGTTAGATGTGAAAAATCAGTAACAGTTCATAGATAAATGTCATAGCTCTATTCTGAGATAGTGTGTTTATTCCTCTTCTTCATAGATTTCGACAATGATTCTGGCCTTTACCTTATCCTTTGAGAAGGGTGGTGGCGCCTCCCCGAGGTCCACTGCAAATGAGACTTGATTGCCTAGGCTGTCTGTAAATCGTACTTCAGCGATATACCTCTTTTTTGGCCCCGATTCTAACATCTTCATAACTGCTTCATACATTCGTGAAAGAGCCATCTGGAGGGCTATTGGGCTTGAAAGATCCTCCGGTCTCAGTTGGATTGCTTGGATTCCTTGCATGATCTCGCCTACTCGTGCATCTCCTTCGAAAATTGCTAGCTTCTTATTTGGGTTTACACTTGTTGGCTCGTCTCCTTCTTTCCTCATGTGCTGTAATCCCTCAGCTTTCATTGAGTAAACGAATACTTAAAATAGTCTCCTCTACAATGCTAGCAGTTAATGGGTTTAGAAAGAGGTATATATAGCCATGAAGATATATGTGGTGCAACACTTTACTGGAAGTTATGCTCTGAATGAGAATAAGGATGTTGTAGCATTCGTGCATGGTCCTAAAGGACTCGATGATATGGTTGAAGAAGCGCTAAAGATAGAGCGCGGTGAGCCTACTGCAGCCTACCTAAGGCTTCTTGAGAAACTAAAGGAGATGGGTATAAATGAAATAGCTGTCGAAACTAATGAGGAAGCAAAGACAGCAACGGCTAAAGGATTCGATGCAAAGGTCGAACCTGCAAATCCGATAGCAAGGTATTTCCGCGAACACGTAGCCGAGATCGCTGTAGATACAGGATTTGTGAAAAGCATAGAAGACTTCTATAACCTACTTCATGAATTTACTATAGAAACAACGCGTAGGAAGCTTAGAAGGGCGGCTCAGAAGAGAGACCTATTAGCCGCCCAAGCTATTCGCGCAATCGACGATATAGATAAGACGACAAACTTGTTTGCTGCAAGGCTTCGAGAATGGTATAGTCTGCACTTCCCAGAGCTTGATGACCTTGTTAGAGAACACGAAGACTATGTAAGAATTGTTGCAGAACTAGGTCATAGAGACAATATAACTGTTGAAAACCTTGTAAAGCTTGGTTTTAGCGAAGAAAAAGCCAAAAAGATAGCCGAAGCAGCTAAAAAGAGCATGGGTGCCGATTACCCAGAGTTCGACATAGAGCCTATGCAGAGGCTCGCAAGAATAACGCTTGAACTCTATAAGCTCCGCCGCGACCTATCAGACTACATTGCACAAGTGATGAAAGAAGTTGCTCCAAACATAACAGCCTTGGTTGGCCCGCTGCTAGGTGCAAGACTCATAAGCCTAGCAGGCGGACTAGAAGAACTAGCATTCATGCCAGCAAGCACGATACAAGTCCTTGGGGCAGAAAAGGCACTATTCCGAGCACTGCGTACAGGCGGAAAGCCGCCCAAGCATGGAGTAATATTCCAGTACCCAGATATCCATAGGAGCCCGCGCTGGCAGAGAGGTAAGATTGCCCGCGCACTGGCAGCGAAGCTTGCAATAGCAGCAAAGGTTGATTACTTTACTGGTCGCTTTATTGGCGATAAGCTAAAAGAAGCTCTGCGCAAGAGAATAGAGGAGATAAAGAGAATATATGCTAAGCCACCGAAGAGGAAGAAAGAAGAGGTAAAACCAGCCAAGCCTGCAAAGCGTCCGCCAAGAAGAGGAAGAAGAGGCGGCAAGCGCAAAGGTAGGGGCGGAAGAAGGTAAGCTTAATCAACTTTCATTAGTTTCTCATGTAGTCTCGGGAAGGGGTGTCATAAATGGAGGTAGTTAATGTAAAAGAGCATGAAAAGTACAAGGGCGTCTATATAGTAGAACTAGAGGATGGATCAACGAGGTTAGCAACAGTAAACCTTGCACCGGGGAAACGAGTTTATGGAGAACGATTATTCAAGTGGGGAGAACTTGAGCTAAGAGAATGGAATCCGTATAGAAGCAAACTTGCAGCTGCCCTCCTTAAGGGTTTGGAAGAGCTACCAATTCAGCGCGGGCATCGAATACTTTATCTAGGTGCGGCGACTGGCACGACACCAAGCCATGTATCGGATATAGTTGGGCTTGAGGGCAAAGTGTATGCACTTGATGTTGCCCCTAGGGTAATGAGAGAACTTGTAGCTGTTTGTGAGACCAGGCCAAACATGTTCCCATTATTGAATGATGCTAGAAAGCCCTATGAGTATAGACACATAGTAGAACTTGTTGACGGTATATATGCTGATGTTGCCCAGCCCGAACAAGCAGCTATTGTTGCAGACAATGCTGATTACTTCCTCAAGGAGAATGGCTATCTGCTACTAGCCATAAAGGCAAGAAGCATTGATGTTACAAAAGAGCCTAGTGAGGTATTCAAACACGAGATAAACGTGTTAAAGGAAAGAGGATTTGAAATAGTTGATATGGTTCACTTAGAGCCCTTCGATAAGGATCACGCAATGGTATACGCGCGATATAGGCCGCAGAAGTAGGAAAAGCAATTCATTTATTGGCAAATGATTTTTGCAACAATTATCATAGATTTCATTATATTTTTACTTTGTAGTACCTCATAGCAATTAATTCCATCATGCAAATGTTGTAGCACGTATAGCTCGTACTGCCGGGTTAATATGATGAGCCTTGACAGTATGTGGCGCGTTATATATACCAAGGTTAAACGCGAGGAAATGATGAGCCGGCAGAGCATACCACGTGAGTACAAAAGCCTATATGAACTGCTTAATATGGAAAAACCGGGGGTCTTCCTACAATCGGGTCTATTTCATTCGTTCGATAAAAATGACCTAAACAATGCACGATCTCTTATCCCTTGGTATCTTCATCGTTTAGTTAAATTCCCTTGGGTTTTCATTTATCGTAAAAGTAGTGTATTAAGATATTTTGAACTAGTTAAGCCAGATCAGTGGGCTGCCCGTGCTCTTAACTATGTATTAAACGGTGATTTGGGAGGAGTTGTTTGGGAAATAAATGAGTCCCAGATGATGAAACTACTATCACTTTTTAAAACTCTTATTATAGTGTTACTGAATTATAACTTAGAAATGGGTAGCGAAGAGGCTGCTGAAACGTGACAATGGAGCTACAAAAGATATTTGACGAGACATTAAGACTACTAGTGAGCTATGGATATACGGTTGAAAAGATATCATACCCTGAGGATCACGATAAGCGTAGTATAGATATAGTTGCCTCCCATGTTGAGAGAAAGCCGCTGATGCTGAAAATAACTGATGATACTTCTAATCTAAAAGCAAGTGAGATTAGCGAACTAAGAGATTGCAGTAATATACTTGGCGCTGCAGGACTAATTGTCGCTAACAAGGACAATAATGATGAAATAGATGATATAGTAGCCCATGAAAAGTCAGGTGTCTTTGTTGTAAGTCCTAGGGGGTTGAAATCAACACTTGACAACACAATATATGTAGTGAAAAAACAAGGTAACTACTATATGCGTGTTGACGGCGGGAAGTTGAGAGCAGAAAGAGAGAAACGTGGTTACGGGCTTGGTGATGTTGCATCACTTCTTGGAGTAAGTCGTAGAGCTGTCTATATGTATGAGAGAGAGGAAGTTGATGTTTCGCTGCAAACAGCGTTAAGATTGATGGACATATTCAGCGACGAGATATTTAAACCTATAGATATTCTTGAAGAGGAGCACACAAGCCAAAGTCAACAGCGAATAAGGCGTATGACGAGTTCAAGGCTTACTAAACTTACAGAATCAATAAAGAATCTTGGGGGAGAAATTATAGAAACTCGACGTGCCCCCAGCGATGCTGTTGCGAGAATTAATTCAGAGAAAATGGTAATTGTCCTCTCTACGTATAGAGAAAAAGTCTTCTTTAAGAAGCTAGTTGAATCAGCCAAGGTAGCGTCTCATGTAAATGCGAGAGCGATTGCCATATTGCGTAGCATTAGTCGGCAAATGATTGAAGACGAAGTAGACCTTGATAAGAACTTTGATACATATAGAAGCATAGACGAGTTTGTAAAAGAGATTAAATTGAGGCAGAGAGCATAGAACAAGTGTTTTGCGAGCATGCATTCTTATAATTTTGTGTCCCGTTTTAGGCAGGTACGTACACGCACTATACTCGTTATTAATCGTCAAGCATTAATTCCTAGCACTGATAGGGCTAGAAAGGCAGGGGCAGTGTTGGCTCTAAGGCTCTCTGAGCGAAAATATGTCGCAGAGGTATTGGCTGAGGGAAAGATTGGAGAGAAATACGTTGTAGCAGGATGGGTTGACACTATCCGCGTCCACGGCAAGCTAGTATTCATTATCTTAAGGGATAGGACCGGAAAGATGCAACTAGTTGTTAAAAAGAACGTATCAGAACATGCATGGGAACTTGCAAGAAAGCTCACCGTTGAGAGTGTTATCGGCGCCAAAGGCACACTTGTAGAAAGTAAGGCTGCACTAGGAGGTAAGGAAATAGTTGTTGAAGAACTAGTTGTTTATTCAAAAGCCGAGCCGCTTCCCATCGATATAAAGGATCATACAAAGACCACCCTGGCAAAAAGGCTTGATTGGCGATTCCTTGACCTACGTAATCCTAGAAATCAACTAATATTTCTAGTTGAAGCAGAAATGTCGAAAGCAGCGCGTGACTTCTTTTATAGCAATGGCTTTGTCGAGATATATACATCAAAAATTGTTGGAGCAGCGACAGAGGGTGGGGCAGAAGTATTTAGCATAGTCTATTTCGACAAGCCAGCTTTCCTCGCACAGTCTCCACAGCTATATAAGCAGATGGGCGTAATATCAGGGTTCGAGAAAGTATTCGAGATAGGACCCGCGTTCAGAGCCGAACCGCATCATACGACAAGGCATCTCACAGAATACACCAGTGTCGACTTTGAAATGGGCTTCATAGATAGCTTTGAAGATGTCATGAAGGTTGCGGAAAGAGCTGTGCTCTCTATGATCCAGCGCGCGATCGACAAGTACGGTAAGAAGGTAAATGAGTACTTCCCGTCGGCCCTCCAAGAGGTTCCAAAGGATATTCCAAGGATTAGCATAAGAGAGGCCTATAAGCTACTAAAACGTGAAGGCATTCATGTAGAGGAAGGCGATGATCTCAGCAGTGAAGCCGAGAGAAAACTTGGAGAGATAGTGCTACGTGAATATGGTAGTCCCCTAGTCTTTGTAACAGAGTATCCCTGGAAGGTACGCCCATTCTACACCATGAGGAAAGAAGATGAGCCTGAATGGACCTATAGCTTCGACTTGTTGTTCAGAGGGCTAGAAATAGCGACAGGCGGGCAGCGTGAGCACAGATACGAGGTATTAATTAAACAACTCGAAGAGAAAGGCCTAAACCCGAAGAACTTTGAGTGGTACCTTGCAATGTTCCGATACGGTGCTCCGCCTCATGGAGGTGCCGGTATAGGATTAGAACGTGTAGTTATGCAGTACCTAGGTCTGTCAAATATACGTGAAGCAAGGCTCTTGCCAAGAGACCCTGAAAGATTAGTACCATAATCTCTCGCAATATCAGCCCCCAGCGCCTCTTCACGACTAGTCTGCGTCGTCTAGCCTCATCATCCATGCATGGACTTTATTTTTGGTGCAAAGCTAATAAGGGTGCCTTTACTTCAACATCTGTTAACTACGTGGAAGGTGAAGATTGAATGCATGGCAGAGACTCATGGCCATTTGACGAGAAGCCGCTGCTTGTATTCTGGGAAACAACTAAGGCATGCATGCTTGCATGTAAACACTGTCGTGCCTCTGCTATACTAAAACCTCTGCCTGGAGAATTGAGTACAGATGAAGGGAAGAAACTCATAGACGATATAGCTGAATTCGGCAAACCAAGTCCAATTCTCGTCTTTACTGGCGGAGACCCCCTAATGCGAAAAGACATATGGGAGTTAGTGGACTATGCTCTCAGCAAGGGAATTAGAGTTGCTCTTGCACCAGCTGTAACAGAGCTTCTGGGAAAATCCATTGACATAATTGCAGACAAGAAGCTAAGTGTCAGCATAAGCCTCGACGGAAGTAGGCCCGAAATACACGACAATATAAGAGGAATAAAGGGTCATTTTCAAAAAACAATCAACATTCTGAAATTGATGGTTGAGAAAGGTATACGTGTACAAGTCAATACAGCGGTAATGCGGGATAACGTAGAGGACCTAGCAGATATAGCAAAGCTCCTAGCCGACATCGGAATAAAGACTTGGGAAGTATTCTACCTAATACCGGTTGGACGTGCCCAAAAGGAACTTGATCTAACGCCCCAAGAATGGGAGGATGTCAGTAACTTCTTATTCGATGTCTCAAAATACGGAATTGTTGTCAGGACAACCGAGGGTCCAATGTTTAGAAGAATAGCGCTGACGAGGCTCCTACTTGAAAGTATGGGTGTTGATTATCGCAAAGTAATGAAGCTTGGTCCTCTCTACGAGAAGCTTGAGAGAAGACTAAGAGAGCTCTTAGGCGAGCCCCGCACAAAGCCTATGGTGTCTACTGTTGGGACGCGTGACGGAAAAGGCATAATATTTGTGGCATATGACGGAACTGTTTATCCTAGCGGATTCATGCCTTACCCCCTAGGCAATGTTAGGAGTAAAAGCCTAGTAGAGATATACCGTGAGAATCCTGTTCTCAAAAAGATACGCGCAGCAGAATTTAAAGGAAGGTGTGGTGTTTGCGAATTTAGAGATATCTGTGGCGGTAGCAGGGCCAGAGCATATGTGCTTAAAGCTGACCCGCTGGGCGAGGACCCGGCATGCCCGTACGAGCCCGGAGAATTTACCAAGCTGGTAGAAAAACTAGGTGCTGATATCCAAAAATACAAGTCGATTATTCAAGGACTAGAGTTAGTTCTTCCTCTTAAGCCTAGACAGGAGGGCTGAATGCAATATGGACGAACTTACTAAGAAGTTGTTAATGGAGCTTCAGTATAAGTTCCCTTTAAATCCTAGACCATTTAGCGTTGTAGGTGAAAGGCTAGGGATAAGCGAGGATGAAATAATAGAGCACCTCAAACGCCTCAAGGAGCAAGGCATATTGAAGCGAATAGGCTTCTACGTGAACTATAAGGCGTATAGACAAGTCGCTGCGCTTGTAGCATTCAGAACAGACAATCCTGACGAGCTTAATAAGTTAATACTTAGAGAATTCATAACTACACATAGCTACATACGAAACCATCCGTACTACAACCTATGGGTCGTTGTAAGAGATAAGGGTCGTGAAATTATTAAAGAAAAAATCACAAGGATCGCAGAGCAGGGTAAAGCTGACTTCGTCATCTTGTGGAGCAAGAAAGTCTACCGACTCAGTGTCAAATATGACTTGTACCGAGGCACCAGCTGGGCTGGACCATATAGTGTGATAAAAGAGAACCCTCCAACTCCGAGCGAGCTCGGATTAAGCACCGAGCTTGTAAGCGGCTTCCGTTCGCTTCCAATAACGAAGCGGCCATATAAAAATCTGGCAGAAAAGCATGGAATAAGTGAAGAAGAACTAGTAAAAATAGTTGCTATGCTTCTTGAGAAAGGAGTTCTAGGTGATCCCGGTGCAGCCTTAGATGGACATAAGGCAGGCTTTACCTATAATGCAATGGTAGTTATGGAGCCCCGTGCTAGCGAGCACGAAACATGTAAGTGGATTATAGACAATATTCCCGAAGCAACTCACGTTGTCCTTCGGGAGCCTTGGCCGCCGGGCAAGTGGAGACATGTCTGCTATATGATGATTCACGCTAAAGATTCTAGCTTGTTGAAACCAGTTTACGAAAAAATCGAGAAAAGCCCACTAATAAAAGACTATTTACCCATTATTAGTCTAAGAGATCTCCTTCCTGGAGTAATTAGATAGGTGGTACAAAGTGATACCCGTAACCGTAATGGTGACAGGCAAAGGAACCGTATCCACGCGCATAAAGGGGCACTACGGTCCACGAAAGCCGTCAAGATTCAGCGACATTTTACGCCCCATAGTGTTCTGGAATATCACCTACAAGTGCAATCTGCGCTGCATCCACTGCTACATAAGCGCTGGCCTATACGATGATCGATACGAGCTATCAACAGATGAGGCAAGAAGAGTTGCAGAGGAAATGGTCAAGATAGGGATACCACTTGTCATACTCTCTGGAGGCGAGCCCTTAGTAAGAAAGGACTTCTGGGATATAGTTGAGCCCATGGCGAATAAGCAACGGCCAAAGCTATCACTGAGCACTAATGGAACACTCATAACGCGTGACGTTGCGCAACAACTGGCATCGTATGGATTCGTCTATGTAGGTGTTTCAATAGATAGTATAATTCCTGCCCGTCATGACGAATTTCGCGGAGTAAAGGGTGCGTTCGAGGCAGCAGTTAAGGGGATAAAGAACGCAATAGATGCCGGTATCGATGTCGGAATAAGAACAACAATAACTAAATATAACGTAGACGAGGTGCCGGACATACTAAAATGGGCCCATGATAACGGGATAAGAAGGGTGAGCCTATACATACTCGATACAGTTGGTAGGGGTGCTTTCATTAAAGACCTACTACCGAGTCACGAACAGTTAAGGAAGCTTGCATCAACACTGATAGAGGAAGCACGAAAATACGCAGATGAGATGGAGATTCTAATAGTACGTGCACAGTTCCTAGGCATTTACATAGCCTCGTTGCTTGCCAGGAATAGAGAGGAGTTTCTCCAATATCTTAGAATGCTAGACGCACAGGGTAACTGTGGAAGAAAAAGCGTAAGCATTTACCCGGACGGAGAGGTAAAGCCGTGCCAATTCATAGACTGGGTAAGCCTAGGCAATGTTAGAGAGAAACCGCTCTCCGAAATACTAACGCCGAGCAATCCTAACCTTAAGCCATTCATAAATATCGAGAAATACCTTAGAGGACAGCGCTGCGGCAAATGTCCATTCCGGCGTATATGCGGTGGAGGCAGTAGAGGAAGAGCGCTTGCGCTTACAGGGGACGAGTGGGGCGACGATCCGCTGTGCTTTATAGACTATAGTGAAATAGCGAAAAAGTACGGCATATCGGAAGAGGAACTGCTATAAGGCATCGACTGACCTCTAGCACGGTTTCTTAACGCCTTTTCTCTCAGCAAGCTCTCTAAGGAGCGGTATTTCTCTGAACTTTTCACAGCTAAGCAATTCCCATAGTATACCCTTTGGTCTTTCCTCTCTTGATTCAACCTTAATGATTCTAGTAGGTGTAACAATATAATCTACAGTAAGGTCGTACGGGTCTCGAGGTATAGGCTCACTAAGCACTTGTAGATCATGAACTGTTGTTGCTATGGGTGTTGAGTCTGTTACTAGTCCTAGTTCCCGCATTATTGCGTACTCTATCTCTGCATAGCCTTCTCCCTTCCCGATTCTGTGGCCCTGCATGTCTACAGCAACGGAGCCCGATACGATGAAATCTATGCCGCCAAGCCTCTTCAGCTCCTCGATTCCTATCTTTCTGCCGAGCTGGAATGCTCCTCGAATAGTTGCTGCTTTTTCATACATTGCTGGAGGTATTTTCCCGGGATCGAGGAGAATAAAGCCTTCGCGCAGCCTCGGTGTAGCCATGACTACTAGCTTACCTTGCTTGAGCGCAAGCAGTCTTACCCATTTTTGGGGCGAGTCGGGATTAACTTTGATAATCCTAGCTCTCTTCCACTCCTCTAGGCTTGCAAGCCTATAAGCAGCCTTTTCCGCTCCTTCGAAATTTGGTATTCTGCCATATACTGGGCGCGGAAACCTTGCAACGCCTCTTTCTTCAAGTAGTCTCCATATTCTTTTTCTTATAGAGTCTTTGACCTCTCTGGTTCTAGACTTGCTGGACATGGCTTAGACACCGAGTTTTGATAAAAGTGAATTAAGTCTTTCAATATCGTTTTCAAGGGTTTCAATAAGGCCTTGAAGCCTATATCTAGCTAGGAGCAAGAGTGCAAGTAAGCGTATGGAGCGGTATCCTCCTCTCCTTGCAAGAGGTGAAAGTGAACGAAGCCAAGCAACTACTCCGACAACCTCTTTCACATCCTTGTTGAGCAGGCGGGAAGCCTCATGGATCGAATCTGTGGATGCAATTGCTTTAATATAGTCTAGGTACTCTGTTCTCGGCTTTATGGTGGGGTCAAGTAAGATACGAATCGCCTCTGAGAAGGCTTCGAACGAAGCCCCATAAACTATTTCTTCTAATTCCTCGGCATCTACGAGAAACACATCGCTAAGCTCAATAACTTTTACCCCTAGTTTCTCGGCAACAATCTTTGCAGCGTCGTCGGCGAATCCCTTACAAATAGCAAGAGGCTTCATTCCAAGGAGCTTTGCATTACTATAGACTTGCCTTACACCATGTACATCTAACCGTCCAGCTTTAACCTCAACGGCATAATACTCGTTATCTGGACCTATAGCTATGGCATCAACCTCGCCTACCTCAACATCATCAATAACGATTCTCTTATGTGTCTCAATAATGCGGTATCCCATTTCCTCTAGTAACCTAAAGGCGATTCGTTCACTTGCATGCCATCTACGTTTGCCACTGAGCTCCTTAAGCCCTGACAAGGCAAAGTGGCCTCATAGACCCAGCTCTCTTCTATGCGGGTTGGCTTTAAAGTCTGTTTAATTAGAATGTGTACATCATTGGGGTGGGTGTTGGTGAAGGCTGATAGGGAGGAATTCTTAAAGGAGCCGGTAAGTGATGTGAAGGTAACAAAGTCAATGAGCATAACAGATCTAATAGAAGCTTATAATAAAATACACGGGTTTATGGCTGGCCATCTCGTTAGAGCAATAGAGATTCTACGAAAATGCCTTCAAGACTCAGATCTAAGAGTAATATCATTTACCGCAAACCTGGTGGCCACCGGGCTGCGCGGCATCTTTACCCAACTTATTGAGAAAGGTGTATTCAACCTAGTAGTTACTACATGCGGTACAATAGATCACGATATTGCAAGATCCTTTGGTGGAACGTATTATAAAGGCTATTTTGAAGCTGATGATCGCATGCTTAGGGATCTTGAAATACACAGGCTAGGCAATGTGTTTATACCGGTAGAAAACTATGGGCCTCTTATCGAGAAGGTTGTATATAGTACGCTTGACGAGCTTGACCGTAATAAAGAATGGGCTATATATGAGATATTAGATGAGATAGGGAAGAGAACTAACGACGAGAATAGTATTTTGAGGGCTGCGCATCTGCACGGTGTACCAATAATAGTTCCAGGTTACCTTGACGGCGCATTTGGCACAGCACTATTTACTTATACACAGATACATAAGGATTTACATGTAAACCCGTTTAAGGACGAGGAAGTAATGGCGGAGAAATTCTTTCACTCAAAGAAGGCAACAGCCCTAATAATAGGTGGAGGGATTAGCAAGCATCACACAATATGGTGGGCACAGTTTAGGGAAGGCTTAGATTGCGCAGTATATCTTACAACAGCAGTAGAATATGACGGAAGCCTCAGTGGAGCCCATCCCAGGGAGGCCATTAGCTGGGGCAAGATAAGGCCGGAGGCAAACCATGTGGTAGTATACGGCGATGCTACGATATTATTGCCGATACTCACGGCCGCAATCATCGAGTGATTAACGGTTTATAACTTATTCCTGATACGTATAGATATATTGTCCTAAGGAGTCCTCCTATATAGTGTTTTTCGATGTGCACAGGCCGCCATCCTGGTATCTCGAAATCAAGTGTAATTACTCGCGTTCCTGGCCTCAGTTCTAGCTCGAGCTTAGGCCTTAAGGCCGCGTTTATCCTCGTTAATAAGTACATATAGACCACAGTTGCCTTCGATAAGTCTACGTTAAAGAAGCTATCATTTATAAATTCAATTAAGTCTTTAACTCCTGCTCTTCTCGCATTTTCCTTAGCCTTCTCGATTAAATCCTTACGAATCTCAACACATACCGCTCTTGCTCCCCGTCGCGCAGCCTCAACTGCAACTCTGCCATCACCGCAGCCCAAGTCAAAGAAAACGTCACCTTCACCAACACGCGCAACCCTCATTATATGGTCAATTAGCTTCATGCGTGTAGGAACCCATGGTACGTCATATGACCCTATCTCAGCAAGCGGTAGAACTGCGAAGATTCCTGCAAATCTCATCGCAGCGCACCTCTTACTTCATCCACTCTTTTAATGATTCTCTAATTTTGCAGCCTATTAGTTTTTGAAGTCTCAGAGCAGTTAGTAGGCATATACTTGGTAAAGTCTATGCAAGTGCGGAGGGCTTCAAGCCGCGTACTTGTTGACAATATATGGCTTTGCATAATACGTGACATCGAATCAATAGTTGACGTTTATCGGCGCATGAACAAGATAATGTCTCTAGGTCTAGACAACAAGGTTCGTAGAGAAGCAATAGAGAAGATGTGCTTCAGTATAAAGAAGCACTACTATAGTTCCAGTAGGAGACAACCAATAATCATAGATGTGGGCTCTGGACCAGGAGACTCGATTGAAAAAATATTTGAATTATGTTGGGATACGCCGGGCTATGTAATAGCGGTTGACCCGTCCTCTAAACTACTTAGTAATATACCGTCAAGCGCTCTATGTGATAAGGTTGTCGGTGTAGCTGAAAATCTACCTATTAGGAACAAGAGTGTTAAAGGAGTCTCCTCTTTCTACGCTGCACGCGATTTTAAGAATCTTGACGAGGCGCTACAAGAGTTTATACGAGTAATTGATAATGGTGTGATAGCAGTAGGTGACATCTTCTTACCCGATAATATTATCTATAGAGGCCTCGTAAGGATGTGGATATGCTTAATTGTTCCCGTACTTGCACTTGTGTTTGCAACTAGGAGATGGAGGCACTATCTAGGCCTATGTAATAGCATTAGGGGATGGATTAGTGCCAAGAAACTCAAGGAACTATTGATAACCTACGGTGATGGGGGTATAACTAGTATCGGTGTAAAGGAGTTCGTATTGGGTGGTCTAGGATATGTCGTTGCACGAGTCAGAAAAGCTAAGTAAGGTTGTGGTCGCAATTACCGGTGCTAGTGGAATAGTATATGGACTTAGGCTAGTCAAAATACTAAGCAATAATGGCCTCCTCGATGGAGTTATATACACACGTAGTGCTGTTGCCGTAGCGAAGCATGAGGAGGGAATAGATCTAGAGAATCTGCTTAAGAAGTTTACCCGTAGAGTCTACTCTGAGGATAGATGGGATGCTCCTTATGCAAGCAGCAGTAATACCCCTGGAGCATTGGTAATTGCCCCTTGCAGTATGAACACGTTAGCAAAGATAGCAAACGGGATTCAAGATAACCTCGTTACACGTGCGGCGAACTCCGTTCTACGCTTAAAGAGAAGGCTCGTGCTCGTTATCCGTGAGACACCCCTAGGAATTGCAGAGATAGAGAATATGCTTAAAGCCGCAATTAGGGGGGCAGTGATATTACCTGCATCACCAGGATTCTATACTAAGCCTAAGAGCATTGACGACTTGATAAACTTTATTGTAGGTAAGGTACTGGACGTCCTAAACCTAGAACATAATTTGTATAAACGATGGGGGGAATAGGGTTACTAGTCCTTCTATACGTTATATTTCCTCGTCAAAGTAGTAGCCACGCCTCTTCATAAGCCTTTCGACTTTCGACATCTCGTTCTCCTCTTTCGCTATTTCGCTTTCTAACTCCTCTATGCGGGTCTCTTTCTGCCCTTTCTCCTTCGCGTATAAACACGTGCCATCGGGTAGTAGTGCCTTTAGGGCACACGCTGCGTACTGGCATGACCCTCCTATGCATTCATCTCCTATCCATCTGCAATAGGCAACTCTATGCATTTTTCCGTGAGACGGCTTACGTACAACCGTTAGGGCGTTCTTGAGACAACGGAAATACGGGCATAGTGGATTGCACCTTCCATCTGGAAGTGGCATAGGTCTTGGCTTGCCACCGCCTCTTTCTCTTCTTTCGCCTCCTCTCGGTCTGCGAGGAGGTCCACCGCCTCTTCTAAATGACAAGAGAGCCACCCCATTCATGATAATAGTATAGCCGGTACATCCCTGATTCCATATTCTGCCGTGGAACATAGTGTTCTTCTAGGGCTAGCCAAGTAGTAGTTGGATTAGAGCAAGTTATTAGAGCTTGCTCCACCTAAACATTAAGTACCTCGTCTTGGTTTCACCGGGACCTGCAATCGCTATTATAAATGCTTTTCGTACACTATGGCTCAGTCTTCCAGCTCTAACTATATCTAAAGGATCTATAGATTCCAGTGCATTGAGTACATGTACAAGGTATGGAGCATGCTCTATGCCTGGCCCTTTTTCATAGACGGCGAAATCTGCTCCGAACTTGAGCCCCGAGCGTACAATATAGCCTTGATCCCTAAGCTCTTTGTATACCTTATATATCAGTCTAAATCTCGGCACCATGGACTCGGCTCGTTTAATCAGACTATTTTTGTCAACCTTATTGTTATTTTCATCGATTATTTCAATAATATTATTTTCTAGGAGATATAAGGCTTCAACAAGACTGAGTTCGAGAGGAGCATTAAAATCCACGCTCCTTGGTTTAGGTATACCGAGAGGCTTACCATAGAATCCCGCCTTATAGAGACTTTGAGCCGCCTCAACATCAAATATTATAACACGCAATCCTAGAAGTCTGCCCTTTATCCTCTTCTTCTCTAATACCTCGCTGGAAGCCAAGAACTATCACCAGTGCAGCCCCATTCGTATAAAGCAATTTTCCTAGATTATTGGTAAGGATTATTAACAAGACATCTGAAACATAAGATAAGTAGCAAACAAGCTATTTAATAATATCATAAAATAATTAGTTTTCCGTTTCCACTAGGTTACGCTTTCATTGCCTGGAACAATGCAAGGAATTTTATATCCTCGGATAAGTCTCTTAAGAGATCAGCAAGATCTTCAACCATGTCTATTATATCTCTGAAGAGCATTAGTGTCACAAGGTCATCTCTTAGTTCACGATATATACTATATGTTAACTTGCGATAGAGTGAATCAATTTCGTCCTCTACACTCGAGACATTTTGAGATATTTCATAGCTCTTCTTTGGATTTGTTGTCAAGTTTTCTACAGCGTTTTCGAGAGATAAATATTCCTGTCTAATCTTGTCCGTCATTTTAATCAGATCATCAAGTATTTCTCTGCTAAATGTCTTGTTTACGTTTGATGCAAGAAGATATGCGCGATAGGTTATTCCTTCAATTACTTGAGCTACGCGCGTTATGTTAAGGAATATATCCCTGTACAGATTATTTGTTACTAATAGGTCACCTAATCTAGCAAGGTATGATAGAATATCCTCTTTCATGTTCTCAATTCTATCTTTAAGACTCTTCACCTCTTCATAGAGTTTGCCAAGCTCCTCGGTTTTTCCCTCACTAAGTCTACTTATTGCGTCATAAACGAGCATTACTGGTTGACGCACGGTTCTAACCATTCCAAGTAGCTGCTCATTTAGATTCTCCTCTGCAAGCGAGCGCTGCTTACGCCGCTCAAGATCATAGTCATAATACTCAGCCAACAGTCTTCTCCCGGTTTGGGAATAGCCTATGATAGAGGTATATAGAGGTATTTAGCGGCTGTTTGATAGAACTATGCAAACAGACAGGTAAGGAAGGAAGGGAATAACATTATGGACGTTCTAATGGTTGATGCGCTCGGGACGTCTAGTTACGGTAAGAGACAAGTGACAATTGATGTAATTGGTGCTGGCCCAAGAACCGTAGTAGGTGTTTTAGAAAAAAACGGTATAAACGCTGATCTAGTGACGTCAGACTATGTAATCAAAAACAAGCACATAGTCAAAAACTATGATGTGCTAATGATAAGCGCTATGAGCGTTGACATAGAAACAGTAAGAAGAATAATTAAGCTATGGAAAAGAGACTATCCATATAAGCCGGTCATTGTAGGAGGGCCCATAGCTTTAGACCCGAATTCCATTACATATACAGGTGCGGATGTGGCTATACATGGAGAATCCGAGCCCGTTATTGGACAAATTTTTAGTGAAGAAATAATCAGTAACAGAGGCATTGACTATGAAAGATTATCGAAAGTGTGCGGTGTTGCCTATTTTGATAGGCATAGTGGCAATATCAGAGTAAACTCACGATGTCCCATAATGCCCCGTCGCATATGGGAACAGTATCGTCCTAGTACACGCATAATACGATCGTACCCCTTCTACTGGGCGGCGAGGGTTTATGTTGAAGTTGTGCGAGGATGCAGTAACTATAACTTTCCGAATATGGAGGAGATTTTGCCAAAGAACTTGCTACCGAGCAAGCCGAAGCCGGGATGTGCGTACTGTAGTGTAATTCATTTATGGGGATATGCAAGGAGTCGCTCAATAAGCCTTGTTTATGACGAGGTAAAGGCGCTAATAGATGAGGGTGTAAGACGCATAGTCCTAAGCGGACCCGATTTCCTAGACTATGGAAGAGACTGGCTCGTAGAGCCGAGGCCGCTTGTTAACCCATATAAGCCGCCGCCAAATACTGAAGCAATAGAGGGATTGCTTAAAAGACTTCACAGCATCCCCGAAGTAGCTAACGGAGAAGTATCTATAATGGTTGAGAATGCTAAGCCCAATTTAGTTACAGATGAGGTTGCAAGAATTCTTGGAAAGTATCTAAGGGGGACACCAATACATATTGGAGCAGAGGTAGGTAACGATAAACTTCTAAAGCTTCTTGGAAGGCCTGCCCTAACTCACGACGTATATCGTGCAGTAAAATTGCTAAAACAGTACGGGTTACGGCCATATGTATATGTAATGTATTGCTTGCCTGGTGAGAACGAAGAAGTTATACAGCAAACCGTGCAGTACATGGAGAGGCTCTATAGGCTTGGTGCAGAAAAGATTACTGCTTATAAATTTATGCCGCTTCCAGGTTCTTATCTTGAAAAACTAGTGGGGCACGAGATTCACTGCAGATCACCCCACCCCGTCAAGCTAAAATCTATAGAGATTAATAAGAAGGCGAAGCGCAGACTAATAGGACAAGTAGTGAAAGCAATAGTAGTCAATAAGAGTAAGCGCTTTAGAGGCTACATAGCGTACCCTCTCTCACATGGTCCTGTTATTGTTATACGACTCGGAAAAGGCCTTAGACCTGGATGCTTGATTAAGGCAAGAATAACCGATATAATAAGTGACAGAGTAGTTGAGGCAACTATTCTAGAAAGAATTAAGTGCTATGAACTATACTCGTGGCCTCATTAGACAGTTGACAAAATTACTCGCATTCATCTACACATAACTAGTAATATCTATCAACAATGTCTTGTAGCTTTTCTACAAGCTTGTCTATTGATTCAAGATCTTCCCTCATGATTGCGATGTTATCGGTTAAGAGTCTCGCACCTTTCCTTGCAAGATAGATAGCTTTCTGTATTAACTCCCGCTCGTAAACCGTGCCAACGATTATCATGTACTCGCTCAGTGTTGCTATATTGTCTCTAACCTCTTTCTCAACATTATCTAGGTCAACCTTATCGCCGAGAGCTTTTACGAGGCGTGACCTCAATACGCGTAAACGCCTTAAATAATTCAGGGCGAGTATCTGCAACTCTTCATCCTCAAGATCTTTGCGAAGCTTGTTTAAAACCCTATTTAGCCTCCTTACGGTCCGCGCATGGGTATCAGTGACATCCTCGAGTGTTCTTAGCAGCTTATATGGATCAGCAATAGTTGTCAAGGCTCTCTATCCGTCAATAGGCAAAGAAGTAGGAAGCAGTTTATTAGGAATAATGCCAGAAGAATGTTCATAGAGCTGTGGGTAATAGTGTCGCAATTCGTTTAAAATGTATTTTAGACCTGAAATTATAGAGTTATTTTTGGATAACTCTTATTGTTGCAATGGAGTTGTCCGATACGCCGTATTCTGGCAGCTTGGCTCCGTTAACCCAGACTTCGTTTACAGGAACGTTTTCGTCAAGTTCAACCTTGTAGGTAAACCGATGCCTTCCAGCAACGACTATTTCAACATACTCGCCTTCGCCTATTTCTTTCATTAACTCTGGGTTAATCTTGGCAACGCCTTCTTTTAGTTCGTTGTGGAATCTAAGCCTTATTCGGCGTTCCCTCGGCTTCTTCTGCTGGCCAAATAGTTGTGTCGCTGGCGGTATAAGGGATAGCGCGGTACGTACATCTATCTTTCTTTTGGGTATTTCCTCGTTACTAGTCTCTTCTTTCTGTTTTTCTTCTGGTGGCACGCATATCCCCCCAAGGGGTTCAAGTAGTCCCAATATAGTAGTCTTAGATGGGTAGAAGTACTTAAGTAGTTAGCTTATACCGTATCTTTCTGCAAGTTCTTCTAGACTTGCACCGTTAATGAATTCTCTTATGGCTTGTACTATGTTTTCAACTTTTACCCTTACTTGTTCCCATGTATCTCTATCACGTATTGTCACGGTATTGTCCTCAAGTGTCTGATAGTCAACTGTTATGGCGGCAGGAACGCCGACTTCGTCAACCCGTGCATATCTTCTTCCAATACTGTCTTCCTCGTCATATATTGTGTAAAATCCGTTGTCTACTAGTTTGCGCCAGATACCCCATGCAATACTTGTTAGCCGTGCGTCCTTGACTAGGGGAAACACGGCTACCTCAATGGGGGCAATGCGCCGGGGTAACCTTAGGACAACCCTATCATCTTTAATGCTATATGCGTGATCTAGAACCATGTAGAGGAGCCGCTCTACGCCGAAAGAGGGCTCGGCTACATGTGGTATGAATCTTCTTCCCGTTATTTTTTCCTCCTTTTCGACAACGCTTATCTTGTCCCCTGGTACCCTTAGCCCATTAATCTCAATGAAGCCCTTTGCTTCAACTTGTCTAAGTACTTCCTCCGGGTCCAGCTGTGAAATTTTTTCAAAGATCTCTTTAGCCCTCGCCTTGTATGTCCTACCAATCCATGCCTTATCAAGTATTATCTGCTTCCTTTTGACCACTATAGGTTTCTTGTATTGCTTGAATACTCGTAAATCTTGGCCGCTGTACTTCATATGACGACTAAGATCATAATCTGTTCTATACGAGTGGCCGGAGACCTCTATCCATCCGTAGCGGCTTACATGTACTAATTGGTCAAATGTTTGGGCAGAATAATGTGCTCTCTCTTCGGGAGCTTTTTCGTCAAAGTACATCTCGTTATAATCGACGCCAAGAGCGTGTACAAACTCTTGTGCAACAGCCATCCAGTAGGCAAGCCACGGCGTTATGATTATTTTTTCTCTGATAGCTTCCTCAATATCGATTTCGAAAGGTTTCTCTTCTCCTCTTTGTTTTGCTTCAACACTTAATATGCGGAGTCTTCGTCTACTAAGCGTACCCAGGAGCTCGTTAAACATGTTCTCATCGTATGGTTCCTCGGGGTCGAAGAAGAACTCCATCTCCGCTATAGTGAACTCGCGCAGCCTAAGCATGCCTTGCCTCGGCGATATCTCGTTCCTAGCTACACGCCCTATCTGAGCGATCCCGAGCGGCAGCTTTTTCCTTGAAACCTCATAAACGCGCTTAAATGCGACAAACATGCCTTGAGCCGTTTCTGGCCTCAAGTATCCAACGTTTGAGCTATATGGTCCTATAGTCGTTTTGAACAACAAGTTGAACTTTCTTACTTCACTAAGAGGGCCACCACATACAGGACATCGTATGTCGTGTTCTCTTATGAGCTTAGTCATTTCTTCTATTGAGAGACCTTCAGCCTTTATTCCTAGTTTCTCTTCAATAAGGTGATCTGCTCTGAATTTTCTACCACACTTAAGACACTCTACTATAGGATCCGTGAAGTGTTCAAGATGCCCGCTTGCCTCGAAAACTCTTGAAGGCGCTATTATAGGCGTTTCTATCTCTACAACGATATGAGTATGCTTCTTGACGAAGTATTCACGCCATAGGTTAATTATCTTCTCTTTCAGCCTTATCCCGAGCGGGCCTAGATCGTAGAAACCAGCGACACCGCCATAAATCTCATAGCTCTGCCAGAAGAATCCCCGTCTCTTAGCGAGTTCCATTACTGCTTCATGTTTGTCAACGGACATAATAGCCCCCCGCGAACCCGGTGCTACACGGTCTTTTGAAGGCTTTATTTACGTTCTCCAAAGAGGTGGAGCAGGTGGGGCTAGCTGATCTGTACCTCACTAGAGGCAGTATGGTCTTTGGCGGTGTAGAGGCTAAGCCGGAGGATTCTATTGCACTGATAGTAGGAATACCATATGATGCTACTTCGAGCTTTAGGCCTGGATCCCGTTTTGCCCCCCAAGCAATACGCAATGCAGCAACAAACATTGAATTCTATTCTCTTCGAGCAATGATAGATGTAGACGACTACCGGATAGGCGATCTTGGCGACATATATCTTCCACTTAACCCGAGGGACGCGCTTCGAAGAATAGAAGATGTAGCATACGAGCTCGCGGAGCAATACAGTGGTGACAAGCTCTTAGTATTCCTTGGCGGGGAACACACCATAACAATAGCGACATTCGGTGCAATTAAGAGAAAATACAGTGATACATGCTTCCTTGTATTTGATGCCCATTTTGACCTAAGAAACCAGTACATGGAGGACCCCTTTAGCCATGCATGCGTTCTCAGAAGAATAGTCGAAAAATATGGGAGTGACAAGGTATTCGTCGTGGGCGTAAGGGCTTTCACTAGAGAGGAAATCGAATATGCAAATAGTGCAGGAATACGATATCTCACATCTCATAGCATAAGGCTACTTGGGTTAAGGGAGGCAATAGACAGGATAAAGCGCTGGCTTCGAACCGCTGAGTGCAGCACGGTGTATGTATCAATAGACATGGATGTCTTCGACCCTGCATACGCGCCTGGTGTCGGAAACCCGGAGCCCGAAGGTCTTGAACCCTGGCAGGTCTTCGACATATTATTCAAATCAATAAAGGAGAGCAATGCGAAGATTATTGCTGCAGATATAGTTGAAGTATCCCCGCCTCATGACTGCAGCGGAATCACTTCCATCCTTGCAGCGAGAACAGCTGTTGAACTAATAGCATTACATATAAGTAGCAAACATGTAGGCGGAGATAAGCCAAGACGGGATATATAGAAAAACCTAGAAGGTGTGTAGCGAGAATATATAAGAGATACATTCAGAATGTTATAGAATATTATATTGCCTTAACGAGTTTTCTTCCGGGTGGACGCACTTTATAGACTACTCTGTAGCCGCAGTACGGGCACTTAATGCTCGGCATATACTCTAAATCAAGTGCTGTGAACTCCATACCGCACCTGCCACAACGATAACGTATAAGTCCTTTATCCTTGATAGGCTCATACTCATTGTCGCGGGGCTCGTAAAGCTCCAATAATCCTCCCTAGCCGAGTGGTAGCTACGCGAAACCCTTATAAGAATAGCTCGTGATTACCTAGGCCCCGGACGAAAACACGAGCAAGATTCGAAAAAGGGATGCATAACCTATGAGTGGAGAATTATCCTCCATATGTGGCGGCTTGCCTCCCGAACTCTGCGAACAGTTGGCAAGAGAGCAACAAGTCATCAAGATAAGGCTCGAGAGACGAAAACATAGGAGGGAGGTTACAATAATAGAAGGTCTTGACGAAAAAGAGATAGATCTCAAGAAGCTTGCATCGCAGCTAAAGTCTCGCCTAGCCACAGGCGGAACCTATAAGAACGGTAGAATAGAGCTCCAAGGTGACCATCGTCACCGTGTTAAGCAGATACTGATCGAGATGGGCTTTCCCGAGGAAAACATAATAATAGTAGAGTGATACACGATCCTTGTTTTGTACTTGCTTCGGTGTTTGTCAGTCCTTATTTCTCGTGGCCCTTTCTTAGATTAGATTCCATGTGGTTCTAGGTATGTTTAAGTATGGATTTGTTTATTAGCGTATTCTATAACCGAAAAGTTTATAATACTTAGCCCTAGGAATAGGATGTTTGGGACTTTAAGGGTTTCGCTTTCTAGGGGGTAGCTAGACCTTGAGCGAGGATATTCTCCACAAGGAGGGGCACGAGGAGCAGCGGCATAGTGAGTGCCCGCCTGAGTATATTGTCTTCGACGAGGAGCGCGGCGAGTACATTTGTACGCTTACCGGAGAAGTCGTTGAAGAAACTGTAATAGATAGTGGGCCCGAGTGGCGTGCGTACACGCCGGAGGAGAAGACCCGTAGAAGCCGTGTCGGAAGTCCTCTAACACATACCCTTCCTGACTACGGCTTGCTAACCACTATTTCAAGTTATCGTGACGCTACTGGGCGTAAGCTTGAAGCCCGCGTGAGGCTTGAAGCTAGTAGGCTAAGAAGGCTCCAAGCAAAACTACGTGCAGCTACGAGCATTGAAAAGAATATTGAGCAAGCTGTGCGCGAGATAACGAGATTCGTTGATGCACTCAATCTTCCAAGAAGCATAATTGACACGGCTATGATGATTTACAGGCAGGCTGCAGAGAAAGGCCTTGTAAGGGGCCGAAGCCTAGAATCAATGGCTGCTGCAGCGGTATATGCTGCTTGCCGTATTAGGGGTATACCGCGCAGCATTGATGACATAGCGGAACTCGTTAAGGGTGGGCGCAAAGAGGTTGCAAGGTGCTATAGGCTTATTGTGCGCGAGTTGAAGCTGCGTATGCCGATAGTTGATCCTATTAGGTATGTATCTAGAATAGTTTCGGCTCTCAGGCTCAGCCCGGCTGTTGAGCGCCGTGCTGCGGAGATACTAATGCAGGCTCGCAGAATGGGTCTAACAGCTGGCAAGGATCCAGCAGGATTAGCAGCCGCTGCGATCTACATAGCGGCGCTAGAATTAGGTGAGAGGAGGACGCAGAAGGAGATAGCAGCGGCCGCTGGTGTAACCGAGGTGACCGTTCGCAATAGGTACAAGGAACTTGTCCAGAAGCTCAATATACCTCTGCCTGCCCAATAATGCTTATCAGATATTTTGCCTATAGAGGCTAAGCCACAGAACAATTTGTTTTTCGAAATATGTTTTTGGCGCTATTTTTACAGCATTTTCAACTCTTCCTTCTAGTCTTTAAATAGCGGCAGCCTAGGAGCTAAGTGTATGGTTTTAGACAAGGAGATTCAAGGGGTATCAACGTGAGTGTCGCAGAAGCGCGCAAGCAGAGGTTCCTTAGAGAACCCGTGGTAGAGTATAACGGAGAGTTAATGCACTGGATAGATGCACTTGCGAAGTGGCTTGAGGAAAAATTAAAGAAAAGAGGTAAAGAAGTCTACGTGTTTAATGGAGGTCTTTCTGTTTCGGGCTTGCAGCATGTCGGTCGGTTGCGCGGCGAGGTTATAATTCCGGAAACGGTTAGAAGGATACTCTCCTCTAAGGGAATCAAGGTAAAACAATACTTGACTCTCTACACGCAGGATGCATGGAAAGGAAAAGAGAGTCAGCTAAGGGCTTTCCCGAACCCAGAGGAGGCCAGGAAGTATACTGGTTGGCCACTAATACGTGTCCCGGATCCCTATGGCGAGCTAAGCAGTTGGGTTGAGAGATTCTGGCTAGACTTCGGCCCCTACTTGCACGAGTTTACTGACGGCCAAATAGAGGTCGTGTCAACAACCGACATGTATAGAGGCAAGCTAAAAGAGTTCGTGAAAGAGGTTTTGCGTAGACGAGACGAGGTGCGCAAGGTCATCAACAAGTATCGGGGGAGAAAGCCTTACCCCGAAGGCTGGATACCCTTTGAGCCAATATGTTCGCGGTGCGGAAGAATAGATACAACTGAAGCTACGGAAATTGATATGGATAATGAGAAGGTAAAGTATCAGTGCAAGCACTGCGGTAATGTTGGCTGGGCGCCGATAACAGAGGGGAAGCTGAATTGGAGAATAGAATGGGTTGGTGTGTGGTGGTTCCTCGGCGTAGACTTTGAACCATATGGAAAGGATCATGCTACACCGGGTGGAAGCCGAGATAGTGCCAACGAGCTTGCGCAGCTCTTTAAAGTTGAGCCACCAGAGGGCATTCCATATGAATGGGTAGCGCTGCGCAAGCCCAACGGCGAAGAAGCAGACATGAGTAGCAGTGATTTCGTAGGATTTACTCCTCGTGAATGGATCGAGGTTGCTCACCCAGAAGTGCTCAGATTCCTAATGCTCAGGACGCCGCCGATGAGGAAGATAAGCCTAGGATTACACGAAGTACCAAACTACTATAGCCTCTACTACAAGGCCGAACGAATATACTATGGGGTTGAGACCACCGGGCGTCCCGAAGAAGAACTATTGCTGAAGAGAAGCTATGAGCTAAGTTATGTACGCGAGCAGCCTCCAGACAGCATGCCTGCTCAGCCACCCTATACGCATGTAGCCATACTAGCACAAATATTGCCTGAGGACACCTGGGAAAAGGAGGCAATTAAGCGCCTACAGCACAGCGGCCATATGCCCGAGAAACCATCATCTTTCGATATTAGGAGACTGTTAACACTTCTACCTCGTGCGAAGAAATGGGCTCAGCTCTATGCCCCAGAGTATATGAAGGTTAGGATTTTAGAGCAATTGGATGAGAACATTGCCAAGAAGATACCTAAGCCTTATCGTGAGAAGCTACAACGTTTAGGTGAAGTGCTCGAGGCGCTTGAGGAATGGGATGAGGAGAGAATAAAGGAAAAGCTTATAGAGTTTACGCGGGACTGGGACAATAAGACGAGAAGAGAGTTCTATAAATACTTCTACATAGTGCTTACCGGTAAAGAGAGCGGGCCAAGAGCTGCGCCTCTGTTAGCTCTGCTGGACAAAAACTTTGTAATAGATCGTTTAAAGAGTATCAAGTAAATCATAATGTATTGTGGTTACATAAATAAGACCAATTGATTTACTTTTAAATAAGTATTGATAACATCTTCTATATCAATACTTATCCCCCGTTACTGATTTTAAGAATCAATAGACCAATAATATTCCTGGAGCCTTCTGAGGAGGTGCCTCTTTGTGGAACCCGGCTTATTAGCAGACACATTCTATAGGAAGGTCTTAATGGCAAAGCAAGTTCCTTACGAATTCGACCCGCAAAGGCTTCGTTGTGTCCTTAAGTGCATATTCTCGCTAAGCGAGGAAGAGGCCCAAGTACTAGCCTATCTCATAACTAATGAGCGTGGGGGTATAGCTAAGGATATAGCGAATGACCTTGGCAGGAACCCGGAGGTAGTTAGGCGCGCTCTTCGCAGCCTATATGCACGCTCACTTGTAATTCGTAGACCGTATCCTCTGAGAAGGGGTGGCCGCGCTTACCTTTACCAAGCACCCCTAGAACTTGTAAAGAATATTGCAGGAATTTGTGAGAAAATAGCTATGCTTGAAAAAACTGTTACGCGGAAAACATAGACAAGCATTTCAACCCTAATGCTGAGCCCGGCTTACGAGGCGAGCCAGAACATAGCAAAATAGCGCCTTGAGTTAAAGTAGCGCGTTTTTAACTCTCTATCTTTGATCCTTTTCTCAACTGTATTAGGGCTAATTCCTAGTGCGTCAAATCTGTTGCTTGCGATTATGAAGCTATTCATGTACGCAAATGATGGAACCCATGCAACGTATTCGTAGACGTATTTGAATACTTTCTTAGCGGATTCGTATACTTGTTTAAATTCTTTTGGAAATAGTGACGAGCAGCCAGCTTGTGTTACTAACACACCGTCATTGCTGAGGACTTTGCTGAGCAGTTTAAATGCGTCCACGTTATAGAGATGTGCAGCTATTTCGGAGCCGTAGGGATCAGTTAGATCCATTATGATTACGTCGAATTTCTCTCCTTTTGAGGCTGCTTCTTCAACGTATTTAAAGCCATCCATTACGACTATTTCTGACCTCCTATCCTCAAAAGCACCTTGATGCCATTCAGGCAAGTATTTTTTGGAAACCTCAATGACCTCTTTATCAATGTCAACCATTACTGCTCTCTGGACTGTGTTATGCCTTAAGACTTCTCGTAAGGTTGCGCCCTCTCCTCCGCCGAGTACGAGTACGTGTTCAGGGCTTGGATGGAGTATCATTGATGGATGAACCAGTGCTTCGTGGTATATGTATTCGTCGTACTCGGTGCTCTGTATTAGACCGTCAAGTATGAGCGACTTGCCAAATTCCTTGAGCTTGGCTATGATTATCTCTTGGTACTTCGACTTTGTCTTATATATTATGTCCTCGATATAGTAGATGGTTGATAGGGGGCCGCTATACTGGTAGAGTAGGAGCACGTCCTTTAGCTGATGCATTGCTTCACCCCGGTTTCTTAGCGACTATGGTACAAAATATGGGTTCAGCCGAGGGTACTTAGTTCATCGGTTTCCCTCTGGCCCTAAAGGCCCTCATCATTACTCCTGGTCTTGAATAATGGCTAGTAACCCTGGATTCAAAACTTTGGATTCGTGTATTGTCGGCTCTTTCGTGTAACCATAAGTTAAAACCTGCCCAGAAAATACTTGTGTTGCCGGATTCCGGGCAATGAGTGAGCACGACGTAGTTGTAGTAGGTGGCGGGCATAGCGGTGTCTTGGCTGCAGGCATACTAGCGATGCATGGCCTAGACGTAGTTCTTGTCGAGAGGAACTACAGTCTAGGTGGCCTTGCTGGGCAGAAATATGTGGGTGGGTTGCCTTCGTCGCGCTATGCATACGTTATAGGACTTGTTCCTCAAGAACTTATGAGAGAATTCCCGGAGGCTTTTCCGAGAACAGAATATGCTGATCCTAGTTGGGTTGCTTTAGCGCCCGATGAGAGTATAGAGTTTCGCTGGTGGAGTAAAAAAGATAAGCTTAGAGTAGAGCTAAGTGAGCGCGGTATTGAGCCAAGCATTTTAGATCTTATAGCGGAGTTCTGGAAATGCTACAAGTCTAAGGGGCTATACTTTACGCCCTCAGCGCCAAGCCTTAACTATAGCATAGAGGTACTTGAGTCAGACAAAGCTTGCAAAGATGTCGTCGACGTATTGGAGCATAAGAGCGCAGAGATACTCTCGTGGTTTGTGCCGCGGGAGTACTGGGACTACTTCATTTATCCATCAATGCTTTATTCAAATGGATTTGTACTGGCATACTATCTTCAGAACAACAACATCTGGTATAGGCCAGTATATTCAATGGCCTCTTTCTCTAAGAGCCTTAGGGGCTTCGCGGAACAGTATGGAGTGAAGCTGGTATTGGGTGAAAGCGTTACGGGGTTCTCTATTAGTGGTGGGCGTGTAAATGGGGTAAAGTTATCGAGTGGAAAAACTATATACTCTCGAGTAGTCTTATTCTCTGCTCCCATAACTTCGCTTCTTGATATTGAAGGTTACGAATTGCTTCCGGAGAACGAGATAAGAGCTCTTGAGAAGCTACGAGAGAGTATAACGCTAAGGTCCAATGTAAAACGCGTAGATGTTGTTGTAGCTAGGCAGCCCTCTCCTCCCGCAGAGAAATCGTGGCAGGGCAGACCTATCTATGTATATTGGCGCGGTGATATCGGTGGTGAATATGTTTATGGTGATTGCGTCGGCGGTAAGTGCCTTGTTCAGTTTAGCGGAATAGTTGATAATCCTGCTAAACTGGTTCTGCCAGGTGCTAGTGACGATGATATCATCCTTCTCGATGAACGTGACCGGAGAACCCAAATAAGATGTTGCAAAAACTATACTGGCCATCCAGACCACGTGCCAATGGTTGATGAATACTTGTTTGACAATCGCCCCTTGCCCGGATGGGGTGAATATCGTACACCGATTCCATGCCTATACCATGGAAGCGTTAGCAGTTACCCTGGCGGCGAAATAAATGGTGTTGCAGGACTAAATGCGGCGACAAGGATTCTTGTCGATCTTGGTGTGCGTCCAAGAATAAGCCTTGTAGCTCATATAGATAAGAAATATAATGAAGCAAATTATTGGGATAGTAAGCACTGTACATGAGCCGTGGTTTTGACGCATGAGTGAAAAAGAGCGTTGGTTCTTTTATTCTAGGCTTTCCTAGCTCTTTTGCTGGGGTGAATCCAGGAGTGAAGATATGGGAGGTCGCTAGAAAGCCTCGTGTTGTCGTCACAGCTGATATACCAGCAACAGCCGTAAGGGCTATGCTACGCGACAACGAGGAGCCAATAGCAGTTATAGTAAACAATGAAAAAGAAATGAAGCTAGTAGGATATGTTACTTGGAGAGAGATAATACAGATAACGAGCCACTATTCTCATCTGAGAGCAAAAGACATAGCTCTTGATTGGCCAGTAGCATACAAAGACGACGACATAGAGACTGTGGTCAAGCGAATGGAAGAGGAAAAAGTCTATGCAGTTCCGGTAGTTGACTCACCGGACAACCCGGTAGTAATAGGTGTTGCAAGCATCGCAGACATTGTTCGAGGATTAATGGCTGCTGGGTTTGAACCCATAGCCGAAACAGTTGCGGAAGTAATGACTACTGAGGATCTTGAAGAGTACATAACGTATCAAGATGAACGAGTCAATAAGGTATGGAGCGATATTGTATATCACGGTAAGCTCGGCAAGGTCGTTGTGAGAAGCAAGGAGGAACCAATACCTGTCGGCATTATTTCCCTTAGAGAGTTCGTTGCAACAGGGAGGTGGTTCTTCCACCGCGAGAGCGAGCGGGGCCTTAAATCAATAGCAAAGGTCAAGACAATAATGCTAAGAGGCGCACCTGTAGCAACACCAGAGACACCCATACAGTATGTCGCTAAGATAATGGTTGAAAACGACTTCCCAATACTTCCCGTAATAGACGAGGAAACAGGAAAGATAATTGGAGTGATAACCATATTCGATGTCGCGAGAGCGTATCTAGAAGGAGCAAAGCCGGGAAGAGTAAAGCCTGCAAAGAAGGCAGCACTTCCAATAGAGGTAAAGCCTGAAGAGAGAGTGACATACGCCACAACGCAGCAAGTATTGCAGCAAGTTTTAGTCGCACGGCCGCCAGTTGAGAGCCTTGTAGGCTTGAGCGCAGCAGGTATTGCTCGTGCAGAACTCCCAGCGGTCACGATAAACGACACGGTTGAGCATGCACGCAGAATGATGCTACGGTATAGGACAAACTACTTACTCGTTGTTGATGAGAAGGGACAAATCGTCGGCGTCGTCAGCAAGTGGAGCATGCTTAGAGCAATAGGCCTTAAGGGACCCATATGGAAGCGCAGAGTACACGACAGATACTTCATCGACTACATAATGGACACTGAAATACCTCGAGTAAAACCCGATGATAGCATCGAGAAAGTGGCACTAATGATGGCCCAGTCTAAGGCGGAAGTAGCCATAGTTGAAGATGAAAAAGGCCAGCCAATAGGATTCATAACAAAAGACGATATTGTAGAAGCGTATGCCCAGTACATGAGGGGTAGAGCGCGCGTCGAGAACATAATGACACCAGGCCGCATAGGCATAGTTCACCCGCATCACAGCCTATACCACGCAGTAAAGAAGATGCAAACATTCTATCTTGACGCACTAACAGTGTATGACGGATCACAGATACTCGGCGTCGTCTCAGCCAACCGTCTACCCTTCGTAGCATATGAAGACGCCGTCACCGGGATAAAGAGCCGCAGACTAATATGGGTTAGAAAGCTAGTCAGAGGAGCAGCCCGCAAAGGCCGCTATGTAAAAGTGACACCACTGTTAGTCCTAGACGCTATGGTGCCACTCCGCAACGTATATGTTAAGACAAGCGACGACGTTGTAAAGGCAATAGAGCTAATGAAGCAGCACAATGTTGACGGCATACCAGTAGTTGACGAGGAAGGCAAAGTTGTAGGTGTAGTAACTAAGACTGACATTATAAGAGAACTAGCAAGAACAGCAAGGCTGAGGATAGAGAGGGGCGAAACAGTCAAAGTCGAGGAAAGAAAGGCAAAACCTCCAGAAGCAAAATAAAACGCTAGCAACACTTACAATGTTTTCCAAAACACTATTTTTGGTTCACATAGACAAGTAATATACTCATTACCTGGGATGAGCGAAACCACCGACACTAAGTTTTAGCCACAGATGCTGAAGCCCAGCGATGGCGACCGCGTAACTTACTCTTATTAATGCTAATAACATGTTTAAAACACGCCAATGGCATTGGTCAATAAGTTTGCTACTAATTCGCTGTATGGTCCTGCTACCGTAGACTTGGGGGTGGTAGTAATGGTTCGTAGCTCCCTAGTACTTGCGGCTGGGCTAAGTACCCGTCTGGGAAAACCAAAACAGCTCATAGATATAAATGGGCACCCACTTATATGGTATCCCTTGTCTGTGCTGGCATCAATAGGCGTAGTCGAGACTTGTATTGTCACTAGGAGAGAAGTAGCAGATAAGATAAAGAACATCGCAAACAAAATATTTGGTTCAGGCTCAGCCAGCATAATAATCAACAGTCATCCTGAAAAAGAGAACGGGTATAGCATGCTCTTAGGA